>NZ_BLXW01000011.1:0-155418 GCF_054784495.1 Geomonas sp. Red276
CTGCGCTAAGATGCTTGTGGGGCACGGTGGGTTCTCCTTCTGAGGTTTGGTCGTTGGCGCTTCCAAACTACCAGAAAAACTCACTGTGTCCCTTCTTTTTTACCCCTCCTTCAGGGTGGTGCATTTTGAACTAGAATTCATCCCCTGCAAAGAAGTAGGGGGGGCTCCTTGGTTGAATGGAACAGCAAGGGCACCTCCGTGAATGGAGGTGCCCTTGCGTATACGGGAGGGGGTGAACGCTTAGCCCGTCTATGCCGTCATTTCCATGCGGGGCGGTCCTAAACTGTCGGGTTCGCCGTGGCGGGACCGGTTGCACATCTGCCGCCCTGCCAACCATGACTTTCGGTACTTCTTTTGCCGCCCGCCGAGTTCGTCTACGCCTCCCTTGATGCGGGCAAGAGTGCTGGCATAGCCAACCATTTTCAGGATGGTAACAGAGCTAACCTCCCAAATGAAGAACAGATACAAGCTGAACCAGACAATAGCCAAACCTAGCAGCATCAGACCAGAGAGCACTCCAGCATCTGGTTACCTCATGCAAGTTCAAATCAAGTAAACCCTACCAACCAATCCTCCCGCATATCAGCCAGTTCAATATCTTATCCGACAAGAAATTCCCCTCAGAGATCATATCACTGGAGATGTTTTGACTCCTAAGGTCAACTGCCGTCCTGTAGATTCCGCACTTAGTGAAGTTCCAGTAGCAGTAGTTGTCAGACATAAAGCTTGTCGTAACAGGCATGTTAGCCAGCTTGTCGTTTGGGAAGGGGCAGGAGCCTATGTAGGTGCATCTAGCCATGGTAGCCTCCTGGTACCGGAGTAGCATAGGGTATTGTAGTGAGAATAATAATAAATGCAAACTAATTTATATTACGTTTAAGTTTTACCATGGTTCAGCCGATAAGTATACAGAGAAGAATATTTCAGAGGAGGTTATTGGTATGAGTATTGACCCCATCTCGGGTAACAGCGTGGCTGCTACCCCAGCTAACATTAATCCCCAAGCTAAGACTGAACAGGCCACGGCCACCGCACAGGTAAGCCAGGACACTCAGAAATCAGCTAAGGCTGCCAAGACCGACACGGTGACCATCTCACAGCAGGCTCTACAGAAGACGCAACAACTGGCAAGTGACGGTGACACCATGGCTCAAGAAGCTAAGGAGAGTGCTGCTGAGAAGGCCAGTGAAACTCTCAGAGATAAGAAGTAACCGACCTAACTGGTAAACTTTCGTACAAGGAGGGGCTTGGCCGTAATGGCTAGGCCCCTTGGCTTTGTGCTCACTCTCACACGGTCAGTGCTAAAGTCCCGCCATCACCATCCTTCCAAACTAAGTCCTCACTAATTTCGCTAGTTGAGCCCAGCCACTTATCTGCGTCTAAGTCTAAATTCCAGTCAGATTTAGAATAAACTGGCGGAAAAACAGGAGCCCATTGCCGCCGGAGGACCTCCAACCATACCTTTATGCGGCCGCCCCCGGGCTTACCTCGTCGCGCCATTTAGACGGTACGGAGGCTGTATTGGTTGACAATGCGGCAAAACGCGGACGGCTCCGGGTTACCCTGCCAGGGGTGATGCCCCGGGTAACGGTGCGTTTCGACCAGACGGAGCTGGAGTTACCGATGGCGCTCGACACGGCATCGTGGAGCCTGATGAGGAGAGGTTGGTGCTGGTTTGGCGGGGAAAACACTCCGTTCACGGCAGGGTTTTCGATATTCGACGGGTAACGGTCGGCTGCTCGACCTGAACTAGAAACCGGAATATGGTGATCTGGAGTAGCCGAACCTCCTCCCAGTCATGCGGCTCGATCAGGATGTTCGGGGTATTATTCATAGTTCCCTGCTTCTGTCGACCAGTTGCCGGTACAGATAACGTGCTTATTCAAGAAAGTCAGGAGCGATACGGTACACTGCCACGGCTTTGTCGACGTCATACGTGTGGCTGCTGTCGGTTCGTGCCGCCGGTAGAGTTTCCATCGAAGCCAGTCCGACCGTAATAGCTCTTTCCCGTTCCCGGTACGGATCAGGTTCTGGAAGGTCCCATCGAATGCTCACTGTACCGATCTTCTTGCCTCTGCCGATCGTTTCCAGTCGCCGGCACTGTTAACCTTTCGCCTTCCTGCTACAATTATCTCGTTTGACCGCAACACTCTCACCAATGCCCCCCCTTATAGCGTGTATCGTGCAATTTGTTTCCGGGACGGCTCCGGAAATGACAGTTCCTCTCTCATTCTGAACTGCCGGGTTGCAGCTTCACCTGTTTTGGCAGCTACTCTCCCCGCGTCCCCCTGGAGAACGAACCAGGGGCGCGCGAAAGGAGTGACCATGAGCGACGACGGAAGCAGGAACCGCATACTCCCCTTCTCCGGGCTGATCCTGGCCCTGGCCGCCTTGAGCGTGATGTTCTTCACCAGGACTCCTTTCCAGGAGACGAGGCCCGAGGCCCCCCAGCTCTTCGATGCCAACCCGGAGATCGAGGCGAGACTTTGGGAGGATCCGTTTCTGGCCGTGCTGCGGGGACGCGAATCCCCGCAGCGTGCCCCTGAGCGCCCGGAAGGTACAGTCGGGGGCGAACCTCCCCTTACCTTCGATATCGATGTGGAGGGGGCGCAAAACGGGGCGCAGAAGGAACCGCAAACCGGAGAGGTGAAGGGGTTGCTGGCCGAGGCATGGACGAGGGCCAATAAGGAGAAGACGCAGCCTGACGCAAAGCACCTAAGGGTCGTCGCCATGATGGTCTTCGGGACCCCCTACGCAGAGGACGAGGAGAGAAGGGTGCGCGACCGCTATGCCGCGTTGTCGGCCTTCCGGAGGCTGGGGTTCGTGCCCCGGAACCTGGACAAGATCGGTTACATCTCTGTGAAAGGCAAGAACATCAGTGAAAAGGGGCTGAGAAGTATCATGCCCTTCGAATGGCTACGGCACGTCAGGGACGAGGACGAAAACATCCTGCTGCTTTGGCTAAACGATGACCTGTTCACGGGCCAACCGCTTGCGAAGCTCGAAAAGCTGGCCGCCTCACTGGGGTCGAATGTCGGCACCCCCGACGGGCATCCCTTGAAGGTAATCGGGCCCGCGGGCGCCACCAACCTCAAGTCGATGGCCGCGGAGGCCAAGGGGCGACTCGATCGCCCTTCGGCTCCGCAGCCATACGGTACCTGTTCTTCAGCCCGTAACAAGGAATCGCAAAAAGGACCGCCAAAAGAACCAACCAAAGAACCGGCAAAAATAGAGCTGACGGCAGCGGCCACGCTCGAGCACAACATCGAAATCTACTCGGCGACCGCCACCTACGACGATCCCGTCCTGCTCTCGGTGCTGCGAAGCAGGACGGTGAACAAGGAGGCCGGAGTCACCGAGGAGTTCTCGCTGGCCAAGACCAAGTTCCGCTTCCGGCGGACCATTTGCACCGACCGCGAGCTGGCGGGGAAGATCTTCGACGAACTGACCCTGCGCGGCATAGATTGCCGGAACAGGAAGGATCATATCGTGCTCGTCTCCGAGTGCGACACGGAGTATGGCAGGGCCATGGCTGACGCCTACCGTGACGTCTTTTTCGGGCGGGGCGTCATCAACATCAAGGAGCAGTTGCACACCTTCAGCTACCTGCGGGGGATCGACGGAAAAGGTGTCCCCCGGAAGGCGGAAGAGGGGGGATCCGGGGAAAAGAGCGCCGCGGACAAGGGGGAGGAGGGGACCGGCGACAAGAAGTCCACCTCTGCGACCCGGCTCGAGAAGGCGTCGGGACTGAGCCAGTTCGATTACATGCGGCGGCTCGCCGAGCAGGTATACCAGTTCGAGCAGCAGCTGGAGAACGGGGGGACCATCCGCGCGATCGGGGTGCTCGGGTCCGATTTCCACGACAAGTATTTGGTGATACAGGCGATGCGGCAGCGGTTTCCGCAAGCCGTGCTGTTCACCTCCGACCTCGACGCCCGTTTCCTGCAACCCGACGCGGTCCGCATCACCCGCAATCTCGTCGTTGCCTCTACCTTCCCCCTCAGCCTGAGAAACGACCCCAACATCAACCTGCAGGGAGACGTGCCGCCGTTTCGGGACAGTTACCAGACATCGGAATTCTTCGCCATCCTCCACGCCTTCGCCAATGACGGATACCTCGAACCGTCCCTTCGCGAGGTGATGCATCAACAGCCGCACCCGAAGGTCTTCGAGATCGGGCGGTACCGGGCGGTGGATCTCTCGGAGGACCCCGCCAACACGAAAAGCTTCTATCCCCGCCATCGGGAAGCCGACAGCAGCGGGAAGCTCCTCGGGAAGATCGTCGTCACGGGCCTTTTGACCCTGGCCCTCCTTCTGCTCAGCAGCGAGCGGCTGCGCCAGTTTTTCGCCTGCGGTTTGGGTAGCAGGCGAACCCGTGCCGCGATGGTGATCTTCATATCGCTAAACGCCTCGGTCGTGCTGCTCTTTTACCGTCTCATCCTGATGAACCCGCACAAGGAGGAGCCGCTTTCCTTCGTGGAAGGGGTCAGCGTCTGGCCGACCGAAGTAATCCGGGGATGTGCCGTGGCTCTCGCGCTATTTTTCCTGTGGCGCCGTCATGTCCAGGTGGCCGCCAACAGGAGGAGTATCCATAGGGAGTTCCGGTTTAACTCCCGGGAAAAGGGCGGTCCGCCTGGGGCGTCCGGTGGCGATGACGAGGATGGCGCCGAACGCCGCAGGGGCCGTCTCGCGACCGGCGACGAGCACCGTCCCCCGACGGTTTCCCCCCGCGCTGAGAGGGGGTGCGCCGGAAACCGCAAGGATGGTGGCGATACCAACCGCAGGAAAAGGAAACGCGGGGACAGGACCGGAGTCGTCGGGGATGTCCGCGGGATGTTCAGGAAGTTCGCCGACATCGCCCGGTACGATTGGGACATCTCCCAGCCGGCACGGGGTGCGACCATGGACAGTTACTGGTGCGAGTACTGCCGGCGTGACTCGATCAACTACCGGGTGAGAAGGCTTGCGCCGATCGTCGTCTGTTACCTCGCGCTGTGCGGCCTCATCGTCAGCCTCTCGATGCCGGTCTCACCGGTTCGCGGCATCATCAGCATGGGAGTCGACCGGATCATGCTGGGCGCCATGGTCCTCAGCTTCACCCTGCTCGTTTTCTGCGTCTTCGACGTCATCAGAACATGCCGCCGCTTCATCGACCTGGTGGCGGAACGCGCGCCGCGATGGGGGGGGCTATCGTTCCGGCACGTCCTCAAGTTCCCCCCGGAAAAGTCGAAGGCGGTCTGGACACACTGGATGCTTGTCTACCTCGTGGCCAGGAGAACGGAAACGGTTGGGAGGTGCATATTCTACCCGTTCATCGTCTGGCTGCTCATCCTTTTCTCGCGGTTCGACCTTTTCGACAACTGGAAAACCCCCATCGCTCTCGCCGTCGTGATGAGCCTCAGCGCGGTCTACACGTGGAGCTGTGCCTGGCTTCTTCGCCGCTCCGCCGAGAAGGTCCGCAAGATCTCGCTCGACAGGCTCGGTTCCCTTCTGGCCGCGGCTCTGGCGAGGCAGGACCAGAGTGAGGCGGAGGTGAGCCGTATCCGGTTCGTCATCGAGAGGGTCGCTGCGATCCGGGACGGTGCTTTCGCTCCGTTCACCCAGAACCCCGTGGTCCAGGCACTGCTGGTCCCCATGGGGGGGGTCGGTGTGTACGCGCTGGATATCCTGGCGAAGCTGAAGATATGAATGTGGAGGAAGTACCCTGCAGGCCGCCGTGCACCTTCCGAGGAATATGGAGCTTTTGCATTGGTCGTTGAGCTGAATCTGCCGGTAGTGCATCGGGGTGGCCCGCACAACATTTGAGTAGGCAGGGAGGTTTCGGATGACCCAGAAAATGGTGGTGACGGCAATTTCGCTGAACCTGCGCGAGGGGCCCAGTCTCAACGCGAGGGTCCTCGACATCCTCAGGCAGAAGGAGCAGGTGATCTTCCTGGAGGCCTCGGCAGACAACTACTGGTTCAAGGTCCGCCGCGAAGGGGGCGAAGTCGGGTGGGCATCGCACAAGTTCCTGACCGCGCTTTCTCCCCCCTCGGACGCTCCGCTCTGGCTGCGGATCGCGGAGGGGGAGAAAGGGGTCCACGAGGTGCCGGGATTCGCCAACAACGCCCGCATCGTCCAGTACCTGAAATCGACCAGCCTCGGGGAGCCGTACTGCTCCTGTGACGAGACCCCGTGGTGCTCGTCGTTCGTGAACTACTGCATGGAGAAGGCGGGGTACGAGGGGACCGACTGCGCCGCCGCCCGCTCGTGGCTTGAGTGGGGGAAGAGGATCGACACCCCGTGCCTTGGCTGCATCGCGGTCTTAAGCCGCGAGGGAGGGGGGCACGTCGGGTTCTACGTGGGAGAGTCGGCGGAGACCGTGACGCTCCTGGGGGGAAACCAGGGGGACAGAGTCTGCCTCGCCCAGTATCCGAAAAGCAGGGTCTTGGGTTACCGGATACCCACTCCTTAAAGCATATAACGGGGCCTGGCGCCATCAGGTGCCAGGCCCCGTTATCGGTCCCACCTTCCTACCTCAACGACATAGAAGGCGGCTGCCCGAAGGGGTGCCTGCCGCCGTCCTCCAACTCCTACTATTCTCCCACCGGTGCCTTCTTAAGGATCTCGTTCCATTGGTCAGGGGTGTGTGGTAGCCCCCCTTCGTACCGTCGTAGTTTTCCAGCGGGAGCTTGTAGATCTTTTCCGCGGTGGGGGACTGGAGACACTCGTAGCCCATGGTCCCGTTGTTCACTTACAGCGCACACGCGGTTTGGGCCTGCCCAGCTCGGGAATTTCTCGTGGGACAGGGGGGAGTGTGCCACGGTAACGTTCCAGTATGGGGTAAATTAAAAATTGCAATTAATTTGTAGGTCGTAAGAATGGTTGCGCGTGGCGGGCGATGCTGGCTCTTTCGTGAAGGTCAATGATGGTGCGCTGTTACACTGTTTTAAAATCACCTATATGGAATTTGTGACGATAAATGGGGCTGTTTGTGCCGTTTTGGAGATATTTTTATTTCTCTTGACAGTCTGGATCGGCACATAGTAATACCAATCGAAAAATTCCGATTACTGTATGCATCCGAGTTTGTTCCGCTGTTTGTGCAGGCTATAGTCGACAAAATTAATTAAACATCCACAAATACTCTGCGCACAATGAGAGCAAATACGGAGTAATCGGGGAATTTTTTTGAGATGCAGTCATCAACGAAGACGCCGTGAAGTGTGTGAAATACATGCTTGGAGGCAAGGCTATGAACAGCGCTAAAAGAAGAAGAGAGCTTTGCTTGGGCGATATTCTGAAACAACTCGAAGAGACCAAGTTCCATGGCAGCGTCACCATCCATTACGCCAGCGGCAATCCCCGCAAGATCGAATACAAGTCGGTCCAGGATCTGGCGGTGGATGCGGGGAAGGGCGCTTCCAGTTCCGCTCACTGACGTTTCCGTGAGCTGGCGGAAACCGGGGCAGGTGCAATGACCTCGCCGCTACGTCGTCTCGCCGGTTTTTCCGGAGCCCGGCTGACCGGGCCCACTGCTTCCAGGTAATTGCAGCGCGGCACGATAGTTGCGCTGACTTTGGTTGCTTAAAGCCCGCTCTTCATTGTGGGATTTAGGTTATTTATTTTAGTCGGTTGGTATTGGGCTTATCGTAATAAGAGGCCGAATAATGTACCCGTTCGCGGGCGTTATTCGGCCTTTTTTTGTTCCCAGGCCCGAGTTCAGGGAGAAGCGTACCCGCCACCGATCCCTTTGCGTCGCGGTGGTGGCACCCCCGGTTTGGTTTCGCCCGGGGACGCTTCCGGTTTTATGTAATGCATCACCTGTATTTATCGAAGGAGGTACCTGTGAACCTGAAAACGTGCTGTTCCAAGTGGACACTGGCGGTACTGCCGATCCTGCTGCTGGGGGTCACGGCGACACCCATCTGGGGGGCTCAGCAGAGGATCTCTTCCTTTTCGGTCGGGACCCTCTCCAAGAACAACCTTGCCTACGGGGTCGCCACCAGCGGGATCGATGCCACCTTGGCCATCTCCTGGAGCAACGGTTCCGGAGGGGCCGCGAATTTCTCGTCCTCCGCCGTTGCCGGTGTCACCTGCGTCTTCAACAACGGAGTAGCGGTCCCGATGGGGCAGACGTCGGCGCCCCTGTCCTGTTCGACAGACGGAACCACTCCGGCGGGAGCCCACACGGTAACCGTTACTCAGGATACCAATTCGGTCAGCAGCACGTTCACCCTGACCATCGTCAAGGCCAATCCCAGCGTGAGCACCTGGCCGACGGCCTCCCCGATCACCTTCGGCCAAACCCTCGCCTCTTCGACCCTGACGGGCGGAACCTCGACGCCGACCGGCACCTTTACCTTCACCGCTCCGGGCACCTCCCCGGGCGCCGGTTCGTCTTCACAAGGGGTGACCTTTACCCCCTCCGACCCGGCCAATTACAACAGCGTGACCGGTTCGGCGACCGTCGTGGTGAACAAGGCGGCACCGGCCATCACGACCCTGCCGTCGGCTTCCCCAATCGTCTACCAGCAGCTCCTGTCGGCCTCAACCCTTACCGGAGGGGCGGCCTCGCCTCCCGGAACCTTCGCCTTCACCGCTCCTTCGACGGTTCCCTCCGCGGCGGGGACCTACAGCGCGGCGATCACCTTCACACCCAACGATGCGAATAATTACGGTACCGCGAGCGGCAACGTGAGCGTGGCGGTGGGCAAGGCGGGCCAGGCGATCACCGTCGACACCGCGGCTCCCGCGAGGGCGGCGCTCAACGCCACTTTCAACGTCGCGGCCCACGCCGATTCGTCGCTGCCGGTGGCGATCACCGCAAGCGGCGCCTGCAGCGGCAGCGGCTCGAGCAGCGGAGCCGGTTCCACGGTCACCATCACCATGTCGGCCACCGCCGGTACCTGCACGGTCAACTACAACCAGGCGGGGGACGGCAACTACAACGCCGCCCTCCAGGTTTCGAGCGCCACCTCCACGACCAAGCTGGCCCAGGTGATCGCCTTCGCCCCGCTGGGGAACGAGACCTACGGCGCCACCGATTTCAGCCCGGCAGCGGTCGGGGGGGACTCCGGGAACCCGGTCACCTACACGAGCTCGAACCCGGCGGTTGCCACCATCACCCCGGACGGGCTCATCCACATCACCGGTGCGGGGAACACCACCATCACCGCCAGCCAGGCGGGGAACGACACCTACAGTGCGGCCGCCGACGTCTCCCAGCCCTTCACCGTCGACCCTGCCGTCATCACCGTCACCGCCGACAACAAGCAGCGCCTGTTTGGCACGGAGAACCCTCCCTTCACCGCCACCTACAGCGGCCTCGTCAAGGGGGATAACCTCTCGGTGATCTCGGGCGACCCCGCCTTCAGCACCACCGCCGATATCAACAGCCCGAAGGGGAGCTACGACATCACGGTCGGCCAGGGGACCCTCGCTGCGGCCAACTACACCTTCGCCTTCGTCAACGGCACCCTCGCGGTCGACCTGGCAAGCCAGACCATCACCTTCAACCCGATCGATCCCAAGACCTACGGCGCGGGGAGCTTCGACCTCTCCTACACCCCGGGGGCCTCGGGGCAGCCGGTAACCTTCGAGAGCTCGAACACCGCGGTCGCCACGGTGAGCGGGAAGACGGTCACCATCGTGGGCGCCGGGAGCGCCACCATCACCGCCAGCCAGGCCGGTAACGAGAACTACGGCTCGGCCACCGGCCAGCAGACCCTCAACGTGGCGAAGGGGGTGATCACCGTCACCGCGGACAGCCAGAGCCGCGCCTACAACAGCGCCAACCCGCCGCTCACCTACCGCTACAGCGGCTTCGTCAACAACGAGGATAAGGGGGTCATCACCGGCCTCCCGGCCATCTCCACCACCGCCGCCATCGACAGCCCGGTGGGGGATTACCCGATCACCGTCGGTGAGGGGACCCTCTCCGCGGCCAACTACAGCTTCTCCTACGTGGCTGGGATACTCGCCGTCGGCAAGGCAAGCCAGAACATTGACTTCGGGACCATCCCCGCCAAGGTGTACGGCGACCTGGCCTTCGACCTATCCGCCACCGGTGGCGCCTCGGGTAACCCGGTGACTTTCGCAAGCTCCAACAGCGCGGTCGCCACGGTGAGCGGTACCACGGTGACCATCACTGGCGCGGGGAGCACCGTCATCACCGCGAGCCAGGAGGGGGACGCCAACTTCGCACCGGCCACCGCGCAGCAGACGCTCAATGTCGGCAAGGGGACCATCACGGTGACCGCCGCCGACGCGACCCGTCCCTACGGGACCTCCAACCCGCTCTTCACGGCAAGCTTCTCCGGCTTTGCCTACACCGACACCGCCGCCTCCCTGCAGGGTGCGCCTTCGGTCCCCTGCGCGGCCGACGCCTCGAGCCCGGTGGCGGAGTACCCGATCATCGCGACGGTCGGGAACCTCTTCTCGAACAACTACGACTTCAGCTACGTGAACGGGAAGCTTACCGTCACCAAGGCGGCTCCTGCCATCACGGCGCTCCCCAGCGCGAGCGGGATCATCTTCACCCAGGCGCTCTCCGCCTCGACCCTCTCCGGCGGGACCGCCTCCACGGAGGGGACCTTCGCCTTCACCGCACCGTCGACGGTGCCGGCGGCAGCGGGTAACTACCTTGCAGCGGTCACCTTCACCCCGGCCGACGCCACCAACTACACGACGGTAAGCGACAGCGTCACCGTCGCGGTCGCCAAGGCGACGCCGGCCGTCAACACGCTCCCCACCGCGAGCGGGATCGTCTTCAACCAGCCGCTCTCGGCCTCCACCCTCTCAGGCGGGACGGCCTCGGTCCCCGGTTCCTTCTCATTCACCACCCCCTCGACGGTGCCGGGTGCGGCGGGAACCTACAGCGCGGCCATCACCTTCACCCCTGACAGCGCTAATTACAACACGGTGACGGCGAGCGTCGACGTGGCGGTTGCCCAGGCGACCCCGGTGATCTCCACGCCCCCCACCGCGAGCGGGATCGTCTTCACCCAGCCGCTCTCCGCCTCGACTCTCTCCGGCGGCGCGGCCTCGGTCCCCGGCACCTTCGCCTTCACCGCACCCTCGACGGTGCCGGGGGGGGCGGGGATCTACAGCGCGGCCGTCACCTTCACCCCGGAGAGCGCCAACTACACCACGGTGGCAACGAGCGTGAACGTGGCAGTCGCCAAGGCGACCCCGATCATCACCACGCTCCCGACCGCGAGCGCTATCACCTTCAAAGAGGCACTTTCCTCCTCGACCCTCTCCGGTGGCCAGGCCTCGGTGCCGGGTACCTTTGCCTTCAGCGCGCCGGCCACGGTCCCTGCCGCCGCGGGAACCTACAGCGCGGCGATCACCTTTACCCCGAACGATCCGGCCAACTATCTCTCCGCAGCCGGTGCGGTCGACGTGGAAGTAGGAAAGGCAGCCGCCACCATCACCCTCGGCGGACTCAGCCAGAGCTACGACGGGAACCCGAAAACGGTGACCGTCGGCACCACTCCCGACAGCCTCGCAGTCACGGTCACCTATGCGGGGGGGAGCGCGGCTCCGGCCGGGGCGGGAAGCTACGAGGTGGTCGCCTCGGTGAACGACGCGAACTACCAGGGGAGCGCAACCGGTACGCTGGTGATCGCCCCCGCGGGGCAGTCGATCACCTTCACCGCGCTCTCCAATAAGAGCTACGGCGACGCCGACTTCGGGCCGGGCGCCACCGGCGGCGCTTCCGGGAACCCGGTCACCTACGCGAGCTCGAATCCGGCGGTGGCCACCATCACCTCCGGGGGGCTCATCCATATCACCGGCGCGGGTACCACCACCATCACCGCCAGCCAGGCCGGCAGCGACAACTACAGCCAGGCCGCCGACGTCGCCCAGACCTTCACCGTCGACCCTGCCGTCCTCACCGTCACCGCCGACAACAAGCAGCGCCCCTTCGGGATGGAGAATCCCTCCTTCAGCGCGAGCTATAGCGGCTTTTTCAACGGCGATACCACCACCGTCCTCTCCGGCGAACCCGCCTTCAGCACCACTGCGGACGTGAACAGCCCGGTCGGGAGCTACCCCATCACGCCGGCGCAGGGAACCCTCACCGCAGCCAACTACACCTTCAGCTTCGTGACCGGCACCCTGTCGGTGGGGCTCGCCAGCCAGAGCATCACCTTCAATCCCATCGATGCCAAAACCTACGGCGCAGGGAGCTTCGACCTCTCCTACACCCCGGGGGCTTCCGGCCAGCCGGTCACCTTCGAGAGCTCGGACAGCGCGGTCGCCACCGTGAGCGGGACGACGGTCACCATCGTGGGCGCGGGTACCGCCACCATCACCGCCAGCCAGGCCGGGAACGAAAACTACGGCTCGGCCACCGCACAGCAGACTCTCAACGTGGCGAAGGGGGTGATCACCGTCACCGCGGACAACCTAAGCCGCCCCTTCAACACCGACAACCCGCCGCTTACCTACCGCTACAGCGGCTTCGTGAACAACGAGGACCAGACCGTCATCGGCGGCGCCCCCGCCATCTCCACCACCGCCGTCATCGGCAGCCCGGTGGGTGATTACCCGATCACCGTCGCCCCGGGGAACCTCTCCGCCGCCAACTACCGCTTCTCCTACGTGGGTGCGCTCCTCAGCGTCGGCAAGGCGAGCCAGAGTATCGACTTCGGGGGCATTCCCGCCAAGGTGTACGGCGACCTGGCCTTCGACCTCTCCGCCACCGGCGGCGCCTCAGGGAACCCGGTGACCTTCGCAAGCTCCAACAGCGCGGTCGCCACGGTGAGCGGGAGCACGGTGACCATCGTGGGCGCGGGGAGTACCGTCATCACCGCGAGCCAGGCGGGGAACGCCAGCTTCGCCCCGGCGAGCGCGCAACAGACGCTCAACGTCGGCAAGGGGACCATCACGGTGACCGCCGCCGACGCGACCCGTCCCTATGGAAGCTCCAACCCGCTCTTCACGGCAAGCTTCAGCGGCTTCGCCTACAACGACACCGCCGCCTCGCTGCAGGGGGCGCCCTCGCTTTCCTGCGGGGCGAACGCCTCGAGCCCGGTGGCGGAATACCCGATCGTCGCGGATGTCGGAAACCTCGCCTCGAACAACTACGCCTTCAGTTACGTGAACGGGAAGCTCACCGTCACCAAGGCGGTCCCGGTCATCAACTGGAGCAACCCGGCCGACATCTTTACCGGGACCGCGCTTTCGTCGACCCAGCTGAACGCATCCGCCCCGGTGGGGGGCACTTTCAGCTACACCCCGGCAGCCGGAACCGTCCTGCCGGCCGGAAGCGGGGAAACGCTGACGGTGGAGTTCACCCCCGATGACGCCACCAACTACGCGACCGCGACCACGAGCGTCTCCATCAACGTGGTTTCCAAGCTGGCGGCCACCGTCACCCTCGGCAGCCTCGCCCAGCTCTACGACGGCCAACCCAAGGGGGTTACGGTCACCACCTCGCCGGCCAATCTCGCGGTGAACGTCACCTACAACGGGAACGTTTCCGTTCCGGCCACCGCGGGAAGCTATACGGTGCTCGCCACCGTCAACGACCCCCGGTATGAAGGAGGGGCGGTCGGGACGCTCGTCATCGCCAAGGCGACCGCCACCGTCACCTTGGGCGGGCTCTCCCAGATTTCCAACGGCAGCGCCAGGAGTGCTACGGCCAGCACCATCCCGGCCGGCCTGGCGGTCGACATCACCTACAACGGTACCTCAGCAGCCCCGAGCGCCGCGGGAAGCTACGCGGTGGCGGCGACGGTCAATGACGTGAACTACCAGGGGCGCGCCACCGGGACCATGACCATCAGCGAGGCGACCGGCGGGAGCTGCGGCAGCGCCAACGGGCAGAGCTTCACCACGGCACCCGCCACCAACCTCTGCTCGTCCGGCACCGCCTCGGCCCTTACCGGCAGCGGGCCGTGGGGGTGGAGCTGCAGCGGCACCGGTGGCGGCTCCACCGCCTACTGCACCGCCAACAAGACGGTGACCAATCCACCCGCGGTGGGGGGGGCACCCTCCGGCAGCTTCACGGGAATTAAATCCGGGGCGAGCTTCACGGTGAGCCGCATCTCGGCCACCGGAGCCAAGGTGCTGGCCTCCAACACCACCGACACGACCTTCACCGACACCTCGGATCTCCTCCCCAACACGGTGTACCAGTACGCGGTGGTATCCGACACCGACCCGACCCAGACGGTCTTCATGACCATCAGGACGCCTCTGTACAACGGCTGGAACATCGTGGCGGTGCCGTACCAGACCGCCGGGGTCAGCCCGGCCAGGTTCTTCGCGAGCCCGGTCAGCGTCATCTACCAGTGGGTCCCTTCGGGCGCGAGCTCGGAGGACAGCTCCACGGTGCTCGGCTCCTACAACATCGTCTCCGGCCTCAACCCCGGTAACGGATACTTCGTCAAGGCGGTCAACGCCGGCACCATGCTCACCTACAGCGGGACGGCAGGTCCCGCCAGCGCGACGGTGAACCTGAAGCCGGGGTGGACCATGATCGCCGACCCGAACACCACCAACAAGACCGGCATCGGTTCCACCTGGCAGATCGACGGCAAGCCGCTTGCCGATGCCATCGCCGCCAACAGGATCGGCGGGAGCCTCTACTGGTGGAACGGCACTACCTACGATTCCTGGACGGTGGCGAGCGACCCGGTCGTGGAACCCTGGAAGGGATACTGGATCCTCAACCTTGACTCGGTCAGCCACACCCTGACCATAAAGTGATACGCCCGATGAGAAACTGGAGGTGCATATGCTGAAAAGATCGAAACTTTTGGAAATGGGAGCCATCCTCGCCATGGTAACCGCGGCGGAAACGGTTTGGGGGGCGCCTCCGCCCCCCCCTTCCAGCGCCATCATCCCGGTCACCCCGCTCGGCGGGCCCGTGGTCTACCTCGCCACCGCGATCGGGGTGGCCGCCTACGGGGTGTGGAAGTCCCGGAAATAGATTTTCTTGAAGGAGCAGGGTAGGGGAGACCGACCACCGAGGCTCTCCCGGTCCGCCACGGGCCCGGAGAGCCTTGGTGGCACCCCTATCCGTGCGCCCCGCAATTCGATGTGACCGGCGGCGGATGCCGTCGTCCCGGGAACCCGCCCGGAGAGGGGGGTGGCGCCCCGGAGCCGGACGCACGCGCCGCCAGCCGGTCCCTTTTCTCCTTTTCGGTCAAGTCTCTCGCCCCCCTGGCGGGGCGATGGCGACCCTGGGCCTCTCTCCCCATCTGGGGGGAGGGGCCATTTTTTTCCCCGGAGCGCGTTCGCCAAGGCCTGGCTGTTTCCCCTGCGGAGAAGGGCCTCCTCCCGCCCACTCCGCCTCAACCTCCTCCCACCGTTTTTCGACCGTCGATTCTGCACGAAATAACCCCGTTGCCTGGAGTCTTGTTGCGCCCGACGCTGTAAGACACCTCCCTGTTTCCTAGTCGCTACAGGGGAGGCGTCTCGGGCGGTCGCCTCGTTGGAGAGGGACGGGGGAGGTCAAAAGTTTGAGTTCGGTAAAAATACGTTTTATTTTCTGTTGACATGTACGTAAACTGACGCTATGGTGGTTTCCAGTTGACGTAAAAGGGTGTCTGTACCCCTGTTAACGTGGTAGTACCGGTAGTTAGTGGCAGCTGCAGCGGCTGCGGCGTGCCTGGTTCTCCTCGATCTTGCTGAGATCTCTAATCTTTCTGACTGTAAGCCGGCCGCGAATGACGAGGTTGTTCACGGTGCGGCTAAATTATAGAACGGAGGTTTGTCATGTCGGAGCTGCATTCGAGGATCAGGAGGAAGAGCCTGCACGCGAGGATCATGAAGCCGGAGGATACCATCCCCTTCTTCAGGGACGGGATGGATCTCGGCTGGTCCGGCTTCACGCCGGTGGGGTACCCCAAGGTGGTGCCGCTGGCCTTGGCCGATTACGTCGAACAGAACAAGCTGCAGGGGAAGATGCGCTTCAACCTCTTCATCGGCGCCTCCATCGGGGCGGAGGTGGAGGACCGCTGGGCTGAGCTCGGGATGACCGACAAGCGCTGGCCCTACCAGACCGGGAAGGTGGTCCAGAAGAAGGTCAACGACGGCTCGGTCCGGATGGGTGACAAGCACCTCTCCCTCTACGCCCAGGACCTCGTCTACGGCTTCTACACGAAGGAGAGGGGAGGCGGGTTCGATCTCGGGCTCATCGAGGCCTCCGGCATCGCCGAGGACGGCTCGATCATCCTCTGCGGCTCGGTCGGCGTGGCGCCCGAGGTTATCCAGAACTCGGACAGGCTCATCATCGAGATCAACACGGCGATCCCCTCCTTCGAGGGGCTCCACGACATCGTGATGACCGAGCTCCCGCCCAACAAGAAGCCGTACCTGGTGACCCGGGTCGACGACCGGGTGGGCTCCCTCACCGTTCCCTGCGACCCGGACAAGATCGTGGCCATCGTCGAGTCCAACATGCCGGACCGCGGCCGTCCCCTCGCTCCCCCCGACGAGCTCTCCGAGCGGATCGCCGCCCACATCCTCGACTTCTTCCAGGCCGAGGTGAAGGCGGGAAGGCTCCCGAAGAACCTCCTCCCGCTCCAGTCCGGGGTCGGCAACATCGCCAACGCGGTGGTGGGGGGGCTCGCCCAGGGGCCGTTCTCCGGTGTCAACGTCTGGACCGAGGTGCTCCAGGACACCATGCTCGACTTCTTCGACTCCGGGAAATTGAACTTCGCCTCCGCCACCTCCCTTTCCCTCTCCGAGCCCGGCTTCAAGCGGCTCTATGCCGACTGGGAGCGCTACACGAGCCGCGTGGTGCTTCGCCCCATCCAGTACTCGAACCACCCCGAACCGGTCCGCCGGCTGGGAGTCATCGCCATGAACACCCCCGCCGAGTTCGACATCTACGGCCACGCCAACTCCACGCTGGTCAACGGGAGCCGGATGATCAACGGCATCGGCGGCTCGGGGGATTTCCTCCGCAACTCGTACCTCTCCATCATGCACAGCCCCTCCACCCGCCCCTCTAAGAGCGACCCGACCGGGATCACCTGCATCGTCCCGTTCGCGACCCATGTCGACCACACCGAGCACGACCTGGACATCCTGGTCACCGAGCAGGGGCTGGCCGACCTGCGCGGACTCTCCCCCCGCGAGCGGGCCAAGGAGATCATCACCAAGTGCGTCCACCCGGACTACCGCCCGATCATGCAGGAATACTTCGAGCGCTCCCGCCGCGAGTGCTGCGAAAGGAACATCGGCCACGAGCCGCACATGCTGTTCAAGGTGTTCAAGATGCAGCAGCACCTCGCCGAGCACGGGACCATGAAGATCAAGAACTGGGACTGACAAACCTGAACCGCAAACCGATAGAACGCGGATGACGCGGATTGAGCGGATCGACGCGGATCAATCTTGAATCTTTGAGTTACTGCAAGCAACTGCAAGAAACTGCGATAGGGGCCCTTTACAAAAAGGAGGAACGCACAATGGCTGGTGCAACGATCAATTGGAGCGAAGTGGCGCAGCATCCCAAGTACATCGAACTCAAGAGCAGGAAGAGGAACTTCCTGTTCGGCTGGTGGATCGCCTCCACCATCTACTATTTCCTGTTGCCGATCCTCTCCGGCTACGCACCCGATCTCTTCAGGATAAAGGTGATCGGGGTAATCAACTTCGGCTACCTCTTCATCCTTTCCCAGTTCGTGGTGGCCTTCTTCGTCGCGATCTACTACACCCGCGTGGCCAATGAGTTCGACCGCCTGACCAATGAGCTGGTCAAGGCGGTCCGGTAAGGAGGGGATCATGATTAAAAAGAGTCTCGTTGCAATTTCGTTGCTGATGGCGGCTGCCACCGCCACCTTCGCCGCCGAGCCCGCCAAGCAGGGAGCTGCCACTCCCGCCGTGTCGGCCCCCGGGGCCCAGGCCGCCCCTTCCGCCCAGGCCGGACCGGCCGCTCCCGCCGGCCAGGCCTCGCCGTCCGCCGCCGCCGTGACCGCGAAGGCCATGGTCCCCGGCGCCGCCCTCGCCCCGGCCGCCAAGGGGGCCCCGGCCGCCGTCAAGGTGAAGCCCAACCGGGCCATCACCCTCACCATGTTCCTCGCCATCATCGGCGTCACCATCTGCGTGGTGGTCTGGGCCGCCAAAAGGACCACCTCGGCCGCCGACTTCTACGCGGCGGGGGGCGGGATCACCGGGCTTCAGAACGGATGGGCCATCGCCGGCGACTACATGTCCGCCGCCTCCTTCCTCGGCATGTCCGGCCTCATCTCGCTCTACGGGATCGACGGTTTCATGTACGCGGTGGGGCCGATGTTCTCATTCATCGCCATCTTGCTGGTGGTTGCCGAGCCGTGCCGCAACGCCGGCCGCTACACGCTGGGTGACATCCTCTCCTTCCGGGCCGCCCCCCGCACCGTGCGCGGCGTGGCCGCCATCTCCACCGTCACCGTCTCGCTTTTCTATCTGATCGCCCAGATGGTCGGGGCCGGCAAGCTCATGCAGGTCCTTTTGGACATCCCCTACCGCGTCTCGGTGGTCGGGGTGGGCGTCCTCATGGTGGGGTACGTCGTCTTCGGCGGGATGAAGGCCACCACCTGGGTGCAGATCATCAAGGCGGGGCTCTTGATGTCCGGCACCGTGCTCCTCGCGGTCTTGGTCATGGCCAAGGCGGGGATGAACCCGTTCGGCTTCTTCGACTCGGTGGTGAACAGCCCGTTCATCCAGGAGCACGTGAGGATGAACGTCATGAAGGACGCCATTCCGAAGCCGGGCTTCCATTACGGCCAGCGCTTCATGGAGCCGGGTCTCTTCCTCAAGAACCCGCTCGACCAGATCTCGCTGGGGATCGCCTGGGCCTTGGGCGCCGCGGGGCTTCCGCACATCCTCATGCGGTTTTTCACCGTCCCGAACGCGCAGCAGGCGCGTAAGTCCATCGTCATCGCCCTCTTCATCAACTCGACCTTCTTCTTCCTGATCAACCTGATCGGATTCGGCGCGGCGCTCTACCTCACTCCCCAGCTGATCAGCTCCGTCGACAAGGGGGGCAACATGGCTACCCTGCTCCTCGCCCAGAAGATGGGTGGCGGGGCCGGCTCCATCGGCGGCGACCTCTTCCTCGCCTTCATCTGCGCGGTCGCCTTCGCCACCATCCTCGCCGTGGTCTCCGGCCTCGTGCTGGCCGCCTCGGCCGCCATCGCCCACGACGTCTACGTGAACATCATCAAGAACGGCCAGGCGGACCAGGAGACCCAGGTCAGGTGCGCCAAGATCACCTCGCTCTGCGTCGGCGTCGTCGCCATCTGCCTGGGGCTCGCCGCCGAGAAGGAGAACGTGGTGGCGCTGGTGGCGCTCGCCTTCGCGGTGGCCGCCTCGGGTAACTTCCCGGCCATCATGCTGTCGCTCTTCTGGAAACGGTTCAACACCGCCGGCATCGTCGGCGCAATCGTGGTCGGTACCGTGAGCGCCATCGGGCTCGTGCTGGTGTCGCCCAACATGACCTATCCGCAGAAGATCGCCGACGACGCCAAGAAGGTGATGGTGGCGCTGGAGAAGAAGCAGGCCGGGGGGACCGCGCTGACCGAGAAGGATGCGGCTGCGCTGGAGAAGGCGCGGGGCGAGTTCAAGAAGAACGACGGCGGGACCTCGATGGTGGGGCTCAAGGCGCCGCTCTTCCCGCTCAAGAATCCGGCTATCGTTTCGCTCCCCTTGGGGCTCTTCGCCGCGGTGTTCGGCGCGCTGGCCTTCAGGAACCGCCGGGCGGAGGATATGTTCGACGAGGTCGAGGTCCGGCAGATTACCGGGCTCGGGATTTCGGGGGCGTCGGAGCATTAAAGAAAAGGTTCCCTCACCCCTGCCCCTCTCCCGGAGGGCGAGGGGATGTGGACTCTGATACCCTCGCCCCCCTTCAGGGGAGAGGGTGGCCGAAGGCCGGGTGAGGTTTTGAAGTTGCCTCACTGTTCTTTGCCATGTCATGTCACTTGTTTCAGCCCCCGCGGGACGCCGGGGGGCTGAAACACCCTTTATCGCCGAAAACTTACATCAACTCATTGGAGGTGCTCACCCATGGAAGCAAACGCAGTGATCGGGGACGAGGGGCTTCGCCTCCTCAACGACCTCAGCAAGGAGGAACTCATCAGGATCATCGTGGACGACGCGAAAAACTGGCTCGCCCACGACGGTCTCTGGTTTCAGGCCATCGAACGCATCCACGGCATGGAGGTGGCCATCGACGCGGACCGCGAGGCGTGGCGCCACTTCACGGTGATCGAGGCGAAGAGGATCATGGAACGCCTCGGTATGAAACCCGGTGGCGGCATCCCCGCCCTGGTGGAGTGCCTCAAGCACCGCCTCTACGCCCGCCTCAACCTCCAGGACGTGATCGAGCAAAGCGAATTCCGGGTGGTCTTCAGGATGCTCGACTGCCGCGTCCAGTCCGCCCGCAAGAGGAAGGGGCTGAACGATTTCCCCTGCAAGAGCGTCGGGATCGTCGAGTACTCGGAATTCGCCCGCACGGTGGATCCGCGCATCAAGACCACCTGCATCGCCTGCCCCCCGGACGCCCATCCGGAGACCTACTGGTGCGCGTGGGAGTTCGTTATCTAGGGGGCTGGGGACTGGCTCCGCAAGGTGCCTGTCCCCTTGGTCGGAGACCAGGTCCCCCATCCTCACCCACCCCTCCCCTTGAAGAGGAGGGAGAGCGGGCGGAGGGGACGTTGGCACATCGAAAGGCAAATCCCTCCTGTCCCCACTTTGACAAGGGGGGGACGCGGTACCGGGGACGGTGGTTGAGATGGAAGGGCAAATCCCCCCTGTCACCCCTTCCGCCTTCGCCAAGGCTTCAGCGGACGCGTCGCAAAGGGGGGGCCCTGGATCCGGGGGCGGTTTGCACCCGGAAGGGAACTATTTTCTTGTTAAGGAGAACCTCATGCATACTGCCGCTGCCACACCCTACCAGAGCACACACAAGATCCGCTTCGTGACCGCGACGAGCCTGTTCGACGGGCACGACGCCTCCACCAACATCATCCGCCGCATCCTGCAGTCCTCCGGCGCGGAGGTGATCCACCTGGGACACAACCGCTCGGTGGAAGAGATCGTCACCGCCGCCATCCAGGAGGATGCCCAGGGGATCGCCGTGAGCTGCTACCAGGGTGGACACGTCGAGTTCTTCCGCTACATCCGCGATCTCCTCGACGAGCGCGGATCGGGTCATATCCGGGTCTTCGGCGGCGGAGGCGGGGTCATCATTCCCGAGGAGATCAGGGAGATCGAGGGGTACGGGGTCGCCAAGATTTTCTCTCCCGAAGACGGCCGCCGGATGGGGCTGCAGGGAATGGTCAACCACATGCTGGAGCTCTGCGACTTCTCGCCGGAGCGGGTGATCGAGGAGGAGATCGGCAAGCTGAAGGACCAGGACATCCGGGCGGTCAACACGCTCATCTCGCTCGCCGAGCAGTCGGTCCACGAGCAGTCGCAGGGATACGCCGCCGTGCGCGAGCAGATCCGCGGCCTTGGGCGCGAGGTCCCCGTGGTGGGGATCACCGGGACCGGCGGGGCGGGGAAGAGCTCGTTGACCGACGAGCTGGTCCGCCGCTTCCTGCGCGACTTCCCCGATCACAGCGTCGCCATCCTGGCGGTCGATCCTTCCCGGCAGCGGACCGGGGGCGCACTCCTCGGCGACCGGATCAGGATGAACGCCATCAACACGAACCGGGTCTATATGCGCTCGCTCGCCACCCGCGAGTCCCGCTCGGAGCTCTCGGCCGCCATCCACGACGCTCTCGACGTGGTCCGGGCCGCCGGCTTCGATCTCGCCATCGTGGAAACTTCGGGAATCGGGCAGGGGGACGCGGGGATCGTCGGTATCGCCGATGTCGCCCTCTACGTGATGACCTGCGAATTCGGGGCCCCCACCCAGCTCGAGAAGATCGACATGCTCGACTTCGCCGACCTGGTGGCGCTCAACAAGTTCGAGCGG
Source organism: Geomonas sp. Red276 (assembly GCF_054784495.1). Lineage (NCBI taxonomy): Bacteria > Pseudomonadati > Thermodesulfobacteriota > Desulfuromonadia > Geobacterales > Geobacteraceae > Geomonas > Geomonas sp. Red276. The sequence goes on from NZ_BLXW01000011.1 coordinate 21,905, forward strand.
AAGGGGGCGGAGGATGCCCTGCGAAACGTCCGGAAGCAGTACAAGAGAAACCGCAATCTCTTCGATCTCCCTGACGAGGAGCTCCCGGTCTTCGGCACCATCGCCGCCCAGTTCAACGATCCCGGCACCAACGTCCTGTACCGGGCGCTCCTCGACAAGATCAACGAGAAGAAGGGGTTGCAGCTCGCCTCCTCGCTGGCCATTACCGATGCCCGGAGCAAGAACGCCTCCATCATCCCTCCCGACCGGATCCATTACCTGGGCGAGATCGTCCATGCCGCCCGCGGCTACCGCAGCAGGGTGAAGGAGCAGGCGGAAATAGCCCGCCGCCTCTTCCAGCTCGAGGGGGCCAAGGAGGTGGTCGGGACCGCCGCCGACGAGCTCGACCGTCACATCGCGAGCTACAAGGAGAAGCTCCTCGACGAGCCGAGGAAGATCCTCAAGGATTGGCCCTGCCTGAAGGAGACCTACCGCAAGGACCAGCTGGTCACCAGGGTGCGGGACAAGGAGATCAGGAGCGACCTCTACACCACCACCCTCTCCGGGACGAAGATCCCCAAGGTCTGCCTCCCCGACTTCGCCGACTGGGGCGAGATCGTCCGCTGGTGCATGCTGGAGAACGCCCCCGGCTTCTTCCCGTACACCGCCGGGGTCTTCCCGTTCAAGCGGGCCGAAGAGGACCCCAAGCGCCAGTTCGCCGGCGAGGGGACCCCGGAAAGGACCAACCGCCGCTTCCATTACCTCTGCAAGGACGACGATGCCAAAAGGCTCTCGACCGCCTTCGACAGCGTGACCCTCTACGGCGAGGACCCGGACTATCCCCCCGACATCTACGGGAAGGTGGGGGAGAGCGGGGTGTCCATCTGCACGGTCGAGGACATGAAGAAGCTCTACGCCGGGTTCGATCTCTGCGCCCCCAACACGAGCGTCTCCATCACCATCAACGGGCCGGCGCCGATGATGCTCGCCTTCTTCTTCAACGCGGCGATCGACCAGCAGGTGGAGCTCTTCAGGCAGCGCGAGGGGCGGGAGCCTTCGGACGCCGAGTACGAGGGGATCCGCGACTGCACGATCCAGACCGTTCGCGGGACGGTGCAGGCCGACATCCTCAAGGAGGACCAGGGGCAGAATACCTGCATCTTCTCCACCGAGTTCGCCCTGAAGATGATGGGGGACATCCAGCAGTACTTCATCGAGAAGAAGGTGAAGAACTACTACTCGGTCTCCATCAGCGGCTACCACATCGCGGAAGCCGGGGCCAACCCGATCTCCCAGCTCGCCTTCACGCTGGCCAACGGCTTCACCTACGTCGAGTACTACCTCTCCCGCGGGATGCATATCGATGACTTCGCGCCGAACCTCTCCTACTTCTTCTCCAACGGGCTCGATCCCGAGTACACGGTGATCGGAAGGGTGGCGCGGCGGATCTGGTCGGTGGTGATGCGCGAGAAGTACGGCGCCAACGAGCGGAGCCAGAAGCTCAAGTACCACATCCAGACCTCCGGGCGCTCGCTCCACGCGCAGGAGATGGATTTCAACGACATCCGCACCACGCTGCAGGCCCTGACCGCCGTCTACGACAACTGCAACTCGCTCCACACCAACGCCTACGACGAGGCGGTCACCACGCCGAGCGAGGAGTCGGTCAGGCGGGCGATGGCTATCCAGATGATCATCAGCCGGGAGTTCGGGCTGGCGAGGAATGAGAATCCGACCCAGGGATCCTTCATCATCGAGGAGCTGACCGACCTGGTGGAGGAGGCGGTCCTGGCCGAGTTCGAGCGGATCGACCAGCGGGGCGGGGTGCTCGGGGCGATGGAGACCCAGTATCAGCGCTCGAAGATCCAGGACGAGTCGATGCTCTACGAGCACAAGAAGCACTCCGGCGAGCTCCCGATCATCGGGGTCAACTGCTTCCTCAATCCCCGCGCGGGCGAGGAGGGGTACCAGGTGCCGGGTGAGCTGGCCCGGGCGACCAAGGAGGAGAAGGAGCAGCAGATCGTCAACCTGCGGGCCTTCCAGGAGAAGAACCGGGAGACCGGTCCGGCGGCCCTCAGGCGCTTGCAGGAGGTGGCGGTGTCGGGCGGGAACATCTTCGCGGAGCTGATGGAGACGGTCAAGGTCGCTTCGCTTGGGCAGATCACCCGGGCGCTCTACGAGGTGGGCGGGAAGTACCGGAGGAACATGTAATGGATCTATTTCAGGTGGTGAAGGATCGGCGGAGCATACGGAAGTACCAGGACCGGCCGGTCGAGTGGGAAAAGATCGAGCAGGTGCTCGACGCGGCGAGGCTCGCCCCGTCGTGGAAGAATATGCAGTGCTGGCGCTTCCTGGTGCTGACGGAAGGGAAGGGGAGGCAGGCGCTGCTCGACGCCTTCCCGGACGACAATCCCGGTAAACGGGCCATCGCCTCGGCGCCGGTGATCATCGTGGTCTGCGCCGATCCCGCCGAATCGGGGATCGAGAACGGCATCGAATACTACGTGGCCGACACCGCCATCGCCTTCGAGCATCTCTGCCTGGCCGCCCACGCGCTGGGGCTCGGGAGTTGCTGGATGGGGTGGTACGACGAACCGAAGATCAGGGAGGGGCTGGGGATTCCCGATGGGCTCCGGGTGGTCGGCGTGACGCCTCTCGGCTATCCCGACCAGGAGCCGAAACCGAGGCCGCGCAAGGAACTCTCCGAGATAGCCTTCATCAACCAGTGGGGGAACGCGACATGTTAACCAGGAACGAATCGGAACAGAGGATCGCCCGCCTGCAGCGCTCGCTGCAGGGATCGGGACTGGACGGCGCCCTGATCGTCTATCCCATCGACATCTATTACTACAGCGGCACCCGCCAGAACTCCACCCTTTGGGTCCCGGCGAACGGGGAGCCGATGCTGATGGTGCGTAAGAGCTTTTCCCGCGCGCTCAAGGAGAGCCAGGTGACCAACACCAGGTCCTTTCCCTCCAGCAAGGACTTCCCCGTACTCTTCGGGGTCGAGATCAAGCGGATCGGGATGACGTTCGACGTCCTCCCCGTGCAGCAGTACAACTACTACGCGAAGCTCCTTCCCGGGCGGGAGTTCGCCGACATCTCGCAGGCCAACCGGGAGATCCGGTCGGTGAAGTCGCCGTGGGAGCTCGAGAAGATGAGAAAGGCGGGGGGAGCACTTTGCTCGGTCTTCGAGGAGGTGCCGAAATTTCTCAAACCGGGAATGCGGGAGCTCGACCTGGCCGCGGAGTTCGAGTGCCGGCTTCGTAAGTCGGGTAGCGAAGGGTACGTCCGGATGCGGGCCTTCAACCAGGAGCTCTTCCAGGGGCTGGCGGTATCGGCTACCTCGGGGGACCCCGGTTTCTTTGACGGGGCGGTGACCGGGCGCGGGCTCTCCGCCGCTTCCCCCCACGGTGCCTCACGCGAGGTGATCTCGGCCGATGCGCCGGTGCTGGTCGATTTCACCGGGGTCTTCGACGGCTACATCGTTGACATGACTCGGATCTTCGTTGTGGGGACGCTCGCGCCGGAACTGCAGCGGGCTTTCGCCACCTCGCTCTCCATCCAGGGGGCCATCCAGGCCGAGCTCAAGCCGGGGGCCATCTGTGAGGACCTCTTCTTCCTGGCGGCGCGCATGGCGGAGGAGGCGGGACTCGGGAAACATTTCATGGGAGCGCCCGGGGAGAACGCCCGCTTCGTTGGACACGGGGTGGGGCTCGAACTCGACGAGGTGCCGGTGCTCGCCCAAGGGTTCAAGGCTACTTTGATCGAGGGGCAGACCATCGCGGTGGAGCCGAAGTTCGTCTTCCCCGGACTCGGTGTGGTCGGCATCGAAAACACCTTCGCGGTAACGGCCAATGGGGGAGAGAAGCTGACTCCGCTGGCGGACAAGATCGTCTATTTGTAAGGATGCGGGAGGGGGCAGCCCCTCCCGTGTTTATCGTCGTCAGGTCACGGTGATCCGTAACGTCTTGCCCAAGGCCTGCACGAACTTGTCTAACGTCGAGAGCTTTATATCTTCGGCGTGATTCTCTATTCGGGAAATAGCGGTCTTCTTAGTGTTGATGCGTCTGGCCAATTCTTCTTGAGTAAGACCGGCATCTTCGCGTGCTTTACGGAGCAATAACTCCCAATTTGAACTCCTGGTAGCCCAGTTCGAAATCTTGGGCAAATTCCGGATCACGTTTTTTCCTATCGTCGATGTAGTTCTGCAAATCGCTCATTTGCTATCTCTCCTTGCCAAATACTTGCGCCTACAGGCCTGCGCCCGCTCAATATCCCTGGCGGGTGTCTTCTGAGTTTTCTTAGCCAGCCCATGTGTCAGCACGACAACGGTGTCACCGGCGAAGAAACAAAAAATGCGCTAGGCGTCGTTTCAGGAAGAAGCCCGGACCTCCCAAATCCCATCTGTGTCTGCCAACTTTTTAAAGTACGTGGAAGGAAGGATTTCAAGTTCCCCAAACAACGAAAGTGTCCAGACGACTTTCTGTGCTGCCTTTGCTTGGAGGCTATCCAGAAATTCCCGAACTGGGCAATGTCCATCGGGCTCCGTGTAGAAGACGATCCGCCTTTTCAGCCGGGAATGTTAACGGCGTTGTTAACCTCGGTCAATACGAGGAGTTGCGAAAGCGTTACCGAGACGCTGCCCGCCTCCCGGTGTGTTCGCGTATATATAACCGCTTTACCTGTTAAACATCTTGAAAACAAAGGATAAATATGTGAATTGAGGCTAAGTATATGTTTGGCTAAAAATATGTTCTAAAAATCGTTGACATTCACGTAAACGGACCATATAATCCGGTCATCCAAGCACGAAAGGAGAGTGGAAATGGAAGAGATCTTCGTCGTTGACTGCGTGAGGACACCGTTTTGTTCGTTTAACGGTGCTCTTTCCGATGTCGATGCGCCGACGCTGGCGGCTACGGCAATGAAGGGGCTTTTCGAACGGTCGGGGGTGGATCCGTCGGCGGTCGATGAGGTGATCATGGGGCAGGTGCTTTCGGGCGGCTGCGGCCAGGCTCCGGCCCGGCAGGCGATGCGCGCGGCGGGAATCCCCGACGGCGTCCCGGCCCTCACCATCAACAAGGTCTGCGGATCGGGGCTTAAGTCGATCATGCTCGCGGCGGACTCGGTCCGGGTCGGGAATTCCGAAATGGTGGTCGCCGGGGGGATGGAGAACATGTCGCTCGCTCCCTTCATCCTCAAGAAGGGGAGAAACGGCTACCGGATGGGGCACGACCAGCTCTTCGACCTGATGATCCACGACGGTCTGCAGGATCCCTTCACCGGAAGGCACATGGGGGAGATCGGCGAGGACAGCGCCGTCCGCAACGGCATCAGCCGCCAGGAGCAGGACGAATTCGCCCTCCGCTCCTATCGCCTGGCCCAGGCGGCGGTGACCGGCGGACTCTTCGCCGGCGAGATCGTCCCGGTTATCAAGAAAACCCGCAACGGGGAGGCGGTGGTAGGGCGCGACGAGGAACCGTTCAAGGTCGATTTCGAGAAGATCGCCCAGCTGAGAGCGGTCTTCCGCAAGGACGGCACCATCACCGCCGGCAACGCTTCCACCATCAACGATGGCGCGGCCCTGGCGCTGATCACCAACGCCTCCGGCCTCAAGAAATACAACCTCCATCCCAAGGCGCGGATGGTCGCCTCCGCCACCAACAGCCTTCACCCGGACGAGTTCCCGGAGGCCCCGGTGGGGGCCATCGAACGCGCCTGCGCGAGGGCGGGGATCTCGGTGGACCAGGTCGATCTCTTCGAGATCAACGAGGCCTTCTCGACCGTCCCGCTTATCGCCATGAAGAAGCTCGGTATTCCCCTGGAGAAGATCAACGTGAATGGCGGCGCCTGCGCCATTGGTCACCCGATCGGGGCGAGCGGCGGAAGGCTGGTGGGGACGGTGATTCATGAACTGCACCGCAGGAAGGCCCGCTACGGGTTGGCCACGCTCTGCATCGGCGGCGGCGAGGCGGTGGCGGCGGTGTTTGAGAGGATCTAAAACCTCCCTCACCCGGCCCTTCTTAACCTTCTCCCCTCACCCCCCCTGGGGGAGAGGGGCGGGGGTGAGGGCATGGGGCCGACTAAAACCTCCCTCACCCGGCCTTCGGCCACCCTCTCCCCTGAAGGGGCGAGGGTATATAGATGAAAGGCCTATGGCCACCCTCTCCGGTGAAGGGGCGAGGGAATGACTCCCCTGAAAGGGGGGAGGTAACAAGCTAGCTGAAACAAGCTCTTTTTTAGGAGGAGACAGATGATCAAGTCAGTTGGGGTACTTGGGGCGGGGCAGATGGGGAACGGGATCGCACACGTGTTCGCGCAGTTCGGATACGACGTGATGCTGTACGACATCGCCAGCCAGCAGTTGGAGAAGGCGGTGGCTACCATCCGCCAGAACCTGGAGCGGCAGGCCAAGAAGGGCGCGATCCCGGAGCCGCTGGTCGTCGACACCATGAAGCGGATCAGGACCACCCAGAACCTCGCCGATCTCGCCGGCGTACAGTTCGCAGTGGAGGCGGTTACCGAAAACGAGCCGCTCAAACTGGAGATCTTCAGGAAGCTGGACGAGGTCGTGCAAGCGGACGCCATCCTCGCCTCCAACACGTCTTCCATCCCCATCACCAAAATCGCTTCGGTGACCAAGCGTCCGGAAAAGGTGATCGGGATGCACTTCATGAACCCGGTGCCGATCATGAAGCTGGTCGAGGTGATCCGCGGCCACGCCACCAGCGAGGAGACCTTCCAGACGACCGCGGCCCTGGTGGCGAAGCTGGAGAAGGAGATGGCGGTTTCCCAGGACTATCCCGGCTTCATCGTCAACCGCGTCCTCATCCCCATGATCAACGAGGCGGTCTTCGCGCTCTATGAAGGGATCGCCACCGTGGAGGATATCGACAAGGGGATGAACCTGGGGACCAACCAGCCGATGGGTCCGCTGACGCTGGCCGACTTCATCGGGCTGGACACGGTGCTCGCTATCGCCAACGTCCTCTACGACGGCTTCAAGGATCCCAAGTACCGTCCGTGTCCGCTGCTGGTGAAGATGGTCAACGCCGGGTACCTCGGAAGGAAGTCCGGGCGCGGGTTCTATAGCTACTGAGGCGAAGTCGGACAGGGGGACCAATATGGAATTCAAGAATCTGATCATTGAAGCTGCCCACGGGGTGGCGGTTCTTACCGTCAACAGCCCGAAGACGCTGAACGCGCTGAACAGCGAGGTGCTCGGGGAGCTCGAATGCGCTCTCTTCGAGCTCAACCTGGATGAGGCGGTCAAGGCGGTGATCCTGACCGGTGCGGGAGACAAGGCTTTCGTGGCCGGCGCCGACATCAAGGAGATGGCGGCGATGAACGCGTACCAGGGGCACCAGTTCGGCCTCAAGGGCCAGCGGGTGATGATGCTGATCGAGAAGATGACCAAGCCGGTCATCGCCGCCGTCAACGGTTACGCCCTCGGCGGCGGACTCGAACTGGCGCTGGCCTGCGACTTCATCTACGCCTCGACTAAGGCAAAGCTCGGCTTCCCCGAGGTGACTCTCGGGATCATGCCCGGCTTCGGCGGGACCCAGAACCTCGCCAGGCTGATCGGTCCCAATCGGGCCAACGAGCTGATCTTCACCGGCAAGATGATCGATGCCGAGAAGGCGCTGGCCTGGGGGATCGTCAACGAGGTAGTGGCTCCCGAGGAACTGATGGCCAAGGCGAGAGAGGCGGCGACTGCCATCGCCGGGGTCGGTACGCTGGGCGTTTCCTACGCCAAGAACGCCATCGCCAACGGGCTCAACATGACAAAGGAGGACGGCTTCCGCTACGAAGCATCTCTCTTCGGCGTTCTCTTCGCTACCGAGGACCAGAAGGAGGGGATGGCGGCCTTCGTTGACAAGCGTAAGGCGGCCTTCAGCGGGAAGTAACGGGGGGAAAACCTCCGTCACCCGGTCTTGGCCACCCCCTCCCCGACATATCTTCCCTCGCCCCCATCGAGGGAGAGGGGCAGGGTGAGGGGGCGGTGTAGCGGGCGGAAAACCTCCCTCACCCGGCCTTCGGCCACCCTCTCCCCTGAAGGGGCGAGGGTAAATTGGGATGCGGCTTTCGGCCATTCGCTGAAGAAACTGTAGGTCGCGTTGAGGAACGAAACGCGACATCATCAGCAGTTGAGGCTGGGGCAATCGTCGCGTTTCACGGTAGAGCTGTTCAACGCGACCTACCCCTCCCTATGGGGGAGGGGGGACAAGAGGACCAATTTCTTCAATCCAATAACCATTTTCGAAAGGGGGTAGCACCATGAATTTCGAACTGAGCCAGGATCATAAGGTATTGCGGGACTCGGTACGCGAGTTTGTCGAGAAGGAGATCAAGCCGCTGGCCATCAAGATCGACGAGGAGCACCGGATTCCGGAGGAGCTGGTCGCCAAGATGAGCGAGATGGGGCTCATGGGGAGCTACATCCCCGAGGAGTACGAAGGGGCAGGGCTCGACATGCTCTCCTACTCCATCGTGGTGGAGGAGGTCTCCAAGGCCTGCGCCTCGAGCGGCGTGCTCATCTCCGCCCACACCTCGCTCGCCTGCGATCCCATCTACCGGTTCGGCACCCCCGAGCAGAAGAAGAAATACCTCCCGGACCTCGCCACCGGCCGCAAGATCGGCTGCATCCTCCTGACCGAGCCGGACGTCGGGAGCGACGTCTCCGGCATGGCGACCACCTACCGCCGCGAGGGGGACGAGATCGTCATCAACGGCGGCAAGACCTTCATCACCAACGGCGGCTTCCTCGGTACCGGTGTCCTCTTCGCCACCCATGACAAGAGCCTCAAGCACAAGGGGATCTCGGCCTTCATCGTCGATCTCTCCTCGCCGGGGGTGTCCATCCTCAAGAACGAGGTGAAGATGGGGATCCGCGGGAGCTACACCACCGCCTTCGCCTTCGACGACCTCCGCATCCCGGCTGCCAACCTCCTGGGGAGCGAGGGGCAGGGATTCAAGATCGCCATGGAGACGCTGAACGGCGGCCGGATCGGGATCGCCTCGCAGGCCCTCGGCATTGCCGGCGGCGCCTTCGACCGGGCCCTTTCCTACTCCAAGGAGCGCAAGCAGTTCGGGGCGCCGCTTTCCGATCTGCAGGCGATCCAGTTCAAACTCGCCGACATGTACTCGAAGATCGAGATGGCCAAGCTCCTCACCTACAAGGCCGCCTGGATGAAGGACAGCAAGCTGAACTACGCCATGGAGAGCGCCATGTGCAAGATGTGCGCGTCCGAGGCGGCCACCTGGGTGACCAAGGAGGCGGTCCAGATCCACGGCGGTTACGGCTACATCGCGGACTACGAGGTCGAGAGGATGTACCGCGACGCGAAGATCACCGAGATCTACGAAGGGACCAACGAGGTGCAGAGGGTGGTCATTTCGAAGATGCTGCTTGGGTAAGTGCCCCTCTCCCTCCGGGAGAGGGTGGCCGGAGGCCGGGTGAGGGAAGACCGAAAACCGAAAACCTCCCTCACCCCTGCCCCTCTCCCGGGGGGAGAGGGATAGGGATTTGGAGTACGCAACCATGGAAATGACACGAGAAATCTACTGGAACGTGGGGCACGGGGTGGTGGTCCCGATGTACATCCTGGTCTTTGCCGCCTTCGCGGTCTGCGGCTGGGGATTTTTCAAGAGGCTTCCGCACTACCGGCAGGGAATGCCGCTCGACCGCTTCGACCACTTTCCGGAGCGGGCGAAACGGATGGTCACCGAGGTGCTCGGCCAGGAGAAGGTCGCGCGGGTAAAGGCTGGCGGCATCTTCCATAACCTCTTCTTCTGGGGCTTTATGACCCTCTTCGCCGGGACCCTGCTGGTGATGGCCCAGGCCGACTACCTCACCCCGGTCATCAAGGTGAACCTTCTCTCCGGCACCTTCTACCAGGGCTTCTCCATGGTGCTCGATCTCGCCGGTCTCTCCGCCATCCTCATGCTGGCAGGCCTCTTCGTCCGCCGCTTCGTGATCCAGCCCGCTTCGCTGGAGATCACCGACGACGATTACCGCGTCCACCTCCTCCTCTTCGCCATTCTAACCACCGGCTTCCTCATCGAAGGAGCCAGGATGGCCGCCACCGAGGTGGTGCAGAATCCGTCCCTCGCGCGTTTCTCCCCGGTCGGGCTGGTCGCCGCAAACCTCTTTCTTCCCTTCACCGAGGAATCGATCCGCACCTCGCACCAGGTCCTCTGGTGGATCCACATGGGGCTCGTCGCCGGCTTCATCTGCATGATCCCGTACAGCCGCCTGAGACATATCGTAACAACCAGCCTCAATGCCTTTTTCGCACCCCTGGAGCCCAAGGGAACGCTCGCCACCATCAATCTCGAGGATGAGGATCTCCAGCAGTTCGGGGCCGCCAAGGTGGCCGATCTCACCTGGAAGGACATCTTCGACGCCGATGCCTGCACGAGCTGCGGCCGCTGCCAGGACCGCTGCCCCGCTCACGCGACCGATAAGCCGCTCTCGCCCATGAAGGTGATCAAGCAGATCGGCGAGGCGGCCGAGGCCGGGAAGGAGGCGGTGCTGGCGGAGAACATCGCCGAGGATGCCGTCTGGTCCTGCACCACCTGCCGCTCCTGCCAGGACATCTGCCCGGCCAATAACGAGCACGTGAACAAGATCATCGAGATGCGCCGCAACCTGATGCTGATGGAGGGGAGCTTCCCCGGCGACGAGGTGAGGAGCGCGATCGGCAACATCGAGGTGAACGGGAATCCCTTCGGTCTCGCCTACGCAGGCCGGGGCGACTGGGCCATCGGGCACGGCGCGACGCTGATGGAGGGGGGGGAGGAGGTCGACGTCCTCTACTTCGTCGGCTGCTACGCCTCCTTCGACAAGCGTAACCGCGCCATCGCCGAGAAGTTCCTCCGCATCTGCACCGCCGCCGGCATCAGGGTCGGCATCCTCGGCAAAGAGGAGAAGTGCTGCGGGGAACCGGCCAGAAAGCTCGGCAACGAGTACCTGTATCAGACGCTCGCCACCGAGAACATCGAGATGATCAAGGGGTACGGCGTCAAGAAGATCGTCACCACCTGCCCGCACTGCTTCAACACCCTTGGGCGCGATTACCGGGATCTGGGCCTCGACGTCCCGGTCGAGCACTACACCACCTTCATCCACCGCCTCCTGGAGGAAGGGGACCTTCACCTGCACCCCGAACCGTTCACCGCCACCTACCACGATTCCTGCTATCTCGGCAGGTACATGGACGTGATCGACGAGCCCCGCGCGGTGCTGGCGGCGGCAGGGGGACGGATCCAGGAGATGTCCCGGTCCGGCTACGACAGTTTCTGCTGCAGCGCCGGGGGCGGTCGGATCCTCGCCGAGGAGAAGCTCGGGAGGAGGATCAACGTGGAAAGGGTGCAGATGGCCACCGACACGGGCGCCCCGGTTCTCATCTCCAACTGCCCGTTCTGTCTCACCATGTTCGAGGATGGGATCAAGACCGGCGGGTTCGAAGGGGGGATTGTCGTGCGGGACCTCGCGGAAGTGGTGGCCGAACGGATCGCGGTCATCCACCTGCCGCACCGGCCGGCCGAGCCGCCGGCGGAGGGTGAAGCAGAAAGACAGCCGGTGCGGGCGGCGGGGTAAGTGGAGGTGAAAAGGGGACTGGCTCCGCCAGGTACCTGTCCCCCTCGTCCGACCTGCCCTCACCCGGCCTTCGGCCACCCTCTCCCCTAAAGGGGCGAGGGTAAATTCTGGAGTGCTCAAAGAAGATCTGGTGGCATGGAAGTGATCGACAGCCTGGAGGGAAGGCCATGAGAGAGGTCGGTGGGCAGGTGCAGGTTTACACCGGAAACGGCAAGGGGAAAACCACGGCTTCGCTGGGGCTTGCCCTGCGCGCGGTGGGAAGGGACCTGCAGGTCTGCGTGGTCCAGTTCATGAAAGGGAGCGGCGATTACGGTGAGCACGTGGCTGCCGAAAGGCTCTTCCCGAACCTCACCATCCACCGGACCGGCCGTGACGGCTGGGTCAGAAAGGGGGATCCCCATCCTGAGGACCTCTCGCAGGCCCGGCTGGCGCTCGATCTCGCACATAAGGCGCTCGCCTGCGGGCGGTACGACCTGGTGATCGTGGACGAGATCAACGGCGCCGCCTGGTTCGGCCTGGTCACCGTCGACGAGATCCTCTCCCTCATCGCCGCCAAGCCTGCCGGGGTGGAGCTGGTGCTGACCGGCCGAAGCGCCGACGAGCGGGTGATGGACGCCGCCGACCTGGTGACCGAGATGCGGGAGGTGAAACATTACTTCCGCCAGGGGGTCCCGGCCCGGGTCGGCATCGAAATGTGAGGAAAAGGAGTAGCCATGACTGATCTCTTCAAGAAGCCGCTCGCCGCCCTGCGTGTCGTCAACCTCGCCTTGAACCTGCCCGGACCGGCAGCTGCCCGGCGGTTCCACGAGCTGGGCGCTGAAGTCATCAAGGTGGAGCCTCCCGCCGGGGACCCGATGCGAAGCTACCACGAAGGTTGGTACCGGGATATGGCCGAGGGGCAGGCCGTGGTGACCATCGACCTGAAGAGTGAAGGGGGGCGCAGCGCTCTGGACGAAGTCCTGGCCGGATGCGATCTGCTGATCACCGCCAACCGTCCCGCCGCGCTCGCCCGGCTTTCCCTCGACTGGGAAACCCTGCACCGGCGCTTCCCGCAGCTTTGCCAGGTGGCCATCGTCGGCTTCCCCGCACCGCGCGAGAACGAGGCCGGGCACGACCTGACCTACCAGGCAAACCTCGGCCTGATCGCGCCGCCCCAGATGCCGCGCACCCTGATGGCCGATATGGCGGGGGCTGAGGAGACGATTTCCGCGGCGCTGTCGCTGCTTCTGGCGCGCGAGCGCGGGCTGGGGGCAGGGTACGCGGAAGTGGCGCTTTCCGAGGCGGCTGCCCGCATGGCGGAGCCGCTTCGTTACGGGGCCACCGCCGCCGGTGCGCTCCTCGGTGGGGGGATTCCCGAGTACAACATCTATGAGACCCGGGAGGGATGGGTAGCCGTGGCGGCCCTGGAGCCGCACTTCAAGTCACGGCTCGACGTTGAGCTTTCGGCAACCGGTGCGGCCGACTACCGCGAGGCCTTCCGCGCCAGGAGCTCGAAGGAATGGGAGGCCTGGGCGCAGGAGCGGGATATACCGATCGTGGCGGTGGCGGGGACCGTTTGACCATTTATACCCTCGCCCCCATTGGGGGAGAGGGTGGCCATAGGCGTACTCCAATATACCCTCGCCCCCATTGGGGGAGAGGGTGGCCGAAGGCCGGGTGAGGGCGGTTTTCGTGGCTGCTGAAATCTTCCCTCACCCCTGCACCCTCTCCCCTAAAGGGGCGAGGGGATATAAATCCACTGCCAATGCGATGGGGGACGGAATTAGTCGCACGAACTACTACGGAGGGGACGATGCATCTTGAACTCAACGAGGAGCAGAAACTGATCCAGGATACCGCCCGCGACTTCGCTCGATGCGAGCTCGAACCGGTGGCGGCACAACTGGACGAGGGGGGGGACAGGTCTCTCATGCTGTCCAACCTCAAGAAGCTGGCCGAGCTCGGCTTCATGGGGTTGAACGTGCGGGAGGAGTTCGGAGGCACGCAAGCCGGCACGGTCGCCTTCAGCGTCGCCATGACCGAGATCGCCCGCGCCTGCGCTTCTACCGCGGTCACCGTCTCGGTCAACAACATGGCCGCCGAGGTGATCCAGGCAATCGGAAGCGAGGCCCAGAAAAACGCCTACATCCCCAAGATCTGTTCCGGCGAGTTCGCCGCCGCAAGCTTCGCCCTGACCGAAAACTGCGCCGGGTCCGATCCCGCCGGCATGTGCACCCAGGCGATCGATGACGGCGATTCCTACATCCTCAACGGCTCCAAGATCTTCATCACGTCGGCCCCCTACGCAGGCGTCTTCATCGTCTGGGCGGTCACCGACCGCGAGGCGCCCAAAGGAAAAGGGATCAGCTGCTTCCTCGTCGAGGCGGGGACCCCGGGGCTCGTGATCGGCAAGGAGGAGAAGAAGATGGGGCAGCACGCCTCGGCCACCAACGAGGTGATCTTCCAGGACTGCCGGATACCGAAGAGCGCCATGATGGGGAAACCGAACGACGGCTTCCGAACGGCGGTGGCCGAGCTTGCCGGCGGAAGGATCGGCATCGGCTCGCTTGCCCTGGGGGTCGGGCTCGCAGCCATGGACTACGCCACCAAGTACTCCACCGAGCGCGCCCAGTTCGGACAGAAGATCAGCAATTTCCAGGCGATCCAGTGGATGGTCGCCGATGGCTACACCGAACTGGAGGCCGCACGGTTCCTCTTGATGAATGCCGCCTTCCGCAAGCAGAGCGGGAAGTCCTTCGCCAAGGAGGCCTCCATGGCCAAGATGTTCGCCACCGAGGCGGCCAACAAGGCGTGCTACAAGGCGATCCAGATGCTCGGGGGGTACGGCTACACGGCCGACTTCCCGGTCGAGCGCTACGCCCGCGACGCCCGCATCACCGCGATCTACGAGGGGACCAACGAGATCCAAAGGGTGATCATCTCCCGGGAGATTTTGAGAAACTTCAACTAATTGAAGACGGTGAGCGGATGCCTTTTCATATACCCTCGCCCCCCTTGGGGGAGAGGGTGGCCGAAGGCCGGGTGAGGGAAGATTTTAGAACCTCCCTCACCCCTGCCCCTCTCCCCTGAAGGGGCGAGGGGATATTGTCACTTTTGGTCCTAGACAGGAGGGACACGATGGGCAACAGCAAGCGCATTACCCTGCAACAGGCGGCGGAGATCATCAAGGACGGCTCGAGCCTCACCTTCTCCGGCTTCACCATCTGGCGCCGCCCTTTCGCCATCATCTACGAGCTGATCCGCCAGCACCGCAAGGGGCTGCACCTCATCGAGGTGAACGGCGGCCCCCAGACCGAGTTCCTGGTCGGTGCCGGCTGCGTGGACATCTGGGAGTCGTGCTGGGTGGGGCATGAGCTCTACGGGAAGTACGGCGCCAATCTCTCGCGCAAGGTGGGGAACAAGGAGATCCTGGTGGAGGATTACAGCCACGCCGAGATGCTCTTCCGCTTCACCGCGGCGGCCTCGGGCGCTCCCTACGCGGTGACCCAGACTTCGCTCGGGACCGACATCCACAACCCGGAATACGACACCCTCGGCAGGGCGGGACTCAGGGACGGGAAGAGGTTCCCCAAG
This sequence comes from Geomonas sp. Red276, assembly GCF_054784495.1. NCBI lineage: Bacteria > Pseudomonadati > Thermodesulfobacteriota > Desulfuromonadia > Geobacterales > Geobacteraceae > Geomonas > Geomonas sp. Red276. The sequence continues at coordinate 37,062 of NZ_BLXW01000011.1, forward strand.
CAAAAGTACGTCTTTTCCCACGACCCCTTCTTCGACGCCGGTCCCCAGGTGCTGGTCCCCGCCGCCAAGGTGGACGTGGCGGTGATGTGCGTCCAGCAGGTGGGGGAGGAGGGGACCGTCCGGGTCGCCGGCCAGTACTACTCCGATCCCGAAGCGGCGCGGGCCGCCGACATCACCATCGTCATGGCTGAGGAGATCGTACCGGAGGAGTATCTCCGGCGGGAAGCCGACCGCAACACCATCACGAGCTTCGAGGTCGATCACATCGTCGAGGTCCCGTTCGGCGCCCATCCCACCGGGATGTTCGGGCGCTACGACGTGGACGGCGCCTTCCTCAAGGATTTCTACGGCAAGACCCGCACCCAGGAAGGTTTCGACGCCTTCGCCAAGGAGTGGATCTACGGCCAGGACCACATGAGCTACCTGGAGAAACTGGGGTGGCCGCGGATGTTGAACCTGAAGGCCAACACCGCCGTCAACTACTCCACCAGCGTGAAGAGGGGGGCGTGAGATGACCAGGGAATATGCGAAACCGGAAGAGTTCGGGCTGGCGGATCTTCTCTGCTGCGCGGCCGCCCGCGAGGTTCAGGACAACGAGATAGTCTTCGCCGGGACGGGGCTTCCCATGGTGGCCATCATGCTGGCCCAGAAGACCCACGCACCGAACCTGAAGCTGATCTTCGAGGCGGGGACCCTGGACGGCCGGCCGCCCCAGATCCCGACTTCGGTGGGGGATGCCCGCTGCGAGATGGGGGCCTCCCGCGCCTCGGGGTTGAGCGACGCCTTCAGCATCGCCCAGCGCGGTTACGTGGACCTCGGTTTCCTCGGGGGAGCGGAGGTGGATGAGTACGGCAACGTCAACACCACCTGCATCGGCGATTACCTGAACCCGGAGCTGAGACTGACCGGGAGCGGCGGCAATCCCGACATCAACTCCTTCGCGAAGAGGACGGTCTTCATCATGGTCCACGAGAAGCGCCGTTTCACCCCGCGGGTGAGCTACATCACGAGCCCCGGATGGCGGGTCAAGAAGTGGCCGGAAGGGGAGTTCGTCCATCGCCGCGAGCTCTACGGCTCCGCCTACCGCGGCGGCCCCTCCGCCGTGATCAGCACCGCCGGGGTCTTCCGCTTCGACGATGAGACGGGGCGGATCTACCTCGATACCTGCCATCCCGGCAAGAGCCCGGAGGAGATCCGCGAGATGTGCCACTTCGACCTCGACGTGAGCCGCGTCTCCGGCGAAACGCTCCCTCCTACCCGGGAGGAACTCCACCTGATCCACAATGTCCTCGATCCCGAGCAGATCTTCATCCCGAAGGTGAAGCCTGCCTAAAGCCCCATCCTCACCCTGTCCCTCTCTTTGAACGGGAGGGACAGGGGCTTGGGTGACCTAACCCCTGCCTCGTGGAAGTTATCATGGGAACCATTAGCATCCTAGCCATTCCTCTCTGCATCTGCCTCGGTTGTTGTCTATGATCTACAAGCACCGGAAATTGTCTCTAATGAAAGATCTGGGCTAGATACTAAACCAACAATTCGACTCAAACAGTACAGATAACGTTTCAAACAGTCTTTGCGTTATTTCACTGCGTCCTTATAGTCATATGACGCAAGATGAAAGAGTGTATCACCGCCAATATAAGGTAAAGGCCCGGTTTTGTGGTCGATTCCATCCTACCAGTTATTTGGCACGAAATGTGTAGAACCCCTCCTCTAATCTAAGTCAAAAGCGCAGTCGGAATGGCGCTTCTCCTCAAAGCATCTTCGAAAAGAGCAAACCTGGAGTGATCCAGGGACGCAGAGCAACGGGTCCGTCAGGCGGACAGCCGAGCCGCCGAAGAGGGACCTTGACCGCTACCGGTGTATCCTGTGGCGGCACGCCCGTTTTCGGTTATCCGGAAGCGGGCGTTTTTGTTTTCTCCCGGCCGGGCCTTCCTCGCGGCCCCGGCGCATGATTTCGCTGCCGCCGTGCCGGTTGCGTGAGAGGATTGCTGACTTTTTTTGCATTGAATTGATAGTGGAGGGATCTGAATGAGTCGAAGAATTGTACTCGCAGTTTTCGGGTTGGTGCTGGCGATCCTCTGTTCAACGATGGCGTACGCCGGAACTTCGCCGGTCTACCTGCGGACACTTGCTGGTGGCGGGTACTTTAGCACTCCAGCCGGGGTGGCTATCGACAGCGCAGGGTACACGCTGGTTGTAGATAGCCAGCAAAACGTGGTTCAGCGCTTTAACGCCAATGGAACCTACAGCGGCGGATTCGGGGCGGGCTTCGTTTCCTACAGCAGTCTCCATGCTCCGCAGGGGATAGCCGTCGACCCGGCGGGGAACATGTACGTGGCCGACACGGGAGGCAACCGCGTACAGAAGTTCAACTCCGGCGGCGCCTATCTCTCCACCATCGGCGTATTCGGCGTCTGGGGGAGCGACAACGACCATCTCGCCTCCCCCTTCGGTGTTGCCACCGATGCTGGCGGCAATATCTACGTCTGCGACACCTTCAACCAACGGGTTCAGAAGTTCTCCGCGAGCGGGGCCTATCTCGCCACCCTCGGCGTGAGCGACGAACCGGGGGGGGACAACGCCCATTTCTATAAACCGTGGAGTGCCGCGGTGGACGGGGCAGGACGGCTCTACATTGTCGATTCAGCCAACGCCCGGGTCCAGGTCTTCGGTGCGGACGGCGCCTATCTTCGCACCCTCGGGGTGAGCGGTGTTCCCGGCTCCGACAACGATCACTTCTGCAGTCCGGAGGGGGTAACGGTCGACGCCGCCGGTTTGGTCTACGTGGCCGACACCGGCAACCACCGCGTCCAGATCTTCGACGCCGGCGGCGCCTACCTGGGCACCCTGGGGGTCACAGGGGTACTTGGCACCGATAACGGGCACTTCTCATCCCCGCAAGGGGTCGCGGTCGACGCCTTGGGTAACCTCTACGTCGCCGACACGGGCAATGGCCGGGTGCAGGTCTTTGCCACCGCCCGTTACGTCTACCGGTACCGGGGAGGCAACTTCGATCCGAGCCAATCCCTTGGCACCCTCTACTCAGGGGCCAACTATGCGGCCTTCACGATAGCCAGCACCGTGCCACTGCCGCAGGCCTGCAACGCCCTTGGGTGCGATACCGGCAAATTCACCATCATCGGCGGCAACGGGATCGACAACGATTACAACCTGATCAGTAGCGTCTCGATTACTGGGTTCGATGTCAACGGGCTCCCTAATAGCTGGAACATCATAATGAAAAAATACCTCCCTGGTGTTTCCGGCTCCCAGTACGTTGCCTCCTACAACGAGACCACCACCGATGGCAGGATCTTCGTGAACGACGTCCTCGGGCATCCCGACGACAACGGCGTGATGGTCGACATGATCGAGGCAAGCTTCCAGACCACCACGCCTTCTTCGTTTTGGAGCAGGGATGCTGTGGTGCCGGCGGCGCCGTCGGTCTCCCAGGTGACGGTCTCTAACGGGATGGCGGTGGTCACCATAGCCCCCCCCTCCTTCGACGGCGGCAATCCTGTCACCGGCTATACGGTTACCACCGTCCCCGCCGGGGGGATCGACCAGAACGCCGGCTCCACTTCGCTCACCCACGTCGTCACCGGGCTTGCCGGCGGCACCTCCTATAGCTTCACGGTAACCGCAGCCAACGCGGTGGGCAGCAGCGCCTCCTCCACCGCGGTCTCGCCGCCCCCGGCTCCGACCATGCTGTACACCTTCACCGGCACCGCCTCGGGCTCGGTCAACGGCACTTCCTTCAACAATGCCCGCTTCACCATCTCCACCGCCGGAAACCCGGCCTCGGTCGGCTTCAACCAGGCCAGCGGTACCTACTTCCTCGACGCGACCTCGACCATTTCGGTCGGCGGCATCGGCAGCGGCGTCGTGGTTCCCACCACCCCCGGGACCATGGTGGGGGTCGCCATCAACTATGACATCGTCAACTTCCACCTGCACCCCAACCCGGGCTCACTCTTCAAGCTCGAGGAGGGGGCTCTGATGGGATGGGACCTCAAATCCCCCATCGGGCCAGTCTCCGGCAACCTTTCCCTGGGCGGCATCAGCGACCTGCCGACCACCATGGGGGCGGTCACCATCACCTCCATGAGCGACGTCACCTTCTCCGCGGTCCCCATCGTGGCTGCCGACCGCGACCACGAGTCGGACGTGGCGGGAAGCTACGATGCCAAATCCACCGCCGGCAGTGAGCTTGCCGACGTCTCCATCGGCTACCATACCGTCCAGCTCAGCGCCTCCGGCGCCCTGCAAGGCACCCAGACCTTCAACGCCAACAGGATCATCACCTTCACCAGCGGTTCGTACCAGGGTTGGGGGGCCCGGTGGGGAACCTACCAGCTGGGAGACCTCAAGGGGACCCTCTACATCGTCACCAGCCCGACCAAGTGGTGGGGAAGCTACTTCGGGGACATCAACGGGGTCTACACCCGCGACCTGGCGACCGGGAAGTCCCAGTTGCAGCTCACCAGCATCCGTGGCGTCAGGGCCTCCGGCGTGGTCGACCTCACCGGCGCCGTGGTGACCGATCCCGGCGTCACCACGACACTTACCGGACAGCAGGTCAACGTCTACGTCGCCACCCAGACCGAGCAGGCGACCGGCTTCTACAGCGGGAAGATCACCAGGAACGTCAAGACGGTCCGGCTCAACGGCAGCCTGCGCGACGGCTTCACCACGGGAACCTACCAGTCCGACTGGGGGAGCGGCAGCTTCGTCCACTACAGCATGAACGGGCAAAGTGCCACCAGCGGCTTCGGGATGATCGACGGCCCGCTGTTCGGCACCTGGATGGAGAGCCACGTGGTCCCGACCGCCGCGGGAAGCCCCATCACCGCCCACCTGGATATGGCCACCCCCGCGAACATCTCCACTCTCGTACAGCCTGCCCACACCGGGGCGGCGCAGGTAACCGAGAACGCCGATCTCACCCTCAACCAGGGGAGCACGTCCCAGTTCACCGTTTCCGGCCTGGTCAACGGGAGCTCCACCCTCGCCACCTCCCGCGAGGTGGTGATCGGCAGCGGAGAATTCACCGGGTGGCGCTTGAGCGTGGGGAGCTACCGGCTCGGCGATTACAACGGCACCTCCTATACCGTCGAATCCCCGACCGCCTCGCGCGCCACCTGGATCGGGGATATCAACGGCACCATGACCTTCGAACGCTCGAAGGGGACCGGACGGCTTCTGGTCAGCAGCATCCGCGGGTCCAATTCCTCCGGGGTGATCGATTTCCGTTACACCGGGCAGACCCCCGGCCAGTCCACCTTCTTCCAGGGCTCGCCGCTGATCGTGAGGGGCACCCAGTCTCCGCTGCTGCTCTCCGGGCGGCTCCAGGGGACTGCCAACGGTTCCTTCGCCGAGTCCTACCGGCTTGTCCTGCTCGGTGACCCCGCCGTGGGACAGGACGGCTTCCTGGTGGGTACCTACACCCTCGACCAGCAGGGGGGCGAGGTGTCAGGCTACGTCACCGGCCTGGACCCCGTGGTTGGGATCGCCGGCGCCACCGGGCAAAGCTGCCAGTACGAGATAGTGACCGGACCGGCCACTGGCGCCCTGAACGCCTGCCTCACCCTGCCGCTCTCCCCGAGCGCCGTCTACAGCGCGACCTTCCACCCGGTAACCGTCGTTCAACCGGACGCCCCCTCCATCGGCCAGGTGACCGTCTCGGGCTACACCGCGACGGTCACCATCACGGCTCCGTCCAACGACGGGGGGAGCCCGATCACCGGCTACACGGTGGCCACCGTCCCGGCCGGGGGGATCGACCTCGACGCCGGATCGGCCTCGCTTACCCACACCGTGGTCGGCGTCAGCGGTTCGGCGAGCTTCACGGTGACCGCCACCAACGCGGCCGGCACCAGTGCAGCCTCGGCTCCCTCCTACGCCGCGCAGTCGGGCTACGTCTACACGCTGGCCGGCCAGAACATCGGCGACCACGGCCCGGCCGTCTCCGCCCACCTCGCCGCCCCCTCCGGGGCCAAGGGGATCGTGAAGGATGCCCTCGGCAACCTCTACGTCTCCGACAGCATCCACAACGTGGTCCGCAAGGTCGATCCCAGCGGGATCATCACCACCTTCGCCGGCAACGGCACCTGGGGGTACTCCGGCGACGGCGGCCCCGCGGCCAACGCCAACCTGAGCCAGCCGCAGGGGCTCGCCCTCGACGGGGCGGGCAACCTCTACATAATCGACGCCAACAACTACCGGATCCGCAAGGTCTCGGCCAGCGGTGTCATCACCACGGTGGCCGGCAACGGCCTGAACGCCTCTACCGGGGACGGCGGGCCCGCCATCTACGCCTCGCTCTCCAACCCGAGAGACATCGCCGTCGACGCCGCCGGCAACCTCTACATTGTGGAGTATTCCCGGGTGAGGAGGGTTGACTCCGGCGGCACCATCACCACGGTGGCCGGGGGAGGCAATTACACGGCGAACCTGGGCGACGGGGGGCCGGCCACCGGCGCCTATTTCGGATCCGCCTACGGGGTCGCCTTCCACGGCAATTCCATGTTCGTCGCCGATGCTTCCCGGATCTGGAAGGTGGATCTCACCACCCAGATCATCTCCGCCTTTGCCACCGGGGTGAACTGCCCCTCTTCGCTGCGCAGCGACGCGGCCGGTAACCTCTATGCGAGCCAGTCCTGCACGAGCCAGGTGATGCGCTTCGACGCCGCCACCGCCGCACCGACCCTCATCGCCGGCAACAACATGATCGGCTTCTCCGGCGACGGCGGCCCGGCCACTTCCGCAAGCCTCAGCTTCCCCTACGACCTCACCGTCGATGGGGCGGGGAACGTCTACATCTTCGACTCCGGCAACCGCCGGGTGCGGATGGTCTCCCCCTCCGGCACCATCTCGACGGTGGTGGGGGACGGCGGGGCAGGGGACGGCGGCCCCGCCACCAGCGCGAGCCTTTCCGACCCCTCCGGGATCATCGTCGACGATGCGGGTGTAGTCTACTTTGCCGACGGCAACAACGGCCGGGTCCGCAGGATCGACCCCGCGACCGGGATCATCACCACGGTGGCCGGTAACGGGGTGACCAACCAGGTGTACGGGGACGGCGGGCCGGCGGTGAACGCGGCGATCGGCAACGCCACCGACCTGGCCTTCGACCGAAACGGCAACCTCTATATCGCCTCCTCCAACCGGGTCCGCAAGGTGGAGGCCGCCACCGGCATCATCACCACGGTGGCGGGGGGCGGTTCCTACACCCCCAACCGCGGCGACGGCGGGCCGGCTACCGGCGCCACCCTCTTCGCGAGCGCCATCGCCTTCGACAGCGCCGGGAACCTCTTCATCGGCGACAACAGCTACCACCAGATCAGGAGGGTGGACGCCGCCACCGGGATCATCACCACCTACGCAGGCACCGGGGTCAACGGCTTCTCCGGCGACGGCGGCCCCGCCACCGCCGCCACCCTCTCCAGGCCGTGGTCCATCAAGGTCGACAGCCACGACAACCTCTACATAGGCGACCTCGACGCGGGAAGGGTCCGCAAGATCGACCCCGCCACCGGGATCATCACCACGGTGGCCGGCAACGGCGGTTCCGGCGCCAGCGGCGACGGCGGGCCTGCCCTCCAGGCCGTCATCGGGGTCCGCGGCGTGGCCATCGACTCCCAGGACAACATCTTCGTGGTGAGCGGCGGCGGGAACAGCCTCGCGCCCAAGCTCGCCCGCAGGATCGACGCCGTCACCGGGATCGTCACCACCGTGGCGGGCACCGGGGCCAACGGCTTCTCCGGCGACGGCGGCCCGGCGCTCAACGCCACCTTCTCCCGCATCCGCGGCATCGCCGTCGACCGGCAGGGTAACCTCTACCTCTCCGATGCCGGCAACGGCCGCATCCGCAAGGTGGTGGCCTCCGCGGTCGACAACCAGGCCCCCTTGGTGAGCGCCAACCCGCCGGGTGGAACCTACGTCTCCGCCCAGCAGGTGACCCTCTCCGCCGACAAGGGCGCCACCATCTACTACACCACCGACGGCAGCGACCCGACCACAAGCGCCACCCGCAAAAGCCTCAACACGAGCGGGCAGGTATCCATCGCGTCCTCCACCGCCCTCAGGTACTACGCGGTGAGCCCGGCGAACCCGGCCAGCGCGGTGGCGGTGCAGAACTACGACATCACCTACCAGCAGGCCGCCAACCCGGCCTACCAGTCGTCGCAGGTCTTCTCGAGCAGCAACCAGTCCTCCATCACCGAGACCGCCCAGGTGACGGTCACCACGGGGAGGACCATCACCCTCTCAGGCTACGGCGCGCTTCCCGGCCCCAACACCATGACCATCACCCGGAGCGTCGCCATCGGCTCCGGGCAATGGGCCGGGTGGTCCTACGGCACCGGTACCTACAACTTCTCCGGCAAGCAGGGGATCGTCTACGTGCTGAAGCACGACAACCGGATCTGGGAGACGCTGGTGGGGGATCTCCATGCGGTGAGCATCATGGAGGGGCCCGGCCACTCGAGCCGCCGCCTCTACGTCACCAGCATGGACGGGGCCGCCACCCCGGGCGAGTACCAGCTCTTCACCACCGCCGGCTCGCCGGGGAGCATGGTCTCCCTCCCGGCGGTACCGGTGACCACCACCAACCGGAGCGCCACCGTCGCCCTCAGCGGTTACGACAACGAGACCCTTACCCTGGGGAGCCCGCTGGTCACCACCACCATCGACGGGGTCACCGACGGCTTCGCGGCGGGAAGCTACCATACCGCTTCCGGCCAGCCGGGTTACGAGGTGACCTACTGGGGGTCCGGCACGGTGGCCGGCGTCTTCACCGGGCCGGTCTTTGCACTGTTCAACGCTACTACCATGGAGCACGTGCTCGCCACCGCGCCCACCATCGCGGCGGGGGGCTCCCACGGCGAGGCGGTCAAGACCGACGGCTCGCTCTGGAGCTGGGGGAACAACACCTACGGGGCCCAGGCGACCACCGACCCCGAGCCGGTCACTCCGCACTCGGTCCTCTCCGGCATGACCGGGGTCGCGGCGGGAGCCAAGCACGTGCTGGCCGTAACCCGCACCGGCTCGCTCTTGGCCTGGGGCGAAGGGTCGACCGGCGACCTCGGCAACGGCGTCGCCGTCTCGAGCTTCGCCCCGGTCACCGTGCAGACCCCGGCCGGCTCCTTCTTCACCAAGGTGGCCGCCGGCCACGGCTACAGCCTGGCCCTCGACATCAGCGGCAACGTCTGGTCCTGGGGGACCAACTACAACGGCGAGCTCGGCCTCGGGATGGTCTCCGGAGCGTACTCCGCGCCGCAGCCGGTCGCCATCCCGGGGGGCACCCCGGTGGTGGCGGCCTCCGCCGGTGACGCCCACGTGCTGGCCCTTTTGGAAAACGGCACGGTCATGGGGTGGGGGAGTAACGGCAGCGGCCAGCTCACCCTGGATCGCAGCATCACCACCGTCTCCGCCCCGGCCCCCGTTCTTCTTCCCGGGCGGGCGGATGCGGTCGCGGCGGGGGGCTACCACAGCCTCGCCCTGATGCCAGACGGCAGCGTCAGTGCCTGGGGGAGCAACAGCCACGGCCAGTTGGGCGACGGCAGCACCCAGGACGAGGTCCTTCCGGTCACCGTCAGCGGCCTCTCCCAGGTGGTCGCCATCGCCGCCGGCAACGACCACAGCCTCGCCCTGAAAAGGGACGGGACCGTGTGGGCCTGGGGCGCCGGCTACCGCGGCCAGCTCGGCAACGACGACCCGAGAAAGCTCGACTCCGCGGTGCCGGTGCAGGTGAGAAACATCGACGGCTCCGCGCTCACCGGCGTCATCGCCATCGCGGCCGGTGACGGTTTCTCGCTGGCCCTGAGGAGCGACGGCTCGGTCATCGGCTGGGGGGCCAACAACACCCGGCAGCTCGGGGTCCACAACACGAGCGACTTCATCTACCCGACCACCCCGCGGGTGAACGTCACCGACCTCGTCCCCCCCACCGTGACCGCGACCCCGGCAGGGGGGAGCTTCACCTCCCCGGTGACCGTCACCCTCTCCTACTCCGGGGCGGCCAACAACATCATCTTCTACACGACCGACGGGAGCGATCCCTGGCTGCCGACCCACAAGGCGGCTCCCAACGCGAGCCAGGTGCAGGTGCCGGTTTCCAGCACCACCACGCTCCGGTTCTTCGCCACCGACGGCGGCGGCAACATGAGCCGGCCACAGAGCCTCGTCTACACCTTCGACAACGCTCCCGCCATCTCGGGGAGCCCGCTCACCTCGGCGATCAGCGGGGTGATCTACAGCTTCACCCCGGCCGGCTCGGTCTCCAGCGGCACCATCACCTACAGCATCGCCAACAAGCCCTCCTGGGCCTCGTTCAACTCCGCCACCGGGACCCTCTCCGGGACACCGGCGGCCGCGAACGTCGGGACCTACGGCAACATCGTTATCTCGGCCACCGCCAACGGGCTGACCGCCTCGCTGGCCCCCTTCTCCATCACGGTGACCGGCACGCTGGTCAACTCCGCCACCACCTTCGTGGTGGTCAACGGCGGGGCGGCGACCACCGGGAGCAGCGCGGTGACCCTGAGCCTCGGCTGCAGCCTCGGGGAGAAGTGCGCCCAGATGCAGTTCTCCAACGACAACCTGGTCTGGAGCGCCCCCGAGCCGTTCGCCACCACCAAGAGCTGGATGCTCCCCGCCGGCGACGGGCTGAAGACCGTCTACGTCAACTTCCTCGACGCCAACGGGGTGCCGGGGAACACCTACTTCAACAACGTGGTGCTGACCGGCACCACCCAGCCCTCCGGCTCCTACCTCTTCGACCAGAAGTGGGGGGGCGCCGACCAGGGCGACGGCAGCTTCTTCCTCCCGGCGCTCATCGCCTGGTCGAAGAGCGACGGCGCCATCTACGTGGGGGACGCCGGCAACTGCCGCATCGAGAAGTTCGACGAGAACCTGAAGTTCGCCGGGAAGTGGGGCGGGTGCGGCTCCGGCGACGGCCAGTTCATCAGCATGAGGGGGCTTGCCACCGACAGCCACGGCAACGTCTTCGTCGCCGACATCGGTAACCGGGTGCAGAAGTTCGCCCCCGACGGGGCCTTCGTCGCCCGGTGGAGCGGGGTGGGGAGCCAGATCAACGACATCGCGATCGACCGGGACGACATCGTCTACCTCTCCGGCGGCGGACTCGTGCAGCGCTTCGACGACAACGGGAGCTTCATCGACCAGTGGGCGGTGCCCTACCAGGGAACCGGGCTCGCGGTGGACAGCCTGAAGAGCGTCTACGTGAGAAGCGGGGGGCAGGTCTACCAGTACAACGACGGCGCCCTGATCGGGAGCTGGCCCATCCCGTACAGCTACAACGTGTCGGGGCAGGCGACCTTCTCCGGCTTCGGTTTCGACGAAGCCACCGGGACCCTCGCCATCGCCGACGCCTCCGCCCATACCATCCGTTTCTACTCGCTGCCGAGCTCCGAGACCGGCGCGGGGGCCGCCCAGGTGGCGACCTGGGGGAGCTACGGGGCCGGGGACGGCCAGCTGAAGCGTCCGCAGTCGGTCGCCTTCGACGCCTCCGGGAACATGTACATCGCCGATACCGGCAACGAGCGGCTTATCAAGGTGGCCGGGCCGAGCTTCGCCGCGACCCCCTCGGCCACGGTGGGGCGCATCCTCGCCGACGGGATGAACCTCCCGGTCAGCGTGGCGGTCAGCCCGGCCGACGGTACGCTCCTCGTCACCGACCAGCAAAACGACCGGGTGGTCCGCTACAGCACGAGCGGGGCGCTGCTCCAGAGCTGGGGAGGCTCCGGGAGCGCCGCCGGCCAGTTCGCCACCCCGCTCGACGCGGTGGCCGACGGTGCCGGCAACCTCTTCGTGCTCGACGGCGGCAACAACCGGGTCCAGAAGATAGCGATGGCGACCGGCCAGGTGACCGCCGTCTTCGGGGCCGCCGGTGACGCGGCGGGCGACCCCGCCGGCATCCTCTCCAACCCCCGCCGGCTCGCCCTCGACCGCAACGGCAACCTCTACGTCGGCCAGCCGGGGCAGATCACCAAGTTCGACGGCAACGGCCGGTTCGTGGCCCGCATCGCCAACCTGGTCGCCGATCTCAACCAGTACGTCTCGATGGGGTCCATCGCCATCGACAGCCGCAGCCAGGGAAGCGACATCCTCTACGTGATGGACACCGGCTTTAGGAGGGTGCTGAAGTTCGACGCCGCCGGGAACTATCTCGGGGTAGTCGCCAACCAGCAGCTCGGGACCATGTCCGCAATCGCGGTGGACAACTCCGGCTACCTGTACGTCTACGAGAACAACACCGGGATGATCAACAAGTTCGATCCGCTGGGGAACCTGGTCACCAACTGGGGTAACAAGTCGGCGGTCCTCGACGGGAGCATGAGAAACGCCCAGGGGCTCGCGGTCGGCCCCCACGGCACCGTCTACGTGGCCGACACCGGCAACAACCGGATCGAGGCCTTCCTGCCCGCCTCCATCCCCAACGGCACCGCCACCATCAACGCCGGCGCCGCCACCACGGTGGGGAACGTGGTCAACCTCTCCCTCTTCGGGCAGACCAACGCCGGTTCGCTCACCGCCATGCGCTTTAGTAACGACGACCGGAACTGGAGCGCCTGGGAGCCGTACGCCACCACCAAGGCGGGGTGGCAGCTCGCGGGGACCAGCGGGGTGAACTACGTCTACATCCAGTTCAAGAACTCGCTGGGGATCATCTCCTCGACGGTGAAGGCATCCATCACCGTGCAGCCGCAGCTCTTCACCGCGGTCACCGCCCCGGCCGAGAGCACCGCCTCGGTGAGCGTCACGCCGACCGCCGACGCCTCGATGAACGTCACCTTCCAGTCGGTGGTGGCGACCTCCGGGACCGCCGGGGTGCGGGTCACCGCCGCCGTGACCCCCCCTCCGCCCCCGCAGAACGTGACGGTCTACAACAGCCAGGTGTACGAGATCCAGGCCCCCGGCGTATCGTTCGCCGGCACCGCCGAGGTCTGCCTGGCCTTCCGTCCGAGCGCGGTGGCCAACCCGAACAACATGAAGATCATGCACTTCGATTCGGCGGTGGCGTCATGGGTGGACATCACCACCCGGGTGCTCTTCGACGCCGCCAACGACACCGGGAAGGTCTGCGGCAACACACCCTCCTTCTCCCCCTTCATGCAGGTGGAGGCGCTCACCCCGACCGACGGGGCCTGCGGAAGCGCCAACGGCGGGACCTTCACCTCCATGCCGGAGAGCTACCTCTGCTCGGCCGGGGCCGCCTCGGCGGTGTCCGGCACCGGGCCGTGGAGCTGGAGCTGCGCGGGGGCCAACGGCGGGAGCGCCGCGGCATGCCAGGCCGCGAAGTTAGCCTACACGGCACCGCCGGTCACCACGGCCACCCCGGCCCCGGGTAACTACACCGGCACCTCGCTGCTCGTGACCCTGGCCACCACCAACAACGCCGTCATCTACTACACGACCGACGGCTCGACACCGACCGCGTCCTCGGCGGTCTACTCCTCCCCGATCCTCATCAACAGCGGGAGCGCGGTGACCGTGAAGTACTTCGCCAAGGACTCCAGCAACAACAGCGAGAGCGTGAACTCGGCGCTCTACATGGTGACGAGCTCCTCGCAGCCCGGCGGGAGCTGGGCCGGGGTGAAGAGCGGGACCAGTTTCACGGTCTTCCGCTCCGAGGGTGGGAACCCGTACCAGACCCTACTCGCCAACCGCGGCAGCACGAGCTTCACCGACACCTCGTCCCTGAAGCCGAACACCATCTACCGGTACGCGGTCTCCTCCGATACCGACCCGACCCAGACCGAGTTCATGACCGTCCACACCCCGCTCTACAACGGCTGGAACATCGTGGCGGTGCCGTACCAGACGGCCGGGGTCAACCCGGCGGCCTTCTTCGCCACCCCGGTCGGCTCCATCTACCAGTGGGTGCCGGCCGGCGCCACCGCCGAGTCGAGCAGCACCGTGCTCGGCTCCTACCGGACCGTCAATGGGCTCACCCCGGGGTACGGGTACTTCGTGAAGGCCTCCACCGGCAGCACGCTCATGACCTACAGCGGCCAGGCGGGTCCGGCGAGCGCCACCGTGCTGCTCAAGCCGGGGTGGACCATGGTGGCCGACCCCAACGCCGCCACGCGAAGCGGCATCGGGTCGAGCTGGCTCGTGGACGGCATGCCGCTTGCCGACGCCATCTCGGCGAACCTGGTGGGGGGGAGCGTCTACTGGTGGAACGGGACCACCTACGATTCCTGGACGGTGGCGAGCGACCCGGTGATCGAGCCGTGGAAGGGGTACTGGATACTCAACCTCGACTCGGTCGACCACACGCTGACCATCCAGTAGGGGAGGGGGGGGGCTCCGGGACCTCCGGGGCGCCCCACATCATTGCCAATTACCGCCTCATGCCCGGCCGGGAACGGGGCGAAAAACTATCAGCTACATCGAAACAACAAGGAGAGTACCGATGAAAAAGAGACTGATCCGTATCGCCGAAATCGCAGCCATCGCCGCCCTGGCGGTCACCGCGCTGGCCGCCGCCGTCTGGGCCGGCCCTCCCGCCCCCCCGGTCGTGAACGCCCAGGTCCCGGTCACCCCGCTGGGCGGCCCCGAAGTTTCCGCCCTCACCGTCGCGGCCGTGGCCGCCTACGGGTACTGGAAAAGCCGCAGGTAGCGGTTGAGGCGCCTTACATTCCAAGGAGAATCGTCATGAGGAAATACGGAATTGGAGCGGTATCGGCAGCCGCGCTCTTTTTACTTTTACTGCTTCCGGTCGCCTGCCTCGCCTTCGGCGGCAAGGTGAGCTACCCCGACGGTACCCCGGCGGTGGGGGCGAGAGTCCGGATCATCATGCTCCACGCCGATGACAGCGCCTCCCCGGGGAACGGCCCCGGACTCGATCTGTTCCAGCAGTCCGCGATCGACAACGGCAGGGGGCCCGGCCAGTCGGCAGCCCCCCACCGCCAGCCCAGAGGGAAGGGGAAGGTGGTGGCCGTGTGTGATGCCGACGGAAGGTTCAGCTTCGCCGATCAGTCTCTTACCCACGCGCAGATCCAGATAAAGGCCCCCAACGGCCAGGATTATTCGACGGTTACCTTGCCCGTGAAGGCTTTCCAAGGGGGCGAGGTGGCGGTGGTGTTGCAGCGCAAGAAGTGATCACTTCGATACATTACCTGATGCGATAAGGAGCCTGTGATGAGGTTATTTTTCGGGAGGGGGATTCTGGCGGCGGTCGCCTTTTTTCTGCTGACGTTCGGCACCGGCAGTGCCGCGTTGGCATCGACCTTGAGCGGTACCGTCTACGGTGGCAGCAGGGCGCTCCCCAATGCCACCGTTACCCTCAGCAATGAGAGCACCGCGGCCCAAGTGGGATCGGTCACCACCGACGCCAACGGGTTTTACAGCTTTACGGTCGGCGACGGCACCTACGACCTGAGCATCGCCCCCCCCTCGGGGTCGAGCTTCGGCCAGTCGCTGGTGAAAGCGATTTCGGTGGCCGGTGCGGATGTCACCCAGAACGTGGTGCTGGTTTCCGACGCCATCCTTCTCTCCGGCAAGGTCGTCACCTCGACAGGGACGGGGATCCAGAACCTGCTGGTGCAGCTCAACGACCAGGCAAGCGGCAGGACGGTCGCCCAGGTCTACACGGACGCCAACGGCGGCTATTCCTTCCCGGTCAGCGCGGCCACCTACTCCATCAACGTGTACGGCGGGAGCCTGTACACGGGGTACTGCGGGGCGGACGGCAGCTACACCCAGTGCGTCCCCAACGTCCCGACCCCCCAAAGTTTCTACGGATACAACCTCGTGTACAACCTCGCGGTCGCCTCCGACACGACCAAGAACATCACCATCCCGATCGTGACCCTGAGCGGCAAAACGGTCGACGGCGGCGGAAACCCGCTGGGGAACGTGGTTATCGCCCAGTCCAGTTCGATAAGCGCCACCTCCGGCTCCTACACGGTTTACAACAACAGCAGCAGCTACCCCGTCAAGTCCGACGCCTCCGGCAATTACAGCATGTCGCTGATCGCCGGAAACGGCTACTCCATGACCCTGACCCCTCCCGCCGGCAACGGCGTCGGCCTGACCGTCCTCAGCGGTATCAGCGTCACCGCCGATACCACGAGGGACCTTGCGCTCAATCCCCTGGTCAACCTCTCCGGCAAGGTGTCAACCTCGGGCGGGACCGGAATCCAGAACCTGCTGGTGCAACTCAACGATCAGGCTACCGGCAGGACGGTCTCCCAGGGGTTCACCGATGCCAATGGCAACTACTCCTTCGCGGTCGGCAGCGGGAGCACCTATGCCATCAACGTGTACGGCGGGAGCCTGTACTACGGATACTGCGGGGCTAACTCCACTTACCAGCAGTGTGTTCCCAACGTACCCGCCCCGCAGACCTTCTACGGGTACAACCTGGTCCGCAACCTGACGGTGACCGGCAACACCACGCAAGACATCACCATTCCCATCGTCACCCTGAGCGGCAAAACCACCGGCGGTGGCGGAGCTCCGGTAGGCAACGTGGTCATCGCCCAGGCCGGTTCCATCAGCACCTCGGCCGGCTCCTACAACGTCTACAACAACAGCAGCACCTACCCGGTCAAGTCCGACGCCTCGGGCAACTACAGCATGTCGCTCATCGGCGGCAACGGCTACTCGATGACCCTTACTCCCCCTTCCGGGGCAGGCGTCGGTCTTACCGCCGTGAGCGGGATAAACGCCCCCACCGACACCACCAGGGACCTGGTGCTCAAGTCGCTGGTCACCCTCTCCGGAAAGGTGGCCCTCGCCGATGGCACCGGCGTGAAGAACGTCCTGGTCCAGGTCAGCGACCAGGCGAGCGGCACCACGGTGGCGCAAGGCTTCTCCGATGCCGACGGCCACTACTCCTACCAGGTGGGGAGCGGGGGGACCTACTACATCAACCTGTACGGGGGGAGCCTGTATTGGGGGTACTGCGGGACCGACGGCAGCTACACCCAGTGCGCACCGAACGTGCCGGCGCCGCAGACCTTTTACGGCTACTATGTCGTGCGCAACCTGACGGTGACGGCGGACACCACGCAAAACATGACCCTCCCCATCGTGACCCTCAGCGGCAAGACCACCGACGCAAACGGGGTGGGAATCGCCAATGTCCTCGTTTCCCAATCCGGCTCCATCTCCACCTCGAACGGCTCCTTTAACGTCTACAACGACAGCAGCAGTTCCCCCGTCAAGTCGGACGCCTCGGGGAACTACAGCATGTCGCTCATCGCGGGGAGCGGGTATTCGGAAACGATCACCCCCCCATCGGCGAGCTTCGCCCAGACCATCCTCAGCGGCATCAGCGTGACCAGGAACACGCTGCAGAACATCATCCTCCCCTACCGGAACACCACGGCCCCCAAAATCATCTCCGGGCCGACCGCCTCCTCCATCACCAGCTCCGGGGCGGTGGTCCAGTGGCAGACCGACAAGCCAACCCAGGGGGGGGTGAAGTACGGGACCGCCAACCCCCCGACCTCCACCTTGGAGGAGAGCGGCTACGTGACCAACCACTCGGCAATACTCTCCGGGCTCTCCGCCAATACGCTTTACTACCTGAGCGTCTATGGAAAAGATGCCGCCGGCAACGAGGCAGCGGCGAGCGAGGTGGTTTCCTTCACCACCGAGCAGACCAAAAGGACCCTGCCGCCGGTCTTCACCGTGGGGCCCGACGTCACCTCCATCACCCAGAACGGCGCCACCATCACCTGGACCACTGACGAGCCGACTACCGGCGTGATCTCCTACGGAACCACCCCGTTCTTCGGCAAGACGGCGAGCGACACCACCCTTTCCACCTCGCACACCGTCACCGTCACCGGCCTCGACGCCGCGACCAAGCAGTACTTCAAGGTCACCGCCACCGACAACCTCGGCAATCCCTCCACCGACAGCTCGGTGATTTACTTCACCACCCTGGAGGCTCCCGACACCAAGGCCCCGGTGATCACCAACGGCCCGATGCGGACGAGCACCACCGACACCTCGGTCACCATCACCTGGATCACCGACGAGCCCGCCACCAGCGGCGTGTCGCTCAACGACGGGACCAACTACATCGTCTACACGGACACGACCCTCACCACCAGCCACTCGGTGGTGATCTCCAAGCTCACCCCCTCCACCGCCTACAGCTATGTGGTCTCCAGCACCGACGCGGTGGGTAACGGGCCGACCCTGAGCGCGGCCAAGAGCTTCACCACCGATCAGGCCGCCGATACCACGGCACCGGTCTTCACCCAGGTGCCGATCGTGAAGAACACCACCCATCAGTCGGCGGACCTCTACTGGGTGACCGACGAGCCCTCCAGCTGCTCCATCGAGTACGGCACCGGCAGTGACCTCGGCCAGAGCGACTCCAAGGCCGCACTCATCACCAAGCACAACCGCCCGCTGACCGGGCTTCTCCCCGGGACCACCTACTACTTCAGGGTGAAGGCGACCGACGCGGCGGGGAACTACAGCTACTCGAAGACCGCTTCCTTCACCACCGACGTCATCCCGCGCACGGCACCGCCGGTGATCACCAGGTCCGGGGAGATCGTCTACTCCTCCGACACCACCGCCACGGTCGCCTTCTCCACCGACGAGCCGTGCAACACCGTGGTCGAGTACGGCCCCAACGGGTCGACCGCCAACCGCGCCTCCAACTCCGACAAGGTCACCGACCACCAGGTCGCCCTCACCAACCTGACCGCCAACACCTCCTACAGCGTCCAGGTCTCCTGCACCGACATGGCCGGGAACACCGTGGTGGCCTCGGCGGGCAAGCCCTCCACCATGATGGCCTTCAACTTCGCCCACGTCTTGAGCGACGTGGTGGTGGGGAGTACCGGGAGCCTCGGTTTCACCACCGCCTCCCAGCCGGACACCACCCCGCCGGTGATCACGGTGACACCGGCCGCCACCGCCGTCACCACCTCCATGGCCTACATCACCTGGTCGACCGACAAGATCGCCGACTCCCAGGTCTTCTACGGCCTGCCGGGACAGAACACCCCGAAGACGGCGGGTGACATCGTGCAGGTGACCGGCCACTCGGTGGCGCTCACCAACCTCGCTCCCAACACCGCCTACGAGTTCAAGGTCCAGTCCACCGACCCGTCC
This sequence comes from Geomonas sp. Red276, assembly GCF_054784495.1. Classification (NCBI taxonomy): domain Bacteria; kingdom Pseudomonadati; phylum Thermodesulfobacteriota; class Desulfuromonadia; order Geobacterales; family Geobacteraceae; genus Geomonas; species Geomonas sp. Red276. The sequence continues at coordinate 56,178 of NZ_BLXW01000011.1, forward strand.
AACAACACGGTGGTCTCCTCCACCTACACCTTCACCACCGCGAGTGCTGCCCGCACGGCGCCTCCGGTGATCACCGCGATCTCCGCCTCGGCGGTCACCTCCAGCCAGATCCTGGTCACCTGGACCACCGACGAGCCGGCCACCACCTTGCTCAACTACGGAACCAACGCCGGCGCCCTCACCGCCCAGGCCTCGGTGGCCGGCCTCACCACCACCCACGCGGTGACGCTCTACAACCTGGTCCCGGGGACCACCTACTACCTCGTCCCGGGCTCCACCGACAGTTTCGGCAATTCTGCCCAGGGGTCGCTCAAGGCGCTCACCCTGGCAGGGCTCACCCCGGTGAGCTACACCGTCTCCACCTCGGCCGGGGCAGGGGGGAGCCTCTCTCCCGCCACCCAGACCATCTACGGCGGCTACCAGCTGGCCCTGGCGGTCACCCCGCAGTTCGGCTACCAGGTGGGATCCGTCACCGGCTGCGGCGGCACCCTTTCCGGCAACGTCTACACCACCGCCGCGGTGACCGCCAACTGCACGGTCAGCGCCACCTTTACCCCCGACCCGACCGTGACCGGGACGGTGACCCTCACCACCGTCGCCCGCCCCGCCGGCGGGACCTACGCGGGGGGGACCCTGCTCGTGCAGCTCGTCAACGGTGACCGGAGCGCCAACGTCTACTACACGACCGACGGGAGCACCCCGTCCACCGCTTCCAGGCGGTACTTGGCCCCCATCCCGGTCTCCGGAAACGTCACCCTCAAGTACTTCGCCCAGGACGGCACGGCGACCGAGCAGGTGAAGAGCGCCACCTATACCGCCGCCCTGACGGGCCAGCCGGCCGCAAGCTTCGCCGGCCTGGTCTCCGGCACCACCTTCACCGTCTCCCGTTCCGAGGGAGGTAGCGCCCCGGTTTCGGTCTACAGCGGGAGCCAGACCAGTTTCGTGGACAGCGGCACCCTGAAACCCAACACCACCTACACCTACTCGGTCTCCTCCGATACCGGTGGCGACGCGCCCCTGCTCACCATCCGCACCCCGCTCTACAACGGGTGGAACGTGGTCGGCGTCCCCTTCGACACGAGCGGTGTCACCGCCGCCAGCGTCTTCGCCACCCCGGTGAGCGCCGTCTACCAGTGGATCCCCACCGGGGCGAGCGCCGAGAGCAGCAACAGCGTCCTCGGCTCCTACCGGACCGTCACCTCGCTCGCGCCGGGTAACGGCTACTTCGTCAAGGCCAACAACGGCAGCACCATGCTCGCCTACAGCGGCAACCCGGTCTCCACCCCGGTTTCGGTGAACCTGCTGCCGGGATGGACCATGATCTCCAACCCGACCCAGCAGAACCTCTCCAATCTGGGCGCGGTCTGGAAGCTCGACGGGGTGTCCCTTGCCGACGCCATCAACGCGGGCACGGTAGGCGGCGGGCTCTACTGGTGGAACGGCACCACCTACGACTCCTGGTCGATCATCGGAGACAACCCGCAGGTCGAGCCGTGGAAGGGGTACTGGATCCTGAACCTCGACGGCGTGGCACACACGCTCACGATCCGCTAGGCATGGGGGCGATCCCGAGACACATCGTCACCGCCCTCACGGTGATCTTCCTGACCCGGGTGGCGGCCATGGGCTACGAGCCCGTGACCGCCACCGTGCGGGTTTCCAGCGGGGCGCTTTACGATTACGTGGTGATCGGGGAGCATCCGAGGGCGACCGACGGCTACGACAACGCCTACGATACGGTCTCGCCGGGGAACCTCAACCAGGATATGGGGGAGCCGTACATCAGCGCGGTGGTGCTCCATCCTGACTGGAAACCGTCCATGCGCGAGATGCGGGGTGATATCAGGGCGCCGGCTCCCCGCCAGGAATGGCGGCTGAAGATCACCTCCAGCCTCCCCGCCGGGACGCCGCTGACCCTGGAGATTCAGCAGGAACGCACCAGGATCCCGAAAGGAACGGCGGTGACCGTCAGGGCGGCGGACGGCAAGGAGATCGACCTTCAAAAGGGGAATTTTACGATGCCGGCTCCCAAGCCTTCGTCACCGGCAGAGGTGGTGCTCGTCGTCGTGCAGCCAAAGGAGGGGAAACAGGATCAGCCCCCCCCGGTGAAGTAGAAGGTGGCACCCTGGCCCGGTTCGGCCTCGGCCCAGATCTTTCCGCCGTGCATGGTGATCACCCGCTGCACGGTGGCCAGGCCGATACCGGTTCCCTCGTACTCCCCCGTGCGGTGCAGCCTCTCGAAGGGGAGGAATATCTTGTCTGCGTAGGTCATGTCGAACCCGATCCCGTTGTCCCGCACGTAGTAGACCACCGGGAAGCGGTCCGGGAGGCAGCCGAACTCGATTTTGGGATTGGCGGTGTTGCTGGTGTACTTCCAGGCGTTGCCCAAGAGATTCTGGAGGGCAAGCTCGGCTAGGGCCGGGTCCCACTCCCCCTCGATCCCGGCGGGGACGGCGACCTCCACCTCCCGTTCGGGGGGCTGGCCGCTCAGTTCGCCGACCACCCGGCAGGCGAGGTCGCTCAAGGAGACCTTTTCCCGGGCGAGCTTTCGGCGGGTCACCCGGGAAAGCTTCAAGAGGTCCTCGATGAGCGAGCCCATCCTCCCCGCCGCCGAGCTGATCCTCGCCAGGTGCTCCACCCCCTCCAGGTCGAGCTTGTCCCGGTACTCCTCCAAAAGGATGTTGGCGAAACAGTTCATGCCGCGCAAAGGCGCACCCAGCTCATGGGTGACCGAGTAGCAGAAGGATTCCAGCTCCCGGTTGAGGGCGCGCAGCTCGACGGTTCGCTCCAGGACCCGGTGCTCGAGGGTGTCGTGGGCGAGCCTCAGCTCCTGCTCGATCAGCTTGCGCTCGGTGATGTCGTAGTTGACCCCGACCATCTTGACCGCCTTCCCCTCGGTGTTCATCAGGACGTGGCCGGACCCCATCAGCCACCGGATCTCGCCCCCCGGCAAAAGGATGCGGAACTCGTGCTCCCAGTTGCGGCACTGCTTCAAGGCGGACCCGATGGAGGATCTCAAAAGGTCGAGGTCCTCGGGATGGTATCAGGAAGTTTCTAACGCTATTTTAAAAATAATACGGCAGTATTTCAGTGTCTACGACGCTATATGACGGCGGGGCTAAGCCTTTTCGCGTGACAGCTGCTGTGTCATAAAATAACGTTATGTGTAACGGGTGTAAATTGCTGAGGTAAGCTGACAGTAAGGCTTGGCACAATTACTGATAGAGCGATTTCCTTGATTTAATCAGAACAAGCCGAATGGGGTCGAGTTCCATCCGAAGCGGGACCGGCTTGTTTTTTGTGCCGACCACCAGGGGAGGGGGAGGTCATGAAGTTGCAGGCGGCCGTCAATCAGAAGGGGCAGGGGGGGGAGCCGGGGGAGCCGGGACTGGTGTTCGCGCTTTCCTTCATGGCCTGCGCGATCGTGGTTGCCGCTCTCATGCTGTACCTGCCGGATGCGATCTGGACGGGTCTGCGGGAAATCACCATCGTCGCCGCCAAGGGGGTCGGTGCCCTCTGCGGCCTGGCCATGCTGAGCGACGGGGACATCCTCACCGTCAACGGATTCTCCATGAGGATCATCCGCCAGTGCACCGCCATCGACTACCTGGCCTTTCTCTCCATCGCCATCCTTCTCTACCGCCGCCACCGCCTCTCCTACCGGCTGCTGGGGGTCGCGGTGGCGGTCCCCTCAATCGTACTGGCCAATGCCTTTCGGCTGGTAATCTCGGGCCTGATCGGTACCTATTCCCGGAGGGCCTTCGATTTCGCCCATGACTACCTCTGGGTGGTCGCCTTCGCCCTCTTCGTCTTCGGCCTTTGGACGCTTTGGCTGAACGGCCGTCTCCTCCCTTCGCCCAAGGCGGTGAGGGGCATCGCCCTGGCGGTCGCGGTGTCGGCCGGGGTCTACGGCCTCTTTCTCGTCGTTCATGACGCCTACGGCGACCTCATGGCGGCCGCAGGCTCCTTCATCTACGACTTCCTGTACGACGACCACGGGGGACGGATCCTCCGCAGCGGGGATGCCATGGAGTATGTCCACGCCGGCAGGCGGTTCCGGCTCCACACCATGACGGAAGAGGTCAACGTCGCAGCCTACCTGGGGCTGATGGCGCCGCTGCAGAGGAGGGGCGACTGGAACGTCGTCGTGCTGACCCTGATGGGGCTGGTCAGCATGATGGTGATGGGAGCCACCTTCATAGCCATCGATTGCGGTTTCGCCGTCACTGCCGGGAAAAGCGCGGCGGTCGGCTTTCTTTCCATCGGAAGCATCGTCCATCTTTCCCTCCCCATGGCGGTGTACTGGATCGTCACCCGGGTCAGTGACGACTCCGCTCCCCTGCCGGTTGCAGCAGGGGAGAGCCTGCGCCGGAAAATGAAGGCCTCCGGCCGCCAGGGTTCCCGTTGATCCCGCTCACCCCATGCTCGGTCGACGCCATCCCCCCCTTACGACCCGGTCCCTCTCTCATTCCGGCCCGCTTCCCATGCCTGCCCAGGCTCATTCCCCTGAGTGAATCCCCTGCCGGTTCCCTTCTTCCCGTCGGCCCGTGAGAATAACTTCTATTTACTTGGTGATAAATCGATGCTATACGCGACATATATGATCTCTGTGTGGCATAATTTCGCTGGACGGTGCCCATCTGAGTGATATTGTATCTCTCACTGGATTGCCTGTGAGGGTAAGGAATCCGGAGGCTGGTTTGAAGGAGGGGGAAATGTCCTCACCGCTATCGGGACGGCAGGGGTTCACCTTGGTCGAACTGATGATAGTAGTCGCAATCATAGCCATCCTGGTTTCCATTGCCATTCCCAAGTACGCCTCGTACAAGAGGACCGTTTACGACAGTGCGGCCCTGGCCGATCTGACCAATTTCAAGATGGCATTGTCGGTGTACCACTCGGATCACCTGCAGTACCCGTAGGAGGGATTGAGATGGGTAAGAAGGGAGCGATAGCGCTCGGATTTCTCCTGGCAGCCACCGCGGTCTGCGCATTTGCCGGCGTGGGCCTCCAGATGCAGGGAGTTCCCCCCGGGGTCGGATTCAATCCGTCCAGCGGGGTCACCCTGAACTACAGCGGGACGGCCGGCCACGACTACTACAGTATCGGAACCAAGCACCGGGAAGGCGAAAAGTATTTCGTCACCACCAGCGGGATGGATGTCGTCTACCAGCAGCAGATGGGTAGCGGCGTCCTGCCGCAAAGCGGAGATGCCCCCGCCATCGACGTCATCGATCCTTCGCTGGGAAATACGGTCACCGCAAACGGCAAGCTTTACTACAAAAGGTAGCCAGCCACCGCGCTCTCCCCTCCACCGTGGGGAGCGCTCCCGATCCCTTCCCCCGCTTCCTCCCTCTTTTCCAGGCCACATCACACCCGGCCCCGCACCACCACCCTCGGTAAAATTCCGCGGGCATGCCGAGCTTCGGCTCGATTTTCCTGACTCAAGTTTTCGCCTCCCCCTCCGAACAGAGCATAAGTGCAAGTACTTCCCCTGACCGCTTCAGCGGAAGCCTCCGGAGGAGAATATGAAAATTACGACCCGAATGATGATCAACCTCGGGGTGACGGTAGGGGGGCTGCTGGTCGTTTTCGCCCTGGCCATGGGCACCATCGGAAAGGTCAAGGTGAACGGACCGATTTACCGGCAGATCGCCATGGGGAAGGATCTGGCCGCCGACATCCTTCCGCCCCCTTCGTACATCCTGGAGTCGTACCTGGATCTCCAACTCGCCCAGGCCGGTGACGCCACCGAGAGGCAGCAGCGGTTCGAGGATTTCAAGCGGCTCAAGAAGGAGTTCGAAGAAAGCCACGACCACTGGAAGAAGGACCTTCCCGAAGGGGAGATCAAGAAGGTGATGATGGAGGACGTCTACCACCCGGCGGGCTCCTTCTACGAGGTGGCTCTCAACAAGTTCTTTCCGGCCCTGCTGGCGGGCGACACCGCCACCAGCGAGCGGCTATTGAGGACCACCCTCAAGGAGAGCTACAGCCAGCACCGCCAGCAGGTCGACCGGCTGGTGAAGCTCAGTGACGATTTCTGCAAGAAGTCCGAGGGGGACGCGGCGAAGGCGCTGCGGCTGTCCGAGATCGTCCTTTGCCTGGTGGGGCTGGTGATACTGGGTGCCTCGATCCTGCTCAGCCTGGTCATCTCCCGCTCGGTCACCCGGCCGCTCGGGCGCTGCGTGGAGATCGCCGACCGCCTCGCCACCGGCGACCTCACCGAGGAGATCACGGTGACCTCCGGGGACGAGACCGGGATGCTCATGGGGGCGATGAAGAACATGATCGAGAACCTCAGGAGCCTGGTCCAGAGCACGGTAACCATCTCGGCGAGCATCGCATCGGCCTCCACCCAGCTGAACGCCACCGCCGACCATATCGCCACCGCTGCCCAGGAGGTGGCCGCCCAGACCGGTTCGGTTGCCACCGCCAGCGAGGAGATGGCCGCCACCAGCGAGGACATCGCCCGCAACTGCAGCATGGCCGCCGAGTCCTCCCGCACCACCACCGAGATGGCCACCGAAGGGGCGCAGGTCGTGCAGGAGACGGTCAGCGGGATGACCAGGATTGCCGAGCGGGTGAAGCATTCCGCGGACGTGGTGGGAACCCTGGGAGAGCGCTCGGACCAGATCGGGGAGATCATCGGCACCATCGAGGAGATCGCGGACCAGACGAACCTCCTGGCGCTCAATGCCGCCATCGAGGCGGCCCGGGCGGGAGAGCAGGGGAGGGGGTTCGCCGTGGTCGCCGACGAGGTGCGGGCGCTGGCGGAGAGGACCACCAGGGCGACCCGGGAGATCGGGGAGATGATCCAGGCCATCCAGCGCGAGACCAGGGAGGCGGTCCGTTCCATGGAGGAGGGGGTCGAGGAGGCCGAGCGCGGGGCGCAGTCCTCGAAACGGTCCGGGGAGGCGCTGGAGCGGATCCTCGAACAGGTCCACGACCTCACCATGCAGATCAACCAGATCGCCACCGCCGCCGAGGAGCAGACCGCCACCACCGGGGAGATCACCAACAACGTCCAGCAGGTCTCGGAGGTGGTGCAGGGGACGGCGAGCGGCGCCCAGGAGACCTCGACCGCGGCCGGAATGCTGGCCCGGCAGTCAGGCGAGCTGCAGGAACTGGTGGCCTCCTTCCGGCTGTAGCTCCCGCCCCGCCACCGGTTACCACTCCCCACCCGGACAAGCCTCTCCGCCTCGGTCAGGACCGCGTGGGGACGGGGTGCCCGCCTTTCGTCACACGCACCATTGTTAACAGTTCAACGCACTCGCCCTCCCCTTCAAGGGGCGGGGCGGGGTGAGGATGGGGGTGTTGGCCTTCCAGGTTGACACAGTCGGTGCGCTTTACACTTTCAAAGCAGTCGCCAATCTTCCACCTAGCGAATTCAATAACTTCCCAGCGGAATGCCAATTGCATCGTTAATCGCCCAATTGAGTAGCGGGGGTTGATGGTGTCGGTCTAATCCTGTAATGCCCATTGTGATAATTCTTTCACCCCGTTCACACCTGGAGCGTTTGTGAGATCGGGGGGATCCCATGAGGAAATCATGCGCAGCAACTCTTGCCGTCACCATCCACGCCGTGACCCTGCTCTGCTTTCTCTGTTTTCCTGTTTCATCGACCGCGGTCACTGTCCCCACCCAACACAACGATGCCGCCAGGAGCGGGCAGAATGTGAGCGAAACGGTACTCACCACTGCCAATGTGAGTGTGAACACCTTCGGCAAGCTGTTCTCGCGCTCGGTTGACGGGCAGATCTACGCCCAGCCGCTCTACCTCCCCAACGTCCCCATCCAGGGCAGCTCCCACAACGTGGTCTTCGCGGCCACCATGCACAACAGCGTCTACGCCTTCGACGCCGACGACCCCGCCGCCTCGGCGCCGCTATGGCAGGTGAACCTCGGCACCTCGGTCCCCGCCACCGACATCAGCTCCTCCTACCTCGACATCACCCCCGAGATCGGGGTCCTCGCCACGCCGGTCATCGACCCGGGAAGCGGGACCATCTACGTGGTGGCCAAGAGCAAGGAGACCGGCAGCTACCATTTCCGGCTCCACGCGCTCGACGTCGCCTCGGGGGGGGAGAAGTTCGGCGGCCCGGTGGAGATCACCGCCCAAGTGAGGGGGAGCGGGGACGGGAGCTCGGGCGGCGTGGTCACCCTCGACCCGCTGCATCACCTGAACCGCCCGGGACTGCTCCTCTTGAACGGCACCCTTTACCTCGGTTTCGGCTCGGTGGGGGACATCTCCCCCTACCACGGCTGGGTGCTCGCCTACAACGCCGGGACGCTGCAGCAGACGGGCGTCTTCAACACCACCCCCAACGGGAGCCAGGGGGCCATCTGGCAGGCGGGGAAGGGGCTCGCCGCCGACGCGAGCGGCAACATCTACCTCATGACCGGCAACGGGACCTTCGACGCCAGCAGCGGGGGGAGCGGCTACGGGGACAGCGTCCTCAAGCTCTCCACCGCCTCCGGGCTCTCGGTGGCCGACTACTTCACCCCCTTCAACCAGGCGACCCTCAGCGCCAACGACGCCGACCTGGGCTCGGGAGGGCCGATGCTGATCCCGGGGACCAGCCTCATGACCTGCATGGGGAAAGACGGCGTGATGCGGCTCATCGACACCCTCAACCTCGGGAAGTACAGCTCGACCGCCAACAACGACGTCCAGGAATTCCAGGCGATACCTTCGGGATCGATCTTCATGGGGGGGACGATCTACTGGAACAGCCCGATCAGCGGGCCATCGCTCTACGTCTGGGGGCCCAACGACTACCTCAAGCAGTACCGGTTTACCGGGAGCTCGCTGCAGACCACCCCGGTCTCCCAGAGCACCATGACCGAGTTCGGGGGGAACTCCAACTCGGTGCCGCTGTCGCTGTCGGCCAACGGCAGCCAGGCGGGGAGCGGGATCGTCTGGGCCTCGGCGGCCTACCAGCAGGACCCCAACCAGCAGACCGTCCCGGGCATCCTGCGCGCCTTCGACGCGGGGAACCTCTCGACCGAGCTCTGGAACAGCAAGCAGAACGCCGCCCGCGACGACGTCGGGAGCTACGCCAAGTTCTCTCCCCCCACCGTCGCCAACGGCAAGGTGTACCTGGCGACCTTCTCCAACCAGCTGCACGCCTACGGGCTTTTGGGGCTCACCATCAACTCGGGCTTTCTGGTGGCGGGGGTGGTGGGGCAGGGGTACAGCCAGGCGGTGGCCGCGGGGGGAGGGGAGACTCCCTACAGCTGGTCGGTGAGCGCGGGAAGCCTCCCCGCCGGACTGACCCTCAACCCCGCCACCGGGGTGATCGCCGGTACGCCGACCGCCGCCGGGACCTCCAACTTCACCGTCACGGTGCAGGATGCCGTCCAGGCGAGCTCCTCCAGGAACCTCAGCATCGCCATCTACGCCTTACCCCCGACCCTCGCCATCGACGTCAACGTCTCCACCGATTCGGCCGCCGCCGGCGCCACCGTCACCTCGCCCAACGTTGCCACCTCCTCGGGTAACGAGCTTTTGGTCGCCTTCATCGGGGGGAGTTCTCCGGGGACGGGCGCCAACACCTTCGTGCAGGGGGTGGCCAACACCGGCGGCGCCCTGACCTGGAACCGGGCGGTAGCCACCAACGCCCAGCAGGGGACCGCCGAGATCTGGTGGGCCTACGCCTCCGCCCCGCTGACCGGCACCGTCACCGCCACCTTGAGCCAGAGCGTCTCGTCCCGCTCGCTCACCGTGCTCACCTTCACCGGCGCCGACCTGCCCGGGGCTATCACCGGCAACAGCCTGGCGGCGGGAGCCCCCACCGCCACCCTGACCACCACCCGGAACAACTCCTGGGTGTTCGGGACCGGCAACGACTGGACCTCGGCCACCGCCCGTACGGCGGGAAGCGGTCAGGCGCTCGTGCACCAGTTCGTCTCCTCCACCACCGCGGACACCTACTGGGTGCAGGACCAGACCGGCCTCACCCCGGCCGCCGGGACCGCCGTGACCATCAACGACACCGCCCCTACCGGCGACATGTTCAACCTGAGCCTGGTGGAGATCCGCCCCCTCTCCACCGCGGCCCCGGCTCTGGCCATCACCACGGCGACCCTTCCGAGCGGCACCGCGGGAACCCCCTACAGCCAACCGGTGAACGTCGTCGGGGGGACTCCCCCCTACAGCTGGTCGATCAGCGCCGGCACCCTCCCGCCCGGACTCGCCATCGGCGCCGGCAACGGGACCGTATCGGGGACGCCGACCGGGGCGGGGACCAGTAATTTCACGGTGCGGGTGGTGGATGCCAGCCAGGCGTCGGTCACCCAGAACTACAGCATCACCATCGCCTCCAACTCGGGGCTCGCGGTGGATGTCAGCGTCTTCACCGATACCGCCACCGCGGGGAGCACCATTACCTCGCCGACGGTGACCACCAGGGCGGGCAACGAGCTCCTGGTCGCCTTCGTCTCCGCCTCCGGCCCCACCACCGGCACCAACGCCACGGTGACCGGCGTCTCCAACACCGGAGGGGCGCTGACCTGGAGCCGGGCGGTGGTCACCAACGCCCAGCGGGGAACCGCCGAGATCTGGTGGGCCTACGCAACCGGCGCCCTGAGCGGGACGGTTACCGCCACCCTCAACCAGAGCGTCTCCTCGCGCTCGCTCACGGTGATGACTTTCACCGGGGCGGCGGCCGGCGCCGACGCCATCGGGGCGGTGGGCAGCGGCAGCGCTTCCTCGGGGGCTCCCACCGCCTCGCTCACCACCACCCGGGCCAACTCCTGGGTCTTCGGGACCGGCAACGACTGGAGCGCGGCGGTCGCCCGGACCGTCGGGCCGGGGCAGTCGCTCGTCCACCAGTACCTCTCCACCGCCACCGGCGACACCTACTGGGTGCAGAGCCAGGCGGGGGCCACCCCCAACGCGGGGACCGCGGTGACCGTCAACGACACCGCCCCTTCCACCGACATGTACAACCTGAGCCTGGTGGAGATCCGGGTACCCGCCGGGCCGGTGCCGCTCGCCGTCACCACCGCCTCGCTCACCCCCGGAACGGTGGGGGTCCCCTATCCGGGGCAGACGATGGCCGCCAGCGGTGGCTCGCCGCCCTACAGCTGGTCGGCGACCGCTCTTCCACCCGGGCTTTCCATGACCAGCGGCGGCTCGGTCAGCGGGACGCCGACCGCCGCCGGGACCTTCGCGGTCGCCATCCAGGTCACCGACAGCGCCCAAAACTCGGCGGGTGCGACCCTCAACTTGACGGTATCGCCGGTGTCGGCGCTGGCGATCGATGCCTCGGTTTCCATCGATGCCCCCGGCACGGTGAGAAACCTGGTGACCCCGACCCTGACCACCCACGCGGCCAACGAGCTCCTGGTCGCCTTCGTCACGGCGAGCGCCCCCGCCACCGGGACCAATACCTCGGTCACCGGGATCACTAACAGCGGGACGCCGCTCACCTGGAGCCGGGCGGTGATCACCAACGGGCAGCGGGGGACGGCGGAGATCTGGTGGGCCTACGCGAGCTCCACGCTGAGCGGGACGGTGACCGCCTCCCTGAGCAGGAATGTCTCCTCCGGGTCGCTCACCGTGCTTTCCTTCACCGGGACCGCCGGCGGTGCGGCGGCGATCGGGGCGACCGGGAGCGGGAACGCCCTTTCGGGGGCGCCGACGGCTTCGCTGGTCACCACCCGTGCGAATTCGTGGGTGTTCGGGACCGGCAACGACTGGAGCGCGGCCATCGCCCGCACGGTGGGCCCCAACCAGGGGATGGTGCACCAGTTCCTGGCCAACGGGACCGGGGATACCTACTGGGTGCAGAGCCAGTCGGCGGTAACGCCGCTGGCCGGGACCGCGGTGACCATCAACGACACCGCGCCGACCGGGGACCGCTACAACCTGAGCATCGTGGAGATCAGGACGCCGTGACGGAGGGAGAGGGAGGGACGGGGGTAGAGTCAAAACCTCCCTCACCCGGCCTTCGGCCACCCTCTCCCCTGAAGGGGCGAGGGTATAATGGACGGCTTCGGCCACCCTGAAGGGGCGAGGGGGAGCGGGGGGGCTGGGCGGAAGTGGTCCGATTTTTAAGGGGATATCGATAAAACCGTTGAAATTGATCTGCAAGGACGGTAATATCGCCGGCGTTGCCCCTCACGTTAAGGTTTGTCTTGCGGTGCCCTCGGCGCACCCTGTTATCGATTGTGTGAAGGAGATACCATGGCGTACATGCAGTGGCAGGACTCGTTTTCGGTGAAGGTGAAGGAACTCGACGACCAGCACAAGGTGCTTCTCGGCATGGTCAATACCCTCCATGACGCCATGCTGGCCAACAAGGGGCGCGAGGTGCAGAAGAAGATCATCTACGAGATGGTCGACTACGCGACCGTCCACTTCTCGACCGAGGAGCGTTACATGCGCCGCTTCAATTACCCCGACTATCCCACCCACAAGCTCGAGCACGACGACTTCACCTCCAAGGCTCTCGAACTCAAGAGCCGCGCGGACCAGGACGGTTTCATCCTGACCCTGGAGGTACTCTCCTTCCTCAAGGAGTGGCTGCAAACCCACATCCTCGGCACCGATTCCAACTATTCCCGGCTTTTCAACTCTCACGGGCTCTGCTGATTACCGAACTTCCTGTATGACGGACGGGGCGGTCTCTATCTGGATTCACGCCGCCCCGTTTCCCTTCTTTCCCGTCGTTTTCATTACGCTTTCTCACCCAATACTTCTGTCTGATCTCCCCGGCTCGAACTGTGTCACCCTCCCTTTTTGTCATTAATTCGTAAATCCGATTTGACAATATTGTTGCTCTGCCGGAAGATTTATTGTAAGGCATAAGCCCATTTCATTACAGAGAGAATCCTAGTTACTCAGAGTAAGTCTGAGACTATCGCGCCGCGTCAATTTGATTCGATGTAGTTTGCAGGGGGAAAGGATGGGCGTCCAGCCTGTCGGCCGCAACGGGAGAAGCGGGAGCGACCCGCTTCCCGGTGTCGGGTGGGAAGGGGTGGTCGATACCCTCCCCGATCCCGTGGCCATCATCGACAACCAATCCCGCGTCATCATGGTGAACCGAGTCCTGGCCCGGCGCCTCGGCGGAGATCCCGAGCGTTTCCGGGGAGCTCTCTGCAGCGAGCTTCTCCACGGCTCGCAGTACTCCCCTAACGATTGCCCGCACCAACTGTCCCTCGCCGACGGGCGGGAACACCGGTGCGAGAGGATGCTGGAGCGGCTGGGGGGGACCTTTCTCATCGTCAACAGCCCGATCCTCGACCCGCAAAGGAGGATGGTCGCCTCGCTCCACCTGCTCAAGGACATCACCGGCGACGTGGAGAAGGAGCAGGTGTACCGCCGGCGCGAGAAGGATCTCGAGTGGCACGTGGCGGCGCGCACCCGCGAGCTCGAGAAGCTGAACGAGCTCCTGGTGGAGGAGGTCGGCCGTCGCAGGGCGATCGCCGACGCCCTCAAGGCGAGCGAGGAGCGTTACCGGAAGGTGGTCGAGGACCAGACCGAGGTCATCAGCCGTTACCGTCCGGATGGAACCTACACCTTCGTCAACGAAACCTTCTGCCGCTTCTTCGGCAAGCCCCGCGAGGAGCTGGAGGGGCGCCCCTGGATGCCGGACGCCCATCCGGAGGACCTTCCCCTGGTGCTGGAGCGCCTGAGCACGCTCTCCTGCGACAACCCGGTGGTCACCGTCGAGAACCGTGTCCACACCGGCAGCGGCGAGGTCCGCTGGATGCAGTTCGTCAACCGGGGGATCTTCGACGAAAAGGGGAGGCTGGTGGAGACCCAGGGGGTGGGGCGCGACGTCACCGAACGAAAGCTCGCCGAGGAGGCGCTCAAGGTGAGCGAGGAGCGCCTCGGCCTGGCGCTGGCCGCCTCGGGGATGGGGGTCTGGGAGTGGGACCGGGTGACCGGCCAGGTCCACCGCTCGCGGGAGTGCGCCGAGCTTTTCGGGGGGGGCGCCTCGGACCGGAGCCTCGACTGGTTCACGAGGACCATCCACCCCGACGACCTCCCGCGGGTGATGGCCGGCGCCGGCCGCGCCCTCGATGAGCGCGGCGACTACCGGGAGGAGTACCGGGTCATCCGCTGCGACGGAGAGATCCGCTGGATGGTTGACCACGGCCGGGCGCGGCTGGACGGGCAGGGGCGCCCCCGCTCCCTGTACGGCACCACCCAGGACATCACCGACCTCAAGCGGATGGAGACCTCGCTTCGGAACCTCTCGCGGCGGCTGGTGGAGATCGACGAGGAGACCAGGAAGAAGCTCGCCGCCGAGATCCACGACGAGATGGGGCGGGATCTCACCACGCTGGGGCTCCACTGGGCGCTCATGAAGGAGATGCTCTCGGACGATTCCCGGCGCATCCTGGGGAGCCGGCTGGACGACGCCACCGCGCTCTTGAAGAGCCTCACCCGCAACCTGCGCACCATGATGGTGAACCTGAGACCGCCGGTCCTCGACGACTACGGCCTCACGGTCGCCCTCACCTGGTACGCCGAGTTCTTCTCCGAGAAGAGCGGGCTCCCCATCTCGGTGGTCTGTGCGGACCCCTTCCCGCGCCTGACCCAGGAGTGCGAGACCGCGCTCTTCCGCATCGCCCAGGAGGCGCTCACCAACGCCGCCAAGCACGCGGAGGCGGGGAAGGTCACCGTCACCCTTCGACGCGAAAAAGGGATGCTCACGCTGTCGGTCGCCGATGACGGCAGGGGATTCGGCCTGGCGGCTCCCCCCAGAAAGGAAGGGGGGGGGTGGGGGACCGCCATCATGAGGGAACGGGCCATGACCATCGGCGGGCGCTTTTGCATGGAGTCGTCTCCCGGGAAGGGGTGCTCGGTGACCGTGGAGCTCAAGGAGGATGCATGCCGATAACGGTGCTTTTGGCCGACGACCACGCCGTGGTGCGCGACGGCCTCCGGATGATCCTGGACGCCCAGGAGGACCTCAAGGTGGTGGGGACCGCCGCCGACGGCCGCTCCGCGGTCCGGGAGACCATGGCACTGAACCCCGACGTGGTCATCATGGACATCGCCATGCCGGGGCTCAACGGGATCGAGGCCGCCTCGATCATCTCCCGCCAGCTCCCCTCCAGCTACGTCCTCATCCTCACCATGCACCACAGCTCCGAGCACGTCCACCGCGCGCTCCAGGCCGGCGCCCGCGGCTACCTCCTCAAGGAGTCCGCCGGCGAAGAACTCCTCACCGCGGTGAGGGCGGTCGGGAGGGGGCGCCGCTACTACGGCTCCGAGGTGCCGGTCGCCCGGGAGGCCAGCCCGCTGGAGAGCCTCAGCCAGCGCGAGCGCGAGGTGCTGCAGCTGGTCGCCGAGGGGAAATCGAGCGCCACCATCGCCAATACCCTCTCGCTTTCCGCCAAGACCGTGGAGACCTACCGCAGCAGGCTCATGGAGAAGCTCCGGGTGACCAACATGGCCTCGCTGATCAAGTTCGCCCTGCAGCACGGAGTGACCTCGGCCGAATGACGCACCACCTCTGCGCCGCCATTAGTCAAACCCCATTCCCATCGCTACCCAGCCGTAGGGTGGGGAGCCCTCCGCCCGCCGTTTCAAAGGAACCGGCGTCCGGGCGATGTCGTTCCGCGTGGGCACGGGGTGCCCACCCTGCGATCTAATGGCCCCTAGGCCGAATCAGTACCGAAAAATCAAACTTTCCTGACAGAATACCCCGCACGATTTTTGTACAAGTTAGATAGGCTCGTCCAGCTACGCAAACCGCTGAGACAGTACTTCCCGTTTCCAGACAGCACAGGAATTCTTTTCCATGCCCGGCGATCATAAGCGCTCACACGCCTCACCCAAAAAGGCCGCACGCCACATCGTGCTGGCGTACGCGCTCCTCTCCGCCGGCTGGATCCTTTCCTCGGACAACCTGGTCGCCCTGATCGCCGACAACCAGCAGGCCATCGTCCGGCTCTCGGTCCTCAAGGGGTGGCTGTTCGTCGCCTTCACCTCCTTTCTCCTCTACCACCTCATCATAAGCCACCTCCGGGACCGCGATGAGAGCCGCCGGGAATCTTCCTTAAGCGAGGACCGCTTCTCCACCATCTTCCGGGGAAGCCCGATCGCCATCGGCATCACGACGGCCGGGGACGGCCGCATCCTGGACGTCAACCCGACCTGGCTGGAGATGCTCGGCTTCTCACGGGAGGAGGTGATCGGCCGCAGCTCCTCCGAGCTTGCCATCTACGTCAACCCGCGCGATCGGGAGGGGGCGGTCCGGGAACTGCGGAGGACCGGCCGGGTCCGATACCGGGAGGTGAAGCTCAGGAGAAAGTCGGGAGAGGTGATCGACACCCTCTATTCCACCGAGATGATCGTGATCGGCAAGGATGTCTGCCTCCTGGCGATGATCTCCGACGTCACGGAAAGGAAGCGGGCGGAGGAGGAGCTCCGGGCCCGGGAGGAGATCTACCGCGACCTCGTGCAAAACGCCAACAGCGCCATCGTCAGGTGGAGCCGCGACGGGACCATCACCTTCTTCAACGAGTTCGCGCAGAGGTTCTTCGGCTACCGGGCCGAGGAGGCGGTGGGGCAGCCGGTCGCCATGCTGGTCCCCGCGGGGGAGGCCGGCGCGCCCTCCGGGAAGGGGGATCTCTCCGGGCTGATCGGTGACATCCTCGCCAATCCGCACCGCTACGCCAACAACGTCAACGAGAACGTCTGCCGGGACGGGCGCCGGGTCTGGATGACCTGGACCAACACGCCGATCTTCGGCCCGCAAGGGGAGCTGCTCGAGATCCTGGCGGTGGGAAGCGACATCACCGACCTGAAGAGGGCCGAGGAGCGCCTCTGGGAGAACGAGGAACGCTACCATGCCCTCATCGACACCGCCATCGAGGGGTTTTGCTCGGTGAACCGGGAGGGGCGGATTTTGGAGGTGAACGACGCCTACTGCGCCATGGTCGGCTACCCCCGCGACGAGCTCCTCGCCATGTCGATCGTCGACCTCGACTGCAGCGAGTCCCCCGACGAGGTGCAAAGGCACGTGGCGAGCGTGGTGGCGGATGGGTGCGACCGCTTCGAGAGCCGGCACCGCTGCCGGGACGGAAGCGAGATCGAGGTCGAGGTGAGCACCGTCCATCTCCCCAACCAGGGAATCTTCCTCTGCTTCATCCACGACATCACCCAGAGAAAGCGGAGCGAGGAGCGGATCGAGCACCTGAACCGGGTGCTGCGCGCGGTGCGCACGGTGGACCAGCTGATCGTCAGGGAGCGGGACGCCGGCTGCTTCATCAGCGAGACCTGCGAGCTCTTGGTCGAGCACCGCGGCTTCCGGGGGGCGATGATCATCATGACCGACCGGGGCGGGCGGCCGACCGGTCACGCCCAGGCCGGGTTCCGGGAGGACTTCACCCCGCTTTCCCGGCTGATCGAGGACGGGGTGCTCCCCGCCTGCTGCCGCAAGGCCAAGGAGGAGGCGGGTCCCTTGCTGGTCCCCCGGGTCGCCGGGGTCTGCGACGGCTGCCCGATCGCCTCCCCGCAAAACCCGTGCGAGACCATGTGCGTCCGGCTCACCCACGACGCCACCCTCTTCGGCTTCATGGCGGTGGTGCTGGATGACGGGCAGGGGGGCGACCAGGAGGAGGTGGCGCTCTTTGGCGAGCTGGCGAGCGACGTCGCCTTCGCCCTTTACACCTTCGACCAGGCGCAGGCCATGCAGACCGTGCAGGCCGAGCGGGACCGCTTCGAGGCGGAGCTTCGCCAGGCGCAGAAGATGGACGCCATCGGGCAGCTGGCCGGCGGCATCGCCCACGACTTCAACAACATGCTGAGCGTGATCCTCGGGGTGAGCAACCTGGCCCTGGAGCGGCTCACCCCGCAGGATCCCCTCTACCGCGAGCTTTTGCAGATCGAGCGGGCCGGCCAGCGTTCCGCCGACCTCACCCGCCAGCTCTTGGCCTTCTCCCGCAAGCAGGGGCGCCAGCCCGAGGTGGTCGACCTCAACCGGGTGATCGACAACCAGCGGAGCATGCTCTCCCGCCTGATCGGGGAGGAGATCCGCATCGTCTTCCAGCCGGCCCCCTCCCTCTGGAACATCAAGATCGACCCCTCCCAGATGGACCAGATCCTCACCAACCTGGCGGTCAACGCCCGCGACGCCATCGGCGGGGTAGGCTCCATCACGCTCGCCACCGGCAACGCGACCATCGACGGGGAGGCGGCCAGGATCCTCGGGCTTGCCGACGGCGACTACGTGAGGCTCGCCATCTCCGACACCGGCAGCGGCATCGAGAAGGGGGTCCTCGAGCGGATCTTCGAGCCGTTTTTCACCACCAAGGGGGAGGGGAAGGGGACCGGCCTGGGGCTCTCCACCGTGTACGGGATCGTCAAGCAGAACGAGGGGGGGATCACGGTGGAGAGCGTGCCCGGCCGGGGGACCACCTTCATCATCCACTTCCCCCGCTCCCTGGAGGAGGCGATCCCGCTGGAAGGGGTGATGGCCGGGGTCCCGATCAGGGGGACCGAGACGGTGCTGATCGTGGAGGACGAGGAGCAGGTCGTCTCCCTCATCGGCACCATCCTGGAGAGCCACGGCTATACGGTGCTGACCGCCCTCTCCGCCGAGGAGGCCATGGAGTGCTGCCGCCGCCACCCGGAGGAGATCCATCTCCTTTTGGCCGACGTGGTGATGCCGACCATGAACGGCCGCGAGCTCCAGGCGCGCGTCGAGGAGATCAGGCCGGCCATCCGCACCCTCTTCATGTCCGGCTACACCGCCGACATCGTCGCCGACCGCGGGGTGATCCGCGAGGGGGCCGACTTCCTCTCCAAACCGTTCACCGCCACCGTCCTCACCAAAAAGGTGCGGGAAGTGCTGGACGGCCGATAACCCATTGCGTTGGCGGCATTAAACTGCTAAATTCACGCTCCGTGAGGCCGCCTTTTCCGGGCAGCAGTCGCTCCGGCAGCGCCAGAGAAAAGGTCGCCCCTCAAGGAGGTTTTGGATGCATTCCGGCCATATGACCGGTAACTACATGGAGCACGGCTACTGCCTGAACTGGGAGCCGGGGCTCCTCGCCCTGCACGTCGGTTCCGACATCGTCACCGGTATCGCCTACTACTCGATCCCGCTCGCCATGTTCTACTTCGCCTACCGGCGCCGGGACCTTCCCTTCTACGGCATCTTCCTGATGTTCGCCGCCTTCATCCTTTCCTGCGGGACCACCCACCTGATGGGTGCCTACACCATCTACCGCCCCGACTACTGGATCGAGGGGGGCTTCAAGGCGCTCACCGCCGGCATCTCGGCGGCCACCGCCATCGCCTTCATCCCCCGCATCCCCCAGGCGATCTCCTTCCCGAGCATCCTAGCCACCATGGAGGAGGTCAAGGCCCTCAACGAGGAGCTCTCGGCCACCAACGCCAAGCTCCAGATGGCGACCTTCTCGCTGGAGCGGGTCTTCACCCCGGTCTACTGGTTCGCCTCCGACGGCCGGATACTGCACGCCAACCAGGCGGCCTCGGAGTTCCTGGGATACCCCATCGAGAAGGTGCTGCAGATGACGGTGGCCGATCTCAACCCCGACCTCCCCCTGGAGAGCTGGCCTGGTTTCTGGGATGAGCTCAAGGCCGAGGGTTCCCTGCGGCGCGAGGCCCAGCACCTCACCGGCGACGGGAGGCTCGTCGACGTGGAGATCTCCGGCAACTACATCTGCTACGAGGGGCAGGAGTACTACTGCTCCATCGTGCGGGACATCACCGACAGAAAGCGCGCCGAGGCCGAGCAGTTGGCCAACATCCAGCTGGAGAAGCAGCTCATGCAGGCCCAGAAGCTGGAGAGCCTGGGGGTGCTGGCGGGGGGGATCGCCCACGACTTCAACAACATCCTGATGGCCATCATCGGCAACGCGGACCTGGCGCTCAGGAAGGTCCCCAAGGAGTCGCCGGTCTGCGACAACCTGGAGGAGATCAACCGCTCCGCCGGCCGGGCCGCCGACCTCGCCCGGCAGATGCTCGCCTACTCGGGGAAGGGGAAGTTCGTGGTGGAGAGCATCGATCTCAACCGGCTGGTCGACGAGATGCTCCACATGCTGAAGGTCTCCATCTCCAAGATGGCGGTGCTCCGCTTCAACCCCGGCGCCAACCTCCCCACCATGGAGGCCGACGCCACCCAGATTCGCCAGGTCATCATGAACCTGATCATCAACGCCTCCGAGGCCATCGGTGAGCGGAGCGGGGTGGTCGCCATCAACACCGGCTTCATGGAGTGCGACCGGGACTACCTGAAGCACAACTGGGTGGACGAGGGGATCGCCGAGGGGAGCTACGTCTTTTTGGAGGTCTGCGACACCGGCTGCGGGATGGACGAGGCGACCAAGGCCAAGGTCTTCGACCCCTTCTTCACCACCAAGTTCACCGGCCGCGGGCTCGGCATGGCCGCCGTGCAGGGGATCGTGCGCGGGCACAAGGGCTCCATCAGGGTCTACAGCGAGCTGGGGAAGGGGACTACCTTCAAGCTCCTCTTCCCGGCCAGCGACCAGCCGGCGGCGCTCTCTACCGAGAGCCCGGAAGAGGACGGGTGGCGGGGGAGCGGGACGGTGCTCCTCGTGGACGACGAGGAGACCGTGCGGGCGACCGGCGGGAAGATGCTGCGGGAGCTCGGCTTCGAGGTGGTGGTCGCCTGCGACGGCCGCGAGGCGCTGGACCGCTTCCGCCTGGCCGGCGACGTCTCGCTCGTGGTCCTCGACCTGACCATGCCGCACATGGACGGCGAGCGCTGCTTCCGCGAACTGAAGGCGCTCGACCCGCGGGTGAAGGTGATCATGTCCAGCGGCTACAACGAGCAGGACGTCACCCAGAAATTCGTCGGCAAGGGGCTCGCCGGTTTCATCCAGAAACCGTACAAGCTCTCGGACCTGAAGAAGGTCATCCAGGAGATCGTCTGAGTCCGGCGAGGCGCTAGCGGGGGCCCCGAGGCCTCTCGTCCTCCTACGGCTGGGGATGGGAGGCCAGCAGCTCCTCCAGCGCCTCTTCGATCATACCCACCTCGCCCTCGTTGTTCTCGATCAGCCTCTTCAGTACCGGCACCAGTTCCTGATTGCCGCCTGCCTGGAGGATCCCCCGGCGGTAACGCGCCAGCAGCGACTCGAACTTGATGGCCACCTTGAGGGTCTGGACCCCCGAGAGCCTCGCCTCGCCGATCTCCTCGAAGAGCGCTGTCACCTTTCTGAGCACGGTGTTGAACGCATCCTTGCTCGCCTGCATCTCCTTGAGCGCCCGCTCCAGCCTTTCGACGTGATGGTCGTTCTCTGACATCATCGCCTTCAAAAGCCGCTGGAGCGCTTCGTCCCTGCACAAAACCACCGAGGTGGAGTGAAACTTCGTCAGGTGCTTCTCGACCCTGACCGCCATCTGGAGGGCGAGGTCCGGCGGGACGAACTCCTTCCTGATCCTGGCGAGGAGGAGTTCCAGGTCGCCCAGCACGGATTCGGCATCACCTACCTCGACGGTGATCCCGGTGATGCTGTCGGCCTTCATCCGGGAGAGGAGATTGAACTGGGAGGCGTGCTGTACCTCGTCCTCGGCGGTACTGAACCAAAGCGCCTGCAGCTTTGGATATTCTGCGTGCATGTGGGCAAAGACGCGGTAGATTTCGGCACAGGTAGTTTCGATCCGTTCACAACGGTCGAGCGCCACCTTCATTTCCAGCGGAAGCTGCTGAACCGGACTGTTATCTTTAAGGGATGATCTCACTGAGTCTGTCTCCTTTTTGGATATACGTTTCGGCAAAAACCTTTCCGGGCTTAAGTAAAATGCCCATTACCATCGGATGCTGTCCAGTACTAAATCGCCCGTTCAATAGGAGAGGCGGGCAAAAGGGCGAGGCCGGGTGGACGCCGAAAGAGGTGGTATAGTTTTCCTCGTATCCGGCAGGGGAGGGGGGCATGGAGATGAACGAGGTGGCGGCCAATGGAAGTGACCCGGGGAGCGTGATCGCAACCCTTTTGTCGTTGGGAGAGGTCGACACCCTTTTCCGCGATCTCTACCTGGACCGGGCCCGTGAGCTCCTTTCCCGGGAGATGACCCCGGAAAGGTATCGTGGACTGCTGCGGATGGAGAGCGAGCTAAACCTCCTCCCCAACCGGATCGAGAACGCCATGATGCAGGGGAACTGGGGTGCGGTGCAGGAGATGAGCCGGGACCTGCAGACCATGAAGCAGGCGGTGGAGATGGACGCCCCGCTTTTGAACCTGGCGAAGAGCGTCTACCGGGAAAACTGGTTTCCCCTCGACCCCTTTTCGCAGGGGATGGCGGCCCTGGCGGGGAGGGCCCTGAAGGAGCTCCCTGCCCTGCGTGAGCGGGGAATGGCGGAGCTCGAAACGCTGGCGAGGAGCGATCCCGAGCGCAAGGATTTTTACTTCGAGAGGCGGCTTGCCTTCGCCGAGGAGAGCTCGACGGCGGTGATAAGGCCGGCTGCGGTCTTCAGGGCCGCCGCCTCGCCGGAGCTTCTTCGCCAGGAGGCTCACGAGGCCCTCGAGAAGGGGAATTTCGACAAGCTTACCGAGCTGGCCGGCTCGCTCTCCGGGGCCGGGAACAGCACCGGCGCCGCCGCCGGCATAAGCGAAGCCGGCTCGGTCCGCAGCCAGGCCTACCTCTACGACTTCCCCGACCGGGTGCTCAGGCGGGCCAAGGAGCTCGGGCTCGCCCGTTTCCACGTCGAATCCCACACCCAGCAGTACATAAAGCTCCTTCCGCACATCTGGAGCCCGACCTTCACCGGCGAGGAGAGCGAGCAGGGGAGGGCGCTTCGGCTCTCCTCGCTCCCGCTGCCCGCCGACGTCCCCCAGGCGCTCAGGAGCCGGGTGGAGCTCTTCGTGCTGCACCCGCTGGTCAACTCCTGCGGGATCCGCTACCTCCCCTGCATGGCCGAGGAGGAAGGTCTGGTCGAGGACTTCGAGGAACCGGCGGCGGGAAGCACCCAGCCCTTGACGCCGCTTCTGGAGGCGCTCGGCCTGAAACGGCGCGACTCGCTGACCCGCCAGCAGGTCGAGGCGGTACTCGCCGAGCGGGGAGGGAAGTGCGTGAAGGATCTCCTCGGCCTCGATCCCGCCCGCTTCCGGCTGGTCTGCATCCCTTCCGACCTCCACACCAGGATCGGCCGAGGCCGCGGGTGGGGGAGCCAGGAGATCTGGACCCACTTCGACGGCTACATGCTGGGAAGCGACGGGAAGCTGCGGGCGCTGGCAGGGGGGGACGTCCGTTTCGGCGGGATCTACGACATGGTCTGCATCGGCCCCAACTACGAGTCCGACCGCATCATCGTCCGTCTGGCCGTCGTCCAGCGCCGCCGCTTCGAACGTCTGCAGATCGAGGGGTAGTCCCCGCAAAAGATTCTCTCGATTCTCTTCTCTTGGAGTGGTACTCTGCCACGGTTCCGACTTTCTGCTACCCCCCGTAAAGGTTTCCATGTTCAAGCACGTCCCGCGCCTGCTCAAGTTGGCAGGCCCGATGATACTTTCCACCTCGACCATTACCCTCATGCAGATCATCGACGCCATCGTCCTTTCCCGGCACTCCAGCCAGGCGGTGGCGGCCATCGGGCCGGCGGGGATGGCGGTCATCCTCTTCCAGGGCTTTTTGTTCGGTACCGCCGGTTACGCGGGGACCTTCGTGGCCCACAACCACGGAAGCGCCGACGCCGACGGGGTCCGCGCCTCGGCCTGGCTCGGCATCCACACCGCGCTCCTCTCCGGCGTCGTCGCCCTGGTTCTCGCCTGGCCCGTCGCCCAGCTCTTCCTTTTGGCCGGCCACCAGCCGGAGGTGGCCCGGGACGAGATCGCCTACTTCTGGATCTGCATGGTGGGCTCCTTCTTCCCGGTCCTTTGTGCCGCGCTGGCGGGATGGCTCTCCGGCATCGGCCGCCCGGTGGTGGTCACCGCCGTCACCTTCATCTCCTTTGCCGTGAACGCGCTCCTCGCCTGGGGACTCGTGCTTGGGGAATGGGTCTGTCCGCGCCTGGGGATCACCGGCGCCGCCATCGCCACCGTCGCCGCCCAGTCGGTCTCCGCCCTTCTCTACACCCTCATCTTCGTCCGCGCCGGGGGCTTTTCCGACGTGAAGACGCGCGCCTTCAACTGGTTGGAGTACCGTCACTTCCTTTCGCTGGCCGCACCCATGGGGCTTCGCATCAGCGGCGAGCTCGTCGCCTGGACCCTCTTTCTGGTCGTGGTCGGCAGGCTGGGAACCGCCGAGCTCGCCGCCTCCAGCATCGCCTTCCGGATCAACGGGGCCGCCTTCTTCCCGGCGCTCGGGCTCGGCCAGGCCGCCGGCATCCTGGTGGGTCACGCGCGCGGGGCGGGACGCGACGAGGAGGTCCCGGAGATCGCCCTGCAGTCGCTGGTGGTCTGCGAGGGGTGGATGGCGAGCATGGCAGTGGTTTTCGCCACCCTCTCGGCGCCGCTCTTCTCCTTCTTTGCCGGGAGCGGGGCGGAAGGTGCAGCCATCGTGGAGACGGGAACCGTGATCATGAAGTTCGTCGCCTTCTACTGTCTGTTCGACGCCGCCAACGTCATCCTGGGGTGCATCCTCGCTTCCGCGGGGGACACCCACTGGACCGCCCGCAGTTTCCTGGTCAGCTCCACCTTCTTCCTCGCCGCCCTCTGGTTGATCGGCCGGCTCGTCCCGAGCCTGGAAGCCGAGTGGGGGCTCGCCACCTTCTACGTGCTGGTCACCGCGGTCATCTGGTCGCTCCGCTTCCGCACCGGCGCCTGGCGCGGAATACAGGTGCTACTGGACGGCACCGGCCAGGAACGCCCCGCCTGATCCCCCCCGCTACTACATAAACCCTCGCCCTTCGGGAGAGGGTGGCCGAAGGCCGGGTGAGGGATGTCTGAATGAGATTGCCTTTGGCCGAGATTTTGCTATCATTTGCCCTTATTCCCCGAAGTGCTGTCAGCGGAAGCCGACACTGAATGAAAGGAACCCGACCGGTAGCCCGATGACAGAAACCTTCCTCACACGATACCTTTCAGACAGTACTCTCACTCTCATAGAGACAGAACCGACTTCCTGGGTCGGAAGAAAGGGCGCGGCGACCTTGCTGGCCGCCCTCGTCCTGGTTCTTTCCGGCTGTACGGTAGGCCCCGATTTCCATCGTCCGCCCGCTCCCGCCGTTTCCACCTTTACCGAACAACCGCTTCCCGCCACGACCGCCAGCGCCCCTGTGCAATTGGGGGAAGAGCAGAAGATCGTGAGCGGCCGGGAGATCCCCGCCGAGTGGTGGATGCTCTTTCGTAACCAGCCCCTTAACGACCTGATCACGCTGGCCGTGAAGAACAGCCCCAACCTGGCGGCGGCGCAGGCCGCCCTGCGGGAAGCCGAGGAGAACCGGCGCGCCCAGTTCGCGACGCTGTTGCCTACCGCCGACGCCAGCTTTTCCGTCGAGCGGCAGAAGTTTTCCAGCGCCGCCTTCGGGCAGCCCAACGCTCCAAGCTCCACCTTCACCCTTTACAACGCCTCGGTGCAGGTTTCCTACAACCTCGACCTGGCCGGCGGCGCCCGCCGCGCCGTGGAGGCCTCCCAGGCCCAGCTCGACTACCAGCGCTATCTCCTGGAAGGATCCCACCTCACCCTGAGCTCCAACCTGGTCACCACCGCGGTGCAGCAGGCATCCCTCAAGGCCCGCATCCGGGAGGTGGGAGCGATGATCGCCGCCCAGGATGAGGAGGTGAGTCTCATGGAGCGGCGCCTGGAGCTGGGGGCCGGGACCAGGCCGGAGCTTTTGGCCCAGCAGGCCCAGCTGGCACAGACCAGGACCTCGCTCCCGCCGCTCGAGAAAGAGCTGGCCCAGTCGCGTCACCAGATGGCAGTCCTGGCCGGGAAATTTCCCTCCGAGGCGGGTGCGCTCCCGGAGTTCGATCTGGCCGATCTCCAGCTTCCCCGGGAGTTGCCGCTCTCGCTTCCCTCCGAGTTGGTGCGTCAGCGCCCGGACGTCCTGGCCGCCGAGGAGATCCTCCACCAGGCCTCCGCCCAGGTCGGGGTGGCGCAAGCGAACCTTTTCCCCAAGATCACCCTGAACGGGAGCTTCGGTCCCCAGAGCACCACCTTCGCCGACCTCTTCACGAGCGGCTCGGTCTGGTCGATCGGTGCCGGGATCGTGCAGCCGCTTTTTCACGGGGGAGAGCTGAGGGCCAGGAAGCGGGCGGCCGAGGCGGCCTACGAGCAGGCGGCGGCCCAGTACCGTGCCACCGTCTTGCAGGCGTTCCAGAACGTCGCCGACGTGCTGCGGGCTCTGGAGCTCGACGCCAAGGCGCTCAGGGCCCAGTCCGACGCCGAGCAGGCGGCCAAGGCGAGCTTCGATCTGACCCGGAAGCAGTACGATCTCGGGGCCGCCAGCTATATCCTGCTCTTGGACGCCGAGCGGCAGTACCTGCAGGCGAGGATCAACCTGGCCCAGGCGCAGGCCGCGCGATTAGCCGACACCGCCGCCCTTTTCCAGGCCTTAGGCGGAGGGTGGTGGAACAGATCTACCCCATCCTCACCCCCACCCTCCCCTTGAAGGGGAGGGAGAGCTTGGGCGAGAGGGCCGGTCGATAGCTTGGGGGCGCCGTCCCGAATCTGGAGGTCGCGGGCGTTGGCGCTGCCGCCGGGATTTTGGTTCCCTCCCCTTCAAGGGGAGGGACAGGGTGAGGATGGGGGGCATCCCCCGATACTGTAATGCATTTCACGCTATGGAGCCGTAACTCATGAAGAAGCGGATTTTATACGCCGTCATCCTGGTGATCGTGGTGGTGGCGGTGCTGGCGGGGATCAAGGCCTTGCAGATCAAGGCGATGATCGATAACGGCAAGAAGTTCGTCATGCCGGCGGAGACGGTTACCTCCACGGTCGTGCGTTCGGAGACCTGGGACTCGAGCCTCCCCGCCGTCGGGACCCTCAACGCGGTCCAGGGTGTCACCGTCGCCTGCGAGATCGCCGGGAAGGTGACCGACATCTCCTTCCACCCCGGCGCCTACGTCAGCAAGGGCGATCTCCTGATCCGACAGGACACCGCCACCGAGCAGGCGCAGCTGCAGAGCGCCCTGGCCCAAGTGGACTTGACCCGCACCGCCCTTGAGCGCGACAAGAAGCTTTTGGCCGAGCACATCATGTCCCAGGCCGACTTCGACCAGGCCAAGGCCGCCCGCGACCAGGCCGTAGCACAGGCGGAGAGTATCCGCGCCACCATCGCCAAGAAGACCGTCCGCGCCCCCTTCTCCGGCCGGCTCGGCATCCGCCAGGTCAACCTCGGGCAGATGCTCAGGGAGGGGGACCCGATCGTCACCCTGCAGAGCATGAACCCGATCTTCGCCGATTTCGCCCTCCCGCAGCAGCAGGTCGGTACCCTCCGCACGGGCCAGCAGGTGCGGGTCACCTGCGACGCGCTGCCGGGAGTCACCACCCCCGGCCGGGTCACCGCCATCAACCCGCTGGTCGATGCCGACACCCGCAACGTCAAGGTGGAGGCCACCCTGGAGAACAGCGCCGAGCGGCTGCGCCCGGGAATGTTCGTGAACGTCGCGGTAGGGCTTCCCGCCCGCCAGCAGGTGCTGGTCATCCCCGCCACCGCCGTCCTCTACAACCCCTACGGGGACTCGGTCTTCCTGATCGTCAAGGCCCCGCCGCAGAAGGAGGCCCCTCCCGTGAAGGGGCAGAAGGGGGCCGCCCCGCCCAAGCAGGCCGATACCGGCCTCGTGTTAAGCCAGCAATTCGTGCGTCTCGGCGAAAAGCGCGGCGACCTGGTGGCGGTCACCAGCGGGATCAAGGAAGGGGACACCATCGTCAGCACCGGGGTCTTCAAGCTCCGTAACGGCCAGTCCGCCATCATCGACAACCGGCTCGCTCCCCCCTTCCAGCAGGCGCCCAAACCGGAGAACAACTGACCGTGAAGATCACCGACCTTTTCATACGCAGGCCGGTGCTCGCCGCGGTGGTGAGCCTGGTCATCATCATCGCCGGGCTCCAGGCGATCAAGACGCTCCAGGTGCGCCAGTACCCGCACTCGGAGAACGCCACCATCACGGTCACCACCGTCTACGTGGGCGCGAGCGCCGAGCTCGTGCGCGGCTTCATCACCACCCCGCTGGAGCGGGTCATCGCCGCCGCCGACGGCATCGAGTACATCTCCAGCCAGAGCACCATGGGGCTCTCCACCATTTCGGTCCGCTTGAAGCTCAACTACGACTCCACCAAGGCGCTCGCGGAGATCTCCTCCAAGGTGGACCAGGTGCGCCGCGACCTCCCTCCGGAGGCGGAAGTCCCCACCATCAACATCGAGTCGGCCGACAGCCAGTTCGCCTCGGCGTATCTGAGCTTCACCTCGGATGTCCTCAAGCAAAACGAGATCACCGACTACCTCGTCCGGGTGGTGCAGCCGCGCCTCTCCGCCGTGGCCGGCGTGCAGCGGGCCGACATCCTGGGGGGGCGCACCTTCGCGATGCGGATCTGGCTGAAGCCCGACCGGATGGCCGCCCTCTCGGTCACCCCGGCGCAAGTCCGCCAAGCCCTGGCCGCCAACAACGTCCTCTCGGCGCTCGGGCACTCCAAGGGGACCTACATCCAGGTCAACCTGATCGCGGACACCAACCTCACCACGGTCGATGAATTCAAGAAACTCGCCCTCAAGCAAAACGGCGCCACCATCGTTCGCCTCGGCGACGTGGCCGACGTCGTGCTGGGGGCCGAGGACTACGACTCCGAGGTCCACTTCTCCGGGCAGACCGCGGTCTTCATGGGGATCTGGGCGCTCCCCAACGCCAACTCGCTCGACGTCATCAAGGCGGTCCGCGCCGAAATGCAGAACATCCAGCGCGACCTCCCCAGCGGGCTCAAGGCGAACATCGCCTACGACGGCACGAGCTACATCCAAAACGCCATCCACGAGGTGCTGAAGACCCTCTCCGATACGCTGTTGATCGTCATGGTGGTGATCTTCCTCTTCCTTGGATCCTTCCGCTCCGTGCTGATCCCGATCGTCGCCATTCCGGTCTCCCTGATCGGGGGCGTATTCCTCATGCAGGCCTTCGGCTTCACGGTCAACCTCCTCACCCTTTTGGCCATCGTCCTCTCCGTCGGTCTCGTGGTCGACGACGCCATCGTCGTGGTGGAGAACGTCGAGCGTCACATGCGGGAAGGGAAGAGCCCGCTGGAGGCGGCGCTGGTCGGCGCCCGCGAACTGGTCGGTCCCATCATCGCCATGACCATCACACTGGCCGCCGTCTACCTCCCGATCGGCCTCCAGGGCGGCCTCACCGGCTCGCTCTTCCGCGAATTCGCCTTCACCCTGGCGGGCGCGGTCACCATCTCGGGGATCGTGGCGCTCACCCTGTCGCCGGTCATGTCCGCCACTCTCCTCAAACCAGGCGCCGGCGAGCACGGCCTGGCGGGGCGGATCTCCCGCGATTTCGAACGGCTTAAAAAGCTCTACGGCCGCATGCTCTCCACCACCCTCGCGGCGCGCCCCGCGGTCTACACGGTCTGGCTGGCCATCTCGGTACTGAGCATCCCGATGTTCACCATGAGCGCCAAGGAGCTCGCCCCCACCGAGGACCAGGGGGTCATCTTCGGGATCATGGATTCGGCGGCCAACTCCACCGTTGACCAGAACCGCATCTTCGCGAACGAGGTCAACAAGATCATGATGGGGGTCCCGGAGGCGCAGTTCACCTTCCAGCTCACCTCCCCCAACTCCGGCTTCAGCGGCCTGGTGGTAAAGCCGTGGCAGGAGCGGAAGCGGAACATCTACCAGATCATGCCCGAGGTGCAAAAGAAGATGCAGGAGCTCCCGGGGGTGCGGATCTTCCCGGTTCTCCCGCCGGCACTTCCCGGCGGCGGCGACTTCCCCGTCGAATTCCTGATCACCTCGACCGCCGAGGCTCCGCAGATCCTCCAGTTCGCCCAGCAGCTGCAGGCCAAGGCGGCGGCGAGCGGCATGTTCGCCTTCCCGCCGCTCATCGACGTGAAGATCGATCAGCCGCAGACCGAGTTCATCATCGACCGCGACAAGGTGGCGTCTTTGGGGCTGAGCCTCTCCCAGATCTCGGGAGATTTGGGCTCGCTGGTGGGGGGCGACTACGTCAACCGCTTCGACATCTCCGGCCGCAGCTACAAGGTCATCCCGCAGGTCCAGCGGAGCGACCGGCTGAACCCCGGCCAGCTCGAAAATGCCTACGTGAGCGGCCCCAACAACTCGGTCATCAAGCTCTCCACCATCGCCACCCGGCGCGACACGGTGGTCCCGCGTTCGCTCAACCGTTTCCAGCAAAAGAACGCGGTCAAGATCAGCGGGGTCGCCATCCGCCCCTTGGACGAGGCGCTTAAGTTCATGGAGACCGAGGCGGCCAAGATCCTTCCCCAGGGGTACCTGTTCGACTACACGGGTGAATCGCGCCAGCTAAGGACCGAGGGGAACAAGTTCCTCCCCGCCTTCGGTCTCGCCATCGTGCTGATCTTCCTGGTGCTGGCGGCGCAGTTCAACAGCTTCCGCGACCCCTTCGTCATCCTGGCGGGCTCGGTCCCGCTGGCCATGTTCGGCGCGCTCATCTTCACCTTCCTGAAGATCCCGGACCCCAACGTCCATTTCTGGACCAGGGGATGGACCACCACCCTCAACATCTACTCCGAGGTGGGTCTGGTGACCCTGGTCGGGCTCGTCTCCAAGAACGGCATCCTGATCGTGGAGTTCGCCAACCAGCTGCAGATCCAGGGGCTGAGCAAGCTGGACGCCGTCCACCAGGCCGCCATGACCCGTCTGCGGCCGATCCTGATGGTTGCCGCCGCCACCATCGCCGGCCACTTCCCGCTCACCCTGGTGACCGGCCCGGGCGCAGCGGCGCGAAACTCCATCGGTCTCGTGCTGGTGGGGGGGATGTTCATCGGTACCCTGTTCACCCTCTTCGTCGTGCCGTCCATCTACATGCTGATCGCCAAGGACCACGCGAAGGACCGTCGGCGCGCCGAAGAAGTCACCGCCGCCGCCCACGACTGACAAATATTCACATTTTTTCCACATTTCCTCCGCAATTGGGGCCTATGGTCTTCCCACTGCCGGATACATCGGTGCAGGGAGGTCCCGCTTTCCCCCCTTCGCCGATATCCTTTGCCGCGACAGGTACCCTCCCTTGTCGCGGCATTTTTTTTCCCTTTCCGCCGGACCCTTCTCTCCCCCTGAAAAGCGACCCTCACCCGGCGACATCCACCCCCCTGAAAAGCGACCCTCACCAGTCGGCACCCACACCCCCTTAAAAGCGACCCTCACCCGGCCTCCGGCCACCCTCTCCCCTAAAGGGGCGAGGGTATAAATTATCTAACCCCTCCAAGGGGCGAGGCAATGGAACCCTCGCCCTATCAGAGGAGAGGGCCTTGAACTGGAACCCCTCGCCCCTAAAGGGGAGAGGGGCTTGAAAGGTAACCCCTCGCCCCTTTAGGGGAGGGGTAGGGGGGAGGGAGGTTTTAATGCGTCATTTGGCGGGACCGCCAAGACCGGCACCGATTTTGTAATACATTTACCTATAAAATATCCGGACGAGCCCTAACTAGCCGGTATTTTATACTAAATGCCATGGGTGCCTCTCAGCTCCCCCTGCGAAAAACGAGACAGCTGTCGTCTTTGGAGGGAAAAATGAAACAATACCGGTGCCGGGTTTTCGCTGGATTAGTGGTGCTGGCCATGGCGGCTGCCCCCGCCAGCGCTTGCGATCTCTGCGCCATCTACCGCTCGCTGGAGGCCAGGACCGGGAACCCTGGCCCCAACCTCGGCGTCTTCGAACAGTTCACCCACTTCGGCACCATGCAGCAGGACGGGCATAAGGTCGATAACCCCGCCGGGCAGCGGCTCGACAGCAGCATCACCCAGTTCATCGTTGGCTACCGTTTCGACGACAACTTTGGCGTCCAGATGAACATCCCCTACATCAACCGCTCCTTCCGCCGTCCCAACCCGGACGGCAGCATCGATACCGGCACGGTCTCCGGGGTGGGGGACATCTCCCTCATCGGTCACTACCGGGGCTGGCAGCTTACCGGGGAGGATGCCATCCTGGTGCTGGATCTGATGGGAGGGGTGAAATTCCCGACCGGGGACTCCGGCCGGATCGGCGAGGAACTCAACGAAACCACTCCCGCTCCCGGCGTCCCGGAGTCGGGGATCCACGGGCACGACCTGGCGCTGGGAAGCGGCTCCTGGGACGGCGTGGTGGGGGCCGCGATGTTTGCCAGCTGGCAGCGGCTCTTCGTCAACGGCGCGGTGCAGTACAGCATACGGAGCAGGGGGGATTTCAACTACCGCTACGCCAACGACCTCGGTTGGCACGTGAAGCCCGGTGGCTACCTCTGGCTGACCGACAAGGCCGCCTTCTCCCTGCAGTTGGCCGTAAGCGGCGAGGACAAGGGGAAGGATGATTTGAACGGTGTGGTAGCCGAGGACACCGGGATGACCTCCCTCTTTGCCGGCCCGGAGATCTCCTATACCTGGAAGGAGAAACTGAGCGTGGAACTGGGTGCCGAGTTCCCGCTCGTCAACGACAACACCGCCTTGCAACTCGTTCCCGATTACCGTATCAAGGGCGCGGTCACCTACCGGTTCTGATCGGCCGGACGCTCATTAACGCTTCGACCAGCGTCGCAGCACTTTCGAGGTATCAGCCATGGATCTCAGCAAAACTTCCTACCGTCAGATCATTCACAGCTTAAGCGATGGCCTCTACATCCTGGACAAGAACAGAAGCATCGTCTACTGGAACCAGGCAGCGGAGGAGATCTCCGGCTACCGCGCCGAGGACGTCGTCTGTCACCGCTGCTCGGAAAACCTTTTGTGCCACGTCGACGAGGACGGAAGAAATCTCTGCCTCCACGGCTGCCCGGTCGCCGCCGCCCTCGGAGACGGCTGCAGCCACAAGGCCGACATTTTCGTGCGCCACAAGAACGGCCACCGGGTGCCGGTCTCGGTCCGGGTCTCCCCCCTGACCGACGACTTCGGCGAGATCATCGGCGCGGTGGAGATCTTCTCCGACTTGAGCAACAAGCTCGCCAGCGAGCAGCGGGTCAAGGAACTGGAAAAGATGGCCATGGTGGACAGGCTGACCCGGTTGGCCAACCGCTATTACGTGGAAAAGGAACTGGAGGCCTTCCTCGAGGAGAGGGACCGCTACGGCCACACCTTCGGGATCCTCTTCATGGACCTCGACGACTTCAAGGTGGTCAACGACCGTTTCGGGCATGATGCAGGCGACAGCGTGCTCCGCTTCGTCGCCGACACGCTGACCGCCAACTCGCGCCCCTTCGACGTGTACGGTCGCTGGGGAGGGGAGGAGTTTGTCGGCATCGTCCGGAACGTCAACGGCAGCGACCTGATGCAGATGGGGACCCGGCTGCTGAACCTGGTAAGCGAATCGTTCATCCCGATGAACGAGGAGCGGCTCAGGGTGACCGTTTCCATCGGCGCCACCCTGGCCACTACCAAAGACACCATCGTCTCGCTGATGCACCGGGCCGATTCCCTCATGTACAAGAGCAAGGCCGGCGGAAAGAACCGCCTGACCATGGGGTGAGTCCGGGGAGGGGCAGCCAGATCCGCCGGAAATACTACGCTGGCACCCGGCGGTGAGACGCCGGGCCGGTTTATCCTTGCCTGATTATATCGACCGAGATCTCTACTGCTGGAACAGTCCCTTTGTTCTCAAGCCAGTGGGTGGTGTTCCTGTCCTCCGGCCAGCCCACTCCTGGTCCATAGTCAGTAGCCACTCCATTTCGATGGTCGGTGATGGTTCCCTGGAGGATGTAGACCAGCCCGGGGCGATCCACGTGGTTGTGAACCGGACCGAAGACCCCACCAGGCTCGATAGTCACCATGCGCATGCGCAGCTGGCGTCCCGCCATCCCGTCGATCTCGGGACCAAGGTCAACCGTTGCCAGCAGCTTGACCGATACGCCTTTCGTTTCAGGTGCCACCTCTTCCTCGCTCATGATCGATCTCCTTCCTCTCGGCCACTGACGGGCGGCCTTGACCTGCGGCGTCAGCCGTCGCGGATGGTGCTATTTCCCTCTACACCGTCTTCCCTTACTTAATTCTAGATGCAAATTTCACCATATGCTTCTTGTGCACCCGATGTAGTGGAATTGGCGCCCGTCACTTCAGCCGGACTATCCCTCTCTCTGGCAAAACTCACCCGGTCGCTCCACCCGCCACACGACCGCCGGTAATCCCGGTGCGGTGGCATCACTGAAAAAAGGATTGCAAAGAAATAAATAGCGTGCTAACTAAAATGCTATGACAGCGTACGTACCCAAGATTGACCGCAGCAACCTGCTTTTCCGTCTCGCAGTTCTGACGCGCCGGTGGTGCAAGATCCTGGACAACGAGTTCCAGGTTGCCGGACTGACCGCTGCTACCTGGCGTCCTCTC
Source organism: Geomonas sp. Red276 (assembly GCF_054784495.1). NCBI lineage: Bacteria > Pseudomonadati > Thermodesulfobacteriota > Desulfuromonadia > Geobacterales > Geobacteraceae > Geomonas > Geomonas sp. Red276. The sequence continues at coordinate 90,558 of NZ_BLXW01000011.1, forward strand.
CTGCATCTTCATCTCCTTGGCCAGGGGATTCGCCAGAAGGACCTCGCGGCATCCATCGGTATCGAGGGCCCCTCTCTGGTCCGTCTGCTCGATACCCTGATCGCGAAGGGGTTGGTCGAGCGGTCGGAAGACGCCACCGATCGCCGGGCCAAACTCCTCTGCCTCACCGCCTCGGGGCGCGCCGTGGTGGCCAGCATCCACGGCACCACCATGGATCTTGAAAGCGAATTGCTGAGCCCCTTCGATGAGACGGAATTCTCGCAGGTGGCCGGGTTGGTCGAACGGCTGGAAACCACCGTCAGCACGGTACGCCAGCGGGGTAGGCAATGATGCCTCACCGATTTCGCCGGCGCATGATCCGCTGGGAGGGGAGGCAACTGCAATGCCCTATCTGAGATTCAAGGGATTCGACGAGGGGTTATTGCGTCAGCAAATCCCCGTGCTGATCATGGAGTTTGCCCGGGTCGCCGCCGTGCCGGAGGAGATCGTCAAGATCGAGCTTCTGCCCGTCATCCGGCTCACGGCCAGTCCGCGCTCGCTGGAGGTATTCATGTTTCCGCGGCCACAGCAGATGCATGATGGGATCGCGGAAACTCTCAACGACCTCCTCGTCCATTTCGGCTACGAGGACGTCCATATCTTCTTCGTTCCGCTGTCTCCATCGCTGTACTACAAGGAAGGGGAGCCGCTGAAAGAGATCAGCTGGTTGCCTGGGTATGGATCAAAGTAACTCTTCTTCGGACTCATCTGCCAGCTAACAAACAAGAAAGGAATCGTCATGGATCTCAAAGGTAAAACAGTACTGATCACCGGTGCCAACGGAGGTATCGGCGATGCTTTGGTCAACGCCGTTCTCGACAAAGGGGCCGCCAAGGTTTACGCCGCCGCGCGAACCATCGCAGGGGTAACGCAGCTGTCCAATCGCAAGAGCGACCGGGTCGTCCCCATACGGCTTGATATCACCCATCCGGCCAGCGTGGCATCGGCGCAAGAGTTCTGCAGGGATGTGGATCTGCTGATCAACAATGCCGGGGTCAATCGGTGCACCAGCCTCCTCGAGCCGGCCGGCATGACAGGCGCCGTGGAGGAGATGAAGGTGAACTTCTTCGGCACCCTGGCCATGTGCCGCGCCTTTGCGCCGATACTCGCCTCCCGCACAGGTGTACTGGTGAACGTCTGTTCGATCCTTGGGCTGGTGAATCTCCCCGTCAACGGGACCTACTCCGCCTCCAAGGCGGCGGTACATTCCCTTGTGCAGGGGGTGAGGGCCGAACTTGCGCCTCGTGGGGTACGCGTGGTCGGTGTGTATCCCGGTCCGGTAGATACCAGGATGACCGCGGGCCAGGAGATGCCAAAGTCAATGCCGGAGCAGGTGGCGGCGGCAATCGTGACGGGGATCGTTAACGGCGACGAGGATATCTTTCCGGACTTCATGTCGCAGGAGGTCCGCGGCCAACTTCTCAGTGATGGCAAGGGGGTTGAAAAGGCGTTCGCGGCGTCGGTTCAGGCCGCCAGCGGTGCGGCCGCGGAAGGTGATGAGGTGGGGAATCCGCCCGCCATTGCCGCTCAGGGTGCGTGAGGGAAAAGCGCCATGTTCGACATCGAGCAAAGCGTTGTCTTTGTGCTCTCCAAGGCCACCCAGCGGATATGGGCGGTGTTCCGTGAGGAGTTCCGTGACTACGCTCTTACTCCGCCGCAGTACATCCTGATCGCCATCCTTTGGAAGGCAGACAACATCTCCCAAGCCGAACTTGCCAAGCGAAGCAGGATCGACAGGAGCACCCTGGGAGGGATCATCGACCGGATGGAAAAGATAGGTTTCGTCGAGCGTGAGCCGTCAGCGGAGGACCCGCGTGCCAATCGGGTGAGGCTCAGCGGGAAGGGGAGGGCCCTCTTCGAAGAGGATCTCTCCGATGCAGCCTACCGCGTCCGTCGAAGACTCACCGAGAAGCTGACCCCCGGTGAGTACAAACAGTTGAAGCAGTTACTCAACAAGCTTGTGGTAGGGGTGTCTGGACATCAAAGCGCATGACTACCACTCCCATTCGTCCTTGTCCCACTCAGTCTGTTCGCCCAGATCCTCGTCGAGCATCTTGCCATCGCCGCATTGTGCCGTCGCCTGAAATTTCTGCTCCCATTCCATTCTTGGACGCGTGACGGCACGGATAACCAGGCGGTCTTCTTCAACCTCCAGCTCGACCTCCGTTCCCAGGCGAGTCTGTTCCAGGAGGACCTTTGGAATCCTTATTCCCTGCGAATTTCCTATGCGAATGATGTTCGCCCTCATCGGTCGTTCTCCTTGTGCGCAGTGGCGAGCGGTGGGTACGTTGTAATTACCAAGCAGGAGGGCGTCAAGTAATGAAAGCCGGTTTTCCGAGGGGGGCGCAAAAAACGCATATTCATCACTCTACCCTGTGCTGTCTCTGAGCCAGGAGCCTATTCAACCTCAGGATTCACCTACGCATTCTCTCACGATTCGCTCCACATGTATGGCGGTGGTATTGAGAAAAGGAATGCCGTGACCCTGGTCGGGAAGGATGAGGGGGAGTTCGGTGCAGCCGAGGATGAGGGAGTCGATGCCATCTCGCTCCTTCATCTTCCCGCAAATGGCCATCAACTCATCCCGCGTCTCGTCTCTGATGATGCCAAGTTCGATCTCGGTGAAGAGCCTTTCATGGATGAGTTCCTGCTCCTCGGGGAGAGGCACGATCACTTCCGTCCCATGGTCGCGGAAGGGTTTCTTGTAGAAATCCGCCTGCATGGTGAAAAGCGTTCCCATAAGCCCCACCCGGCGAAGTCCCGTGGCTTTCGCCGCCACGGAGGTGGCCTCTACGATACTGATGAGCGGCAGCGGAGAACGAGCAGCCACCATGTCAAAAACGAGATGTGGGGTATTGGCGGTAATGGCGGCGAAGTCGGCGCCCGCAGCGGCAAGGGCCTCGATCTTGACCAGCAGCCAGGACGCCAGGCCGTCCAGATCGTTAGCCTCCATCAGTCCCAGAGCCTCGTTGACGTCGGCGCTGTAGATGACGATCTCGGGAGTGGATAGGCCGCCCGTATGTTCCCGCCCGGCGTCGATGATGCGCCGATAGTAGTCCAAAGTCGATTCCGGCCCGATGCCGCCGACAAGACCGATTCTTTTCATACGATGACTCCTTTTCCCCTTGGGCGAACTGTGGTTGACCGACGGGCCCTGCTAACGGCGTGGGCAGAACAGCGGCGAAGGCCGCTGCTTCGACCTAGTTGGGTGGGGCATCGTCCAAAGGTGTCGATCTCACCCGCAGCACGTAGGTCGCGTGGAACGGCTTCAGCGTGAAACGCGACATTGCCACAGTCGGCGCAGCGCCGGGGGGGGGCGTTTCGTTCCTCAACGCGACCTACGGAACTTTGTGGTTGGAGCGCCCACTACTTCTCCGCCGGCTCCTTGATTGCCAAACCGGTCTGTGCTATCTTATGTACAAACTTTCCAAGGAGTGATCATATGGACGCCTTAACGTATACCTACGCTCGACAGCACTTGGCAGAGGTAATGCGCTCCGTCAATGACGACCATACCCCCGTCGTAGTCACAAGCCAACGTGGGAAGCCGGTTGTTATCCTCTCTCTTGAAGACTTCCAAGCCTACGAAGAGACCGCGTACCTGCTTCGGAACCCGCACAGCGCCAAACGACTTCTCGACTCCGTTGAGGAGTTACGTTCGGGAGGCGGCGAAGTCAGAGAACTGGCGGAATGAAGATCAAATTTTCAAACGCTGCGTGGGAGGACTACCTCTACTGGCATTTGAACGACAAAGCTATGCTTAAGCGCATCAATGCTCTGATTCGGGATATTCAACGTGAACCTTTTGTCGGCATTGGAAAACCAGAACCTCTTAAACATCAGTTGACTGGATTTTGGTCTCGCAGAATTGACAGCTGTCATCGCTTAGTTTACTCAGTTGAAGGTGATACTTTGCTTATCGCCCAATGCCGGGACCACTATTAAATCCTCCCCCCCTCACGTTTTTCCTGGACATGCCCAAAACATCGACTCTCTGCCAGTTTCCTCCAACTCGATCAGCTCTCATCCACCTTCGTACACTTCCTCAGCACGTAGGTCGCGTGGAACGGCTTCGGCGTGAAACGCGACATTGCCCTAGTTGGCGCAGCGCCGGGTGTCGCGTTTGTTCCTCAACGCGACCTACGGAACTTGGGTTGCCCCCAGCTCATGGTTCCTCTATTTCGTCAATAAATATTGGCTATAGGTTCCAGGTGTTCGAGGATTTTACCACCATATTCAGAAGGGATTTTAAACATAGTGTTGAAGAAAATGATATTGGCACCTATAACCTTCTTGATTTCACTTGCATGTAGTGGTTTTACTTTATAATAATTATCCAGCTTTTGTTGGTATGCCTCTTCTGGTTCACCGTCATAGTCCACTTTTTCAACGTTCCCTGAAGCAATTCCAGTGGCTACAATCCCTGTTCCGCTTTCGTATAGAAAAACCACATCGCCCTTTCTAATTCGTTCAATTTTGAATTTCCAAGGGTCACAAAAGGCGGCGGCCATTCCATTATTCAGCATATTGACATGAGTTTCTGGATCGTTAGCCTTGTTTGTGTTTAAAATGTAATATGTGGTGTTGTTTAATTCATCATTTTGAAATAAAGTTCTAGGAGCATTTAAAAGCTGCTGTCGTATTGTGGAGATTTGCCTAGTTGCATCTTGTAGCTCAGCCAGTTCTGGAGACTTTGAGCCGTGGACTAATTGATTTCGCAAACGCTTAATATATTCAAATTGTGACAAGGTATTACTATCCAACTGAGCCATATCTGAAAGGATTCGCGAGGTAGGGATACCCACTCCCCCTTCCTTAATAGATGGTGGCGCCAACTCCATAATGAGATTTTCCAAGTCTACCCAAGCTGAGAGGAAAGCACCCATAACACGATGCAGTTCGCCATGAGGCAATTCAGTTGCCTCATGGGTAATGGCTGTAGTGGGACGATCTGCGCGAATGGCGTCATAAACTCGATAACGGTCAGAGTCCTCGGATATGACTTGATCAATTATTTGTTCAGCAATCGGCCTGCGTTCGAGATCAGAATGCAATGCTGTGAGATAGCGCCCAACAGAATCTGGGGTAGCAAGCTCTAGCCTCACTAAAAAATCGTACAAGTTGTCTACGCGCCCAAGGCCGGCCTGAAGGGCGTTAGATTCTGCTAGAGCACTTAGAGTGCTGAGTAAGTGTGTAGCAAGCTCGTAATGATTGGCAAAACGTCTTCCCTTCGCTGCAACCCGAGTGTCTCCAGCTTTTTGGAGTCGTTCCAGAGCAATCTCTCCTACCATCATCATTCCGTTTAATTCATCGAGAATAGAGTATTCATCTTCGGAAAGGATTCCTTGAAAAGGTTTGTATACAAGATCATGCTCGACTTCAGACCACGCATGCATTAGCACTGAGGCAACCTGAATTTCAACGAGTGCTTCAGCGTATTGCTTTTGAGACTCGGCCAGTGAATCGTCTCTTAATCGTACTCTATAATGTGTCGCTAAATAACCGGGAAATTTTTTTCCATGCTTTGGGCCATCAGTAAATACTTTGCTATGAGTCACATCAAATAAGTCGGTGATCATATTCCCGACTTGGTCTCGTTGTCCAGGAAAGTAAAGCGCGACACGAACACCAGCGAGATCCGGAATATCGTTATAGATTTCAGTGACTGTCTGATATTGTTTTCGTTGATAGCGGTCTCGGACCTTTGGTTCTAAACGTCCCACGGCCTTAGCGCGATAGGTAACCATAGCGCGCACCCCTGAGGCTCGTAAACGTCCTTCAAGGATCTGCGAAACGAGTCGCGCAGATTGATCGTAAAAGTCATACTCCCTACGGTATCGGCCGATAAACTCGTCAATCACTATCATCCACACTCCTCCGTTCATTATTACTTTTACATATTACCGTTCTTGCGACCAACGCCACAAGGCGCACCGGCGGAGCGGAGCGGAGACCGTGTGCCGCCGCATGTTGGGAGCCCGTTGAATATCTCAATAGCCGGTCCCATTGCCGCCTCTCTATTTCACCCTCTGGGGGGGCCTTCTCCGTTCGAGTGACTTGATGATGCGGGCCACATCAGACGTGCTCCGGAATTCGATGAAGATCGGTGTTTCACCTAGGCCGACCGTCAAGAGCACTCGGCGCGCTTCCCATTGGAAGGCATTGGGTTGCGTTGCAAGCGGAGCGGGCGGACCAAACTTGGTTCGAAGGGCGTTCATCAGCGCTTCTGCGTTGCTCTGATCCGCTGGCGCGAAAAAATGAACGCTCACGAGGTGTCCATCTCGGAAACAGTAATATGCTGTGCCAACAATCACGTCGTCGAACTTACCATCATCATCAGGCCAAGCGTACAGCTCAACTTTTCCAGCCGGATCGGGCACGGTAGATTGATACACCATGCCGGCCGGAACCGTATCGCCGAAGTGCAGGCTCCCATAGCCGTTCTGTGCATCTAGGTCAGTCAGAGAGCCCAGCCTCACCACACTGCTTCTCTTGGCTGTCAGCAAAAAGTTCACCGACCAGAAACCCTGGGCACCGCGCTCTGCAAGGATCACGTTTCCGTTCGAAGCGTCCCAAATGCACCGCTTGGGAGTATTCGTCTGCTCGGTCGGTGCCCCCATCTGCGACCTTGCAAAATCAAGGGTCTTTTGGAACAGAGTGTCCGCTGCGGCTTGGTCGTTACCGACACCTTGAAGTCCAAGAGTGTAGATCTTTCCGTCGAGAGAACCAATCGTCAGATACCATGCATGTCGGTTGAGGGTGACCTTGGGGGCTTTGAATACTTTTTCCCCTGGCATGTCGATCCAGCCCGGAAATGATCGAAGTACTGCGTACTCTTCGGGTGCTAACTCGACCAGACCTCGCGCAGTGCTTACTCGCTGGCCCAAATAGTAGTCGCCGACTTTCGTAATCATTTCTCGCTTCGCCTGTTCATCCGACTTTCCCATTTTTTTGGATGCGGCGCAGACGGTGGGGACGGTAAACAGCAGAACGAGAAGCATGGTGAGAAAAGAGCATTCTGAACGCGTCATGGCATCCCTCCCTGTTTTGACTGTCAGTCTCCCAAAGTGATTCATCTTCAGCACGTAGGTCGCGTTGAACGGCTTCAGCGTGAAACGCGACATTGCCACAGTTGGCGCAGCGCCGGGTGTCGCGTTTCGTTCCTCAACGCGACCTACGGGACTTCGGACTGCACCAGTATTCACATTTTCGCCCATTGCTCGTGATTAGCCGACTATTGCCTCTCAGCCGCCTTCAGCCAATTGTCGATAGAATGCACCCCCAAAGTTAACATTAAATCCTGCACATTGACCACGCGTGCCAGCATAGTGCCATTGTCGGATTCTTCCCTTTCCTCAGCTTCGGCAAAAAGCCGGGTCATTAACTGCACAAGGCTGTTTTCATGGTCATATAAGTATCGCTCGGCGCCACTACTATACGCCATGTATATTTCAACGGCAGCCAAAGCGAGGTCTGGGTCGCTCTGCGAGGTAGCGTTCAGCCATTTTGCGAACCAGAACAAACGGTGGTCTTTAGCTTCGTTACTGTTTTCGAAGACGCCAAAACAGAGGGTAACAATTTGTATCGGAACAGAGATGGGCGGCGTGACGTCTTGGAACATGTTGTCTGTTACTTTAGCGACAGCCATTGCATGGTTTGTATTTGCTTTAAGTCCAGCCTCAATACAGGCAAAGCACGAGTCGCGATATTTTTTGATGTTGCTGGGATGAGTCCAGACTTTAGCCGCACCTTCCCACGCTTCCGTAATATCCAGATGTTCCAACTCAGTAAGTAAATTGTGAATCTCTATATGCCCTGCTAACGCAGATAAGGCTGAAATGCGCCCCCAAATTTCCATATCATTCTTGCTGCCCTCCTGCCTAACACGTTCAAGCAAGGGTGCAATTTTGTCGAAATGATCGTAATAGGCGTAATACAGGGCCCGTTCGGCGTACTCCCAAAGCCCCACAGAATCCTGCATAGTTAGGTAAAACAGATCCCACCACAGGTTGGAGTTTTCGCTTTGGAGATACGGCAAACGTCTCAGAATCAGCGCGCGGATTCCAGGATGGTCGTAGCTGGCAAATCGGCGTAATGTCGGTTCCAATAACGGGGGAAATACAGTGCTAGTCTTTTGCAAATTGTAGGCGAGAATTGTCAACGCTTCAGCAACATTCCCAGTCATCATATTGATACCGGTCATAATCGCATCCACGGAATCGCCTTGAATGGTGCTTTCTTCCCTAAAATAGCTAAAGCGAATTGCCAGAAAAACCAGCTTTCCAGCACTGTCGGAATCTGTGATAACATTTGCGCAGGCTTCTAGAGCCTTTGCTGCAGCGGGGTTGAGTTCCCAATGGGACGGGTGTCTCTCTAGTTCGTTAAGGATCTGACTAGCCAAGACGGGAGCATCAGGCTCTTCAACAGGTACCCAGGTGCCATTGGTGCGCAAGTTACCATAGCGATGGGCCAGGTAGGTAGAAATCCCGTACATGATTTCGTTGCGAAAATCTTCTGACAGGTGAACCCAGTTTGCCACCAGCAAGGTCAAGAATCGCGAAGGGTGACGTGATGACGCTTCACGCAGTTGGCATCCGACTTCTCGCCCCCCTCCAACCAAAAAGTCATCGAAATCCCTTGTGTACCCAGTATAGTGGGCGAGTAAACGAAGTATACCGTCATCACTTGCCCTCAAAAATACTTTAAATGAAAACGGAGGAGCGACCATGCCGCCTCGGCTGCCGATGTATGGTTGCCTAATTAGCTTTCCGGATACTTCTTCATAACCATCTATAATCGCTTGAGCTTGCAGTGAACGAAGGTAACACGGGATAGCAGATACATATTCAGCACGGTTCTTCAATGCCCAGAAATGAGTCCTCTCGTCCGTTACTGAGTCCTCCCAAACGGCTAGAACGGTTGTCATGACGGCGTCTTGAGTTTCACCGTCGAGGAGAATGAAGGTTGCCTCGATTAGTGAGCCAAGTTCATAAGAAAGATCGGATTCCAGTAGGTTTCTGTCGCACAGGAGATTTCCGATCAAGTCTAAATTGGCATGCGGGTATTTGGTGTAGGCAAGGATAGCGAAGTAACACAAGGCACCTTCGTGGTTAAATGAAATCAGATCACGGTTTTCCTCCCACCAGTCGGAATGCTTTTGGGCATGGCTGAGAACTGCCGCCTCAATCGCGTCGAAAAGAACTCGCTTGCCATCTATGTGTCTAAGATCCCTCTTGGAGTGGACATCATCATATGAAGTACTCCCCAGGTAACCATGATGATATCCTATTCTGGTATTTCCGTATTGAGTAGTCTGTATTTCTGACCACTCCTCGATTGTTGCTATTGCCAAATCCAGCAATACGACGGATTGTACCATTCGCTGTTTTAAAAAATTGTCATTCTTGTCTCCGAACTCGTGAGGCTGGCAATGCAGTTTTTCCCCCAAGCCATATGATAATACGTCATCTTTTGTGATGTCGCCAGCTATATACTTCCAAAGAATTTTGTCATCGACAGCGCCAGCGACTACACAGCGTGCAATGACATCACCTAAAAACCTATGCCCTGGTTTTCGCCTTGTGATTAGCCAGTTTAGTAAAGGAAGAAGTAGTGTCAGGTTTTTTGTTTCAAAATCGGATACGTAATAAACCAATTGATCCGCAATTCTTTCAGTGTCAAGCCAATCTTCTCCCAAAGACCACATCCAAAATGCTAAGACTCCGGCTGCATCTTGATTTTTCCATCGCACAACCTGATATACATGGGCAGTTATTCCCTCTCGATCGCGGGATTCCTTCAGTGAAGGCACGAGATGAGACAACCAGAAGTGATGCCACTCAAGCCGAACGCCCTGCGCGTAAACTACCTGAAACACCTCAGGATGCTTGTCTCGTAACTCTCGTAGCAGCGGCCAATCATCATCATGCGGTATTTGCTGTGCCAACGACTCTGCAACGAGGCGGCGGATGTGAAAGGCCGCTTGGCCGGTCAAGACTGCTCTCACTTGCTTCCTGAATTCACGACGATCTCCGGTTGCTAGCTGGGCAACAAAGCTTCGTATGCTCGGGCGGACGAAAGGCACAGGCGGTAATTCTTTTATGAACTCATTCAGAGATATCCCTCGGCGTAGAGCGCCGCATATCACCAGCACATCCAGCAGCGTTTGATGGCCAAAGGTTAATTTACCGTCATGGGTATCCTGCAGCACATTTAGGCTGTGCAGCCGACGCAGGATATCCTGTGATGCAGTGAAACGCTGCCGAGGAACGGCGAGACTGCGTGACTGAAGCATTACATCAGCGATGGATTCAATTGCTTGCATTGCAGGCTCCCCCAGAGGGTCCGCCTGTAAGACGGTATCGAGATAACGTTGTGCCAGCGCTTCCCTAGTTACCACATTGAAGCTACCATTCAGTTCGGCCAGTTCGACAAACAGAGCTAGTTCGCGGGGATTCCGGATAAGCTCTCGGGTGACATCGTCAACAATAGACGTGTCGATACCGAGTTCTTGAAGTAATGGGTTGATCTCGGTCTCCCACTCCAGCGGCCGACATTTAAGTTCGCAGTCCCACTGACGTGCGGCAATGCGATGGTCATATCTCCGATCGAAGTCTCGACAAGCTGTGATAATGGTAATATTGGTTAGGAAGAGCAGTCGGTCTATTTGAGCCAGAAAGTACTTCAGAACGCTGTGCTCTCGGGCTATCGACAAAACATCGAGCGAATCGATCACCACCACAACATGCGTTTTTTCAGCTAGGCGGGCGGCCTGCTCCACCCACTTCTCTGGCAGCCCTTGAGCTTGGCGCTCCTGTGCTGTCGCCAAGTCAGCGAACTCGCGCGACTGAATGAAAAGTGGCACTACGTCCGCTTTGTTTTGGGCCCGTTTCTCCAGCTCTTCTTGTACATTCAGCATTACACAGGTTTTCCCGGAACCAGGAAGCCCCGTGACCAGGATACTGCGTTTTCCGGCATCAATAGCAGCTAGGACATCATTGAGGATTGCGCTCGAAATGCGCCGCCCCGCAATGTCTCTGACCCATGCCCTTCCGATAGCTGACGTGCTAGAAAAAGATGTCCGTACTTGTGCAATCGACATGATGGGAACGAGCAATGCTCCTGTGCGGTGGAGAATCTCATTGAGGTCGTCTTTGGTCAGACGATGTTGAGCAGAAGCAGATAGGTTGCCGTCCTCGATACGGCCACCAAGGTTATTGAGGCATTTCCACAGGGTGTTGAAGGCCGCTTCTGAGTTGGTTGCCAACTGGCGCAAGCGTCCACGCAGTAACTCCTCCATGCGGCTAAAATCATGAGTGATCTCGAAACTGGTGCGGCGCAGGAATTGATAGGTTGAAAGACCGAGCGCCTGAGTGGCGATGCGAGCAGCCAAAACGGCATCCGTTTTCTCATGCTCTTGGGTCAGATTGGAATAATACTCCGCCTCGTTGCCATATGTGGCCCCGTACTCGCGTAATTTAGCGAGAGCGCCAAACTCGCTACGGGAATAGAAGCGGACCTTCGCGTGCTTATTTCTAGCCAGTGCTAGAGATGCTTTGTCGATCTCACCAGCGAGGTCAGATATCGACCATGCAGCAAAATCTGCCTGATTCTTTTTACACTGACAGCAAATTACCTCGCCATTCGATTTGCCTATTACGACGTCATCTACCAAAAAGGTGGTTGAATCTATCTCAAGCCATTGGAATGCAGGATCAGACAAGACAGACAATGCCCAGTCAAAGGCAACTAGAGTTTGATAAATATCACCACGGTTGGAACGTATGCCTGCAATGCTCATTATTCCCTCTACCTCAACAATTGACATTATTAGCTATAAGAGAGGCAGTTATTCCCTGCCGTTCGGCGCATGACGTGTTCGCAGGTGTGATAGAGGGCCACCGGTAACTTATGCAACAGTTTAATTTTGAAGAACGAGGGCGCCGCTGTCCAAAAATAAGTAATTGTTACCTTCCTCTCTTCAGCCTTTCCCGTACCTTCTGCCCTTTCCAGAGCATCCCCGGGAGGCTCTGCGTCGCCGTCTGTTGCTGAATCGTTGCTCCTACTCACGAACCGTCTCTGTCTGTTTGGAGATCGCGATTTCTACTTCGGGACTGTCGGTGTCAGTTTCGAGGTGGTGATTTCTGCTCCCTGTCCGTCGCTGTCTGTTTCGAGATCGGGTTTTCTACTCAGTGACCGTCGCTGCCGGTTTTGAGATCGTGGTATCTACTCCGAGACCGTCGCTGTCTGTTTCGGGATCGTGATTCCCAGTCCGGGACTGTCGATGCGGTTTTTGAGATCGTGATTTCTGCTCCGGGGCCGTCGGTGTCCATTTCGAGATCGCGATTTCTGCTCCGGAACCGTCGCCGTCTGTTTTGAAATCGTGGTTTCTGCTTCGGAACCGTCGCCGTTACATTTAAAAATCACAATTTCTGTTTCGGCACCGCCTGTTCCTAAACATTGTTGGGGCTATTTGAGCTCAAAGGAGCAATTTCAAATGAGGGGAATCATATAGAGGTTCAATCTGGTTGTCAAAGGGAACATACTGGAGAAACCCCATCCTCACCCTGACCCTCCCGTTGAAGGGGAGGGATCGCTTTCGCTGGGGATGTAAGAGCCGCTATTTGTATCAGGTTTCATCGAGTCCCTCCTTTCTCGGGCTCATACTTGCCCCTTTGTCAGCTTTGCTGCTCTCTGGAAGGATATTGTTTTCTTGACTAAGCCAGCCGCAACGACCTAACGACTGCTTCTTCCTAAAGTTTGTACTGCCCTTCGCCGATCTAAATCCAGACTGGCTCTTCTAAGTGCCATCAAAATCGAAACATTTTCGGATCACTTCATCTCAGCAACCTGAAATCCTTAGCATTTTTTCGCTCCCAGGCGGTAGACAGCGGGATTGTTTCCTTTATAATTAACCACGAAGTTTTTTGAACCTCATTGGAGAACGCATGCCACCCTCCCGAAACGTTTTCCTCCGTTACCTGCCACTTCTGGTCGCTCTATTTCTCCTTACCCCGGTGATGGCGCGGGCCCACGTGCATCCTGCCCCGACGGGTGGCGGGGGAGGGGGGGCTGGCCAGCAAAACGATCCGACGGTCGGGCTCGATGAGAAGCTGGGGGCCAAGGTCCCGCTTGACCTCGTTTTCAAGGACGAGAACGGGACGCCGCGGAAGCTGCGGGAGCTCGTCACTGGGCCCACCATCATCGTCCCGGTCTACTACCGCTGCTCGAACGTCTGCAGCTTTCTCCAATCCGATCTGACCCGCGTGCTCCCGACCATCAAGCTCAAGGCCGGCAGCGATTACCGGGTTCTCTCCCTCAGCATCGACGAGACCGAAACCCCGCAGCTGGCCGCCAGCAACCAGAGGATGTACCTCGCCGCCATGCAGGACCGCTTCCCCAAGGAGGGATGGCATTTCCTGACCGGCGATCTCGCCTCCATCAAGGGGGTGACCGACGCGGCGGGGTTCCATTTCAGGCGGCAGGGGGTGGAGTTCATGCACCCGGTCGCCTGCTTCATCATCTCCGGCGACGGGACCATCGTCCGCTACCTCTACGGGACCACCTTCCTTGCCAAGGACCTCACCCTGGCGCTGGTGGAGGCGGGGGAGGGGAAGATCGGCTACGGCATCAAGAAAATGGTCGGCTACTGCTTCACCTTCGATCCGGCCAAACGGAGCTACCAGTTCAACCTGCTCAGGGTGACCGCCACGGTGATCATCGTCTGCTGCGGGTCTTTCCTGGCCTATCTGATCCTCGGGGGACGGAAGGCCAAACGAAATCAGGCGGGGGGTAAATGAGTTCGGATGCTACGGTAACGCCCGTTGCGGGCGGTTTCTGGGAGGATACCGGGAAACGGGGTATCGCCTCCTGGATCTTCTCCACCGACCACAAGAGGATCGGTCTTCTCTACCTCTACTCGGTCTTGGGATTCTTCCTGGTCGGGGTGCTCCTCGGGGTGCTGATCCGGCTGGAGCTGATGGCCCCCGGGCCGACCATCATGACCGCCAAGACCTACAACGCGGTCTTCACCGTGCACGGGGTGGTGATGATTTTCCTCTTCATCATCCCGGGGATCCCGGCCTCCTTCGGTAACCTCGTGATGCCGATCCAGATCGGAGCCCGGGACGTCGCCTTCCCGCGGCTGAACCTCCTCTCCTGGTGGCTCTACGCCATCGGTGCGGTCATCGTCCTCACCTCGCTCTTCACCGGCGGAGGCGCCCCCGACACCGGCTGGACCTTTTACGTCCCCTTCTCCGCCCGCACCGGCACCAACGTGTCGCTGGCGGTCTTCGGCGTCTTCGTGCTCGGCTTCTCCTCCATCCTCACCGGCGTCAACTTCGTCACCACCATCCACCGCCTCAGGGCCGAGGGGATGAACTGGGGGAGGCTCCCGCTCTTCGTCTGGTCGCTCTACGCCACCGCCTGGGTGCAGATCCTCGCCACCCCCATCGTTGCCATCACGCTGCTCATGGTCATCGCCGAAAGGACCCTGGGGGTGGGGCTCTTCGATCCCTCCCGCGGCGGCGACCCCGTCATGTACCAGCACCTCTTCTGGATCTACTCCCACCCGGCGGTCTACATCATGATCCTCCCGGCCATGGGGGTCATCTCCGAGGTGATCCCGGTCTTCTCGAGGAAGCCGATCTTCGGCTACAAGATGATCGCCGTCTCCTCGGTGGCCATCGCGGCGGCCGGCTCGGTGGTCTGGGGGCACCACATGTTCACCTCCGGGATGAGCGACACGGCGGTGATGGTCTTCTCCTTTTTGACCTTCATCGTCGCCATCCCCTCCGCCATCAAGGTCTTCAACTGGGTCTCCACCCTCTACAAGGGATCGATCTCGCTGGAGGCGCCGATGCTCTTCGCGCTCTCCTTCATCCTGCTCTTCTCCATCGGGGGCTTAAGCGGGCTGATCCTCGGCGCGGCGGCCACCGACATCCACGTGCACGACACCCACTTCGTGGTGGGGCACTTCCACTACGTCATGTTCGGCGGCACCGGCTTCGCCTTCTTCGCCGCCGCCCACTACTGGCTTCCCAAGTTCTACGGGCGCCGCTACAAGGAGAAGCCGGCCATCGTCGCCTGGGCGCTCATGTTCGTCGGCTTCAACGTCATGTACTTCACCATGCAGGTCCTCGGGATGAAGGGGATGCCGCGGCGCTACTTCGACTACCTCCCCGAGTTCGCGAGGCTCAACTTCGTGGCCACCGTCGGGAGCTGGATCCTGGTCACCGGCCTCATCATCATGCTGGTCAATCTCTGGCGGGGGCTTTTGAAGGGGGAGCCGTTCGAGGGGAACCCGTGGGGAGGCGCCTCGCTGGAGTGGATCACCGCCACCCCGCCGCCGACGGAAAACTTCGAGGAGGACCCGGTGGTCACCCACGGCCCCTACGACTTCAAGAAGGCGGGTGAGCCATGAGCCATCTTCTGCCGCGGGACGACGTCGGGGCCAGGCTTGGGATGTGGCTCTTCCTGTTCACCGAGCTCCTCCTCTTCGGGGGGCTCTTCATCCTCTATGCGGTCTACCTTGCCCGCTACCCGCACGACTTCGCGGCCGGGGGGCACGAGCTCAACGTGGTGATGGGGACCGCCAACACGGTGGTGCTCATTACCTCGAGCCTTTTGGCCGCCATGGCGGTCACCGCCATAAAGAGCGGCAGGCCAAAGAGCACTCTGGCGCTTTTGGCCGGGACCATCGGCTGCGCGGCGATCTTCCTGGTCGTGAAGTATTTCGAGTGGAGCGCCAAGTTCGCCCACGGGATCTATCCCGGCTCGCAGAGGCTCGTGCACGGCCCGCCGGGGGAATCGATCTTCTTCAGCCTCTACTTCCTGACCACCGGCCTCCACGGGATCCACGTCATCGTCGGCGGAGCGCTCCTCACCTGGATCGGCACCAAGGTGAAGAAGGGGAGCCTCACCATCGACAACAACGTGACGCTGGAGAACGGCACCCTCTACTGGCACCTGGTGGACCTGGTCTGGATCTTCATCTTCCCGCTGTACTACCTGATTCTGTAGGAGTTCGGTCATGTCCGATCACGACGCCCGCAAGGAGGGCTCGGTCCATATCGTAAGCTACGGCCAACTGGTGACCGTCTGGGTGTCGCTGCTGCTGTTGACGGTGACCACCGTGGCGGTGACCCGGGTGGATCTCGGGGCAGGAAAAGTCTGGGCGGCCCTGGCCATCGCCTGCGTGAAGTCCGGGCTGGTCATCGCCTTCTTCATGCACATGAAGTACGAGGCCCGGCTGTTCCGGATCATCTTCTTCGTGGCCCTGGTGACGCTGGCGGGCTTCATCGGCTTTACCTTCTTCGACGTGCTCTACCGCTAGAGGTGAACGTGGACAACCAACTGATATCGACGACCCAGGCTGTCGACCCGGTCTTCATCTTCATCTTCGGCGCCTGCCTGGTGATGCTCCTCGGCATCACCGCGGCCATGGTCCTCTTCGTGATCCGCTACCGGCGCTCCCGCTCCCCCGAGCCGACCTCCGACCGCGAGGGGAGCCTCTGGCTGGAGATCGTCTGGACCCTCCTGCCGACCCTGCTGGTTTTGGCCATGTTCTACTACGGCTGGTCCGGCTACCTTACGCTGCGCACGGTCCCCAAGGGGGCGCTGCAGACAAAGGCGGTGGCGAGGATGTGGGCCTGGAGCTTCCAGTATGAAAACGGCAAGACCTCCGACAAGCTCTACGTCCCGGTGGGAAAGCCGGTGCAGGTGAACCTCGAGTCCAAGGACGTCATCCACGGCTTCTTCGTGCCGGCCTTCCGGATCAAGCGGGACGTGGTTCCGGGGATGAAGAACCATGTCTGGTTCGTGGCGAGCCGGCCGGGGAGCTACGACATCTACTGCTCCCAGTACTGCGGGACCGGGCACTCCGCCATGATCGGCAAGGTGGAGGCGATACCGGAGGCGCAGTTCACCGCCTGGCTGAACGAGGCGAAGGAGGAGAAGGAGGGTGACGAGGGGGCGGCCCACGAGGTCTTCGAGAAGTTCGGCTGCCTCGGCTGCCATTCCACCGACGGGAGCCAGAAGGTGGGGCCGACCTTCAAGGGACTCTACGGGAGCAAGGTCAAGGTGACCCGGGGAGAAAAGAAGGAGACGGTGACCGCCGATGACGCCTACCTGACCGAGTCGATCAAGACGCCGGCCGCCGCCATCGTGGAGGGTTTCCCCCCGGTCATGCCGGCCCCGGAAGGGATTACCGACGCCCAGGTCAAGGCGGTGGTGGAGTACATCAAGGGCTTGAAATAGGTCCTATCGGACCTATGGGGAGGTTTTGTGAGGGGACTGCGGAAACTTTTCAGGTGGCGGCTGGCATTGGTCAACGGGGTGGCGGCGCTCGCGGGGTACCTGCTCTGGCCGGGAGCGGTGGACACCACGGTGGCCCTGTCGCTGGTGATGGGGGTCTCCATGCTGGCCGCGGCTGGCTCGGCCTTCAACCAGGTCATGGAGCGAAAGAGCGACGCGGTGATGAGCCGCACCTGGGGCCGTCCCCTGGCCTGCGGCGACATGATTCCCTCGGAGGCGCTGATCCTCGGCGCGGTCATGACTGCGGACGGCCTCGCCATCCTCGGCTTTTCGGGAGGGATCGAGGCCGCTCTCCTGGGGGCTGCCGCCCTCATCTGGTACCTGGGCGTCTATACACCGCTCAAAAGGAGGACCCCTTTCGCCCTGCTGTTAGGGTCCCTCTGCGGAGCGATCCCCCCGGTGATCGGCTGGTGCGCGGCGGGCGGGGCTCCGTTCGATTTCCCCATCCTGCTCCTGGCGCTCATCCTCTTCCTGTGGCAGGTTCCCCACTTCTGGCTTTTGCAGCGGCGCTACGCCGACGACTACCGCCGGGCCGGATTCCCCGTCTTCCATTCGCTGTCTCACCAGGGGGGGAGGGTGCTCTGCCTCCTCTGGATCCTGGCCATGATCGCGGCGGCCATGATGCTCCCCGCCTTCGATATCGTCTCCGGCCGTGCCGAAGCGTGGTCGGTCCTCTTCTTCATCCCGCTGGCGGTGGCCCTGGGGAACTCCCGGGAGCGGGTGGCCTTCGCCGGGGTGACCCTCTTCCCGCTGCTGGTGACCGCGGTGGTCTTCGCGGGGAGATAACCTCCCCGCCGCTTCCGGCGCCGCATCTTCGCCGCGTCTCCCGCCTTTACGCGTTACCGCCAGCTTCAAGCCAGCTTCCGGCCAGCTTCCTGCCAGCTTCCTGCTGCCGGTTCCCCGGGCTACCGCTTCGCCTGGCCGCCCTGGGGGACCACCACGATCCCCGACTCGGTAATCGTGTATCCCCGCCGCCTGTCCTCCTCGTGGTCGTAGCCGATCACCGTCCCGTCCGGGATCACCACGTTCTTGTCGATGATGGCCCGCTTGATCTTCACGTGCCTCCCCACGTTCACGTTCTCGAAGAGGATGGAATCCTCCACCAGGCTGTAGCTGTTCACCCGGCAGCGCGGTCCCATGATGGTGCCGCGCACCGTGCTCCCGCTCGTGATGCACCCCGCGCAGACGTAGGAGTCGATGTTGACCCCGCGGCGGTCGTCCTCGTCGAAGACCGTCTTGGCCGGGGGGAGGTTCCCCTGGTTGGTGAGGATCGGCCACTTGTAGTTGTAGAGGTTCAGCTGCGGGGAGACGTTGATGAGGTCCATGTTGGCCTCGTAGTAGGAGTCGAGCGTCCCCACGTCCTTCCAGTAGCCGCGCTCCTCAGCCTTCATGCCGGGGATCACGTTGTCGTTGAAGTTGTAGGCGAAGACGCGGTCCCCCTTCTCCAGCATCATCGGGATGATGTGCTTGCCGAAGTCGAGGTCCTCGTAGATCTTCTTCCCTTCCTGCAGCACCTCGATCAGCTTCTTGGTCGGGAAGATGTAGTTCCCCATGGAGGCGAAGCAGACGTCGCGCCCGGGGACCGGCTCCGGATGCTTCGGCTTCTCGGTGAAGGCGGTCACCTGGGAGTCTTCGTCCACCGTGAAGACCCCGAAGCGGGAGGCCTCCGCCACCGGCACCTCGAGGGCCGCGATGGTCAGGTCGGCGCGGTTCATCCGGTGGAAGGAGATCATCTGGTTGATGTCCATCTTGTAGATGTGGTCGCCGCCGAAGACCGCCACGTAGTCGGCGTCGGAGGATTCCACGAAGCGCAGGTACTGGAGGATGGCGTCGCCTGTCCCCTTGAACCACGACTCGCTCTCGCTGCTCGTTTCCGGAGAGATGGCCACGAAGAATTCTCCCAGCCCGGTCCATTTGCCCCACGACTCGCGGATGTGCTTGGTGAGGGAATAGGCCCGGTACTGGGTGAGGATGTAGACTTTCTTGATACCGGAGTTGAAGAGGTTACTGAGAACGAAGTCGATGATCTTGTATTTGCCTCCGAAGGCGACGCTCGGTTTGGCTCTTCTCAGGGTGAGGGGGCTCAGGCGTTCGCCTTTGCCTCCGGCAAGCACCATCGCAATTGTGTTTCTGCCGACATTCGAATACATGGGCACTCCTTTGTTTCATTGCAGCGGCAACCGCCGCCAGATGTTCGAGGCATGCTGCTCTAGCAGGATCGTTTTTAAAGGGGGGAGCTCAAGTCTATTCCAGTAACGGGGAGGAATTGTTTCCTTCAGCAGAACCCATGGAGAAGATTAATAGAGAGAAGGGGTAATGTCAAAGACAATTTGAAATCTCTAAGACAAAATCCTAAACCATTTTGCGGTATTCCCCACCGACCTCGGTCAGCGCGGCGGTGATCTGTCCGAGTGTTGCGTGGCGCACCGTCTCCAGGAGCTCGCCGAAGACGTTCCCCCCTTCCCGGGCCACCCGTTTCAGCCTCTCCAGGTAGAGCGGCGCCTCGTCCCGGTGGCGCTCCTTGAAGCCTCTCACCCGGGCCAGCTGCCGCTCCCAGTCCTCGGGGCCGGGACGGACCACCTCGGAGGCGGCGGGGTACTTGGCGGGGTCCCCCTCGGGGAGCTCGAAGACGTTGTAGCCGATGATCCGGCGGAGGGGGGGCTGCGGCTGTTCCGGGCGGGGGCGGCGCCGCTGCTGCTCGTAGCGGGCGCTCTGCTCGGCGATGGCCCGGCGCTGGTAGCCGAGCTCGGTGGCGGGACCGACCCCTCCCAGCTGGTCGAGGCGGTCGAATTCCTCCAGCACCTGGGCCTGGACCTCCCTAAGCAGGGTGCGGAAGGCGTAGGAGCCGGAGAGGAGGTTCTGGATCACGAAGGCCTCCGCCTCCTCCCGGAGGTAGTTGGGGATCATGGTCGCCTGGCGGACCCACTTCTCGGCCGGGGTGGTCATCGGCTCGTCGGCGGAATCGACGTGCAGCGAGTTGGTGTTGTTCAAAAGCCCGAGATAGGCGTGGACGGTCTGGCGGACGGGGTTGAGGGTGTCCCACTCCTCGGACTGCAGCGCGCGCCCGGAGGTCTGGGTGTGGAACTTGAAGCGCTGGGAGCGGGTGTTCCCCCCGTAGACGTCGCGCATGGCGATGGCCCAGATCTTCCGGCAGACCGCCCCGTAGGCGAGCCACTCCGCCTCGTGGGAGACCCGGAAGAAGAAGGAGAGGTTGGGGGCGAAGCTGTCGACGGGGAGGCCGCGGGCGAGGAAATTCTCCACGTAGGTGAAGCCGTTGGAGAGGGTGAAGGCGATCTCCTGCACCGGCCGCGCCCCCGCCTCGCCGATATGGTAGCCGGAGATGGAGAGCGAATAGAACTTGTCGACCCCGTTCTCGATGAACCACTGCTGCACGTCGCCCAGAAGCCGGATGGCGAAGTCGGGCTGGAAGATGTTCTCGTTTTGCGCCTGGATCTCCTTGAGGACGTCGGCCTGAACGGTGCCGCGGAGGTTTTTCACCGTCTGCCGCCGCAACTCTTCCGCCTCGGCGGCCGAAAGGGGAGCCCCCCCCCGTTCCGCTTCGGCCCGTTCCCGCTCGATCTCGCAGGCGGCCACGAAGTACATGGCGAGCACGATGGCGGCCGGGCCGTTGATGGTCATCGAGGTGCTGATCTCGGGGATGCGGAACCCCGCCAGGACGAGCTTCATGTCCTCCCAGCTGTCGATGGCGACTCCCCCTTCGCCGATCTTTCCCACCGAGCCGGGGTCGTCGTCGCTGTCGCCGCCGTAGAGGGTGATGCCGTCGAAGGCGATGGAGAGCCGGGGCTTGGCCACCCCGCGGGCCAGGAAATGCAGTCGCCGGTTGGTCTCCTCCGGCCCCCGCAGCCCGGCGAACTGCCGGGTGGTCTCTCCCGCCGAGAGCGTGCGGTAGGGGTAGATGCCGGTGACGAACGGGAACTCGCCGGGAAGCCCCTCCTCGAGGAGGAAGCGAAGCGCCTCGGCGCGGTCCTCCGGGTCGGGGAGGGCGACCCTCATGAGCTGGAAGCCGTTGGGGGTCTTCACCGACGGCTCGCTCCCCATCCGGGCCGCGGCCGCCAGCGAAAGCTCGTTCCACCTCGACGGCCACTCCTCCAAAAGCCGTCTCGTCTCCGGGGCGAGCCCCTCTCCCGACGGGTCGGTCCGGATCTCCCGGAGCTCGCCCGCCACCATCCGGTCGTAGGCGCGCACCTTCTCGGCGATCTCGGCGAGGTAGGCGCGGCGGCGGTGGGGGACCAGGGTGCTCTTCTTCGCGTAGCGGAAGATGTCGTCGGCAGGAGGGATGGCCGGGGGAGTCCAGCCGAGGCGCCCGCAGAGCCAGGCGAAGAGGCGGGCGGTGCCGGGATCGTTGACCGCCTTGGAGGTGGTCGGGAAGAGGCGATCCGTTTTGCCGAGCTCGGAGAGCACCGCCGCGAGCTCCTCGTACCCCGCCTCGGCCCCCTCCAGGTCGACCTTGTTGAGCACCACCGCCCCCGCGTCCCTCAAGAGCTGGTCCTTTTGCAGCTGAAAGGCGCTGCCGTACTCGCGGGTCTTCACGTAGAGAACGAGATCGGCGTCGAGGCCGGAGAGATCGAGGCCGGTCTGGCCGGTCCCCGGGGTTTCGATGATGACGAGGTCGAAGCCGGCCGCCCGCAAGAGGGAGGTGAGCTCGGGGAGCCGGGGGGAGATGGGTGCATAGGCGCTCCCGGTGGCGACGGAGCGAAGCCATACCCGCTCGTGGTAGATGGCGTTCATCCGGACCCGGTCGGCCAGGAAGGCGGTGGTGGCGGAGCCGACCTGGAGGGAGGGGTCGTTGGCCAGGATGGCCACCCGCAGCTCGGGGAAGGTGGCCAGGAAGCTGCGGGTCAGCTCGTCGATCAGGGTGCTCTTGCCGCTGCCGCCGTCGCCGCAGATGGCGAGGACCTTGCCGCTCCCCGGTGTTACTTCACCCCCATCCTCACCCCGTCCCTCCCCTTGAAGGGGAGGGGGGCCTTGATTCGGCGGCATACTCTCCGCTTGGGTCAGCAGGGTGGTCAACAGTACCGGATCTCCGGCTAGCCGATCCAATCCTTCTTCCGCAAACCCTTTCTCGCCGACCTCGCGGCGTGTGGCAACCCGGCCGATCAGGTCGCGGGCGATCTCGGAGAGGGGCCACCCCGGACCGTAGATCTTCTCCACTCCCTCGTTTTCCAGGGTGGCGGCGTCGTCGGGAAGGATGGTTCCCCCGCCGCCGCCGAAGAGGAGGGTGTCGGCGAGGCCGAGGTCGCGAAGCCGGCGGGCCAGGTGGGGGAAAAACTGGAGATGCCCGCCGTTGTACGAGCTGACCGCCACCGCGTCGGCCCCCTCCTGGAGCGCCGCCTGGGCGATCTTCTCGCCGGTCATGTTGAAGCCGAGGTAGATCACCTCCAGCGGGGCGCCGGCTGAGAGAAGTGCCCGGTTGAGTGCCAGCACGGAGGCGTCGTGGCCGTCGAAAGCGGCCACCGCGGTGAGTATTCGTATCGGTCGGCGATCCATGATGGAAAGTATACGGGCGGCCCCGGGATTTGTCTAAAATTGGGCGGTTGACTGGGGTGGCGGTGGTGTTAGAGTTTGGCAATGTTTTGGCCAAGGTCCTCGGGCCCGCCCATCACATCTCGCATTACATCCCTAAACCAAAATCGCAGGAGGAACTACCATGGCAAAAGAAGCTTGGGTGGACCAGGACGTCTGCATCAGCTGCGGGCTTTGTGTGGACAACATTCCCGAGGCGTTCCGTTTTGCCGACAACGGCAAGGCGGAGTGCTACGACCCGGCAGGAGCCTCCGAGGAGGATATCCAGAACAACGCCATCGACGTCTGCCCGGTCTCCTGCATCCACTGGAGATGACCGGCCCGAGAGGCGGAGGGTGCCATGACTCGCATCGAGACTGCGCGCGTTAAGGAAACGCTGGACCTGAGCATCACCCAGGTGAGGCAGGCCGCCGAGCGGCTGAATTCCGAATTGGAGCTGCAGGAACTCCAGACCGAGGTCGAGGAGCTCGAGAAGGCGGTGGCCGCGCTGAAGGGGAATATCGCCGGGCTCCCCTTCAAGAGGAAGCCGTGACGGAAGGTGGTGTAGAAAGACGAAAGGCCGTCCCCGGAAGTGGGGGCGGCCTTTTTTCGTGGGAGCCGGTAAGGGGAGGCCGGATCAGGAACTCTTGGCCGCCTTCATCCGCCTGATGTCCCTCTTGATCGACTTGAGATCGCGGGCGAGGCCGAGGATGCTCAGGCGGAGCTCGGTGATCTGTATGGCCAGCTGTTCGTTGGTGGGGATCTCCTCGGTGACGATCGGGGAGGGCGATTCGGCGGTAGCGACCTGGCGCACGGAAAGGGCGGGGGCCGCCGCCCCATGCGCCGCCGGGGCAGCCGGGCTTGCCTCCGTCCGGCTGTCGGAGAGTGCCCATCCCCCCACGTACCCGGAGACCCCTCCCTTGGCGGCAGTGACCTTGACCCAGCCGCCGCTGCAGCTGTCGGCCGTCACCTCGGTCCCCTTTTTCAGGACCTGGAGAACCCGCCCCCTCATGCTGGCGGTCTTTCTGAGGTTGATCTCGGCGGCGGTGACCCGGCAGACCGTTTCGGCAAGCGCCGGGGTGGCCAGGGCGGTGAAGGCGGTGACGGTCAGCAGGACGCGATGGATGGTGCGGTTCATGAGTCTCCTCCTCATCAGAAGTTGCCGACGGAGGGGTATAGATATCACATTAGCCATCGTATGTTAAGAATAATTTATATGGTGATGCCGATATTTCTGCCGCTTTCGGGAATGTGATGGGGGCCGGCCGGATGCGCGGGTGGGGAAGGAGTGCGAGAGCCCATCGAGGATGCGCGGATGGCTTTGCGGCGGCGGATAGCTGTGGGACGCTCCGGGAGAGCCCGTCAGGATGCGCGGACGAGGAGCGCGGGACAAAATCGGGAGGTCGAGGGGGCTCCCGTCAGCTGGGTGCGGATGAGAGTTCCCCCAAGCAGGTGCACGGATGAGCCAGTCAGGAGTGCGAGGTTGAGGACCGGGAGGGGAAGATCGGCGGTACGAAGGCCTTCTCCTTGGCCGGTCCATTCTCCGTCGCCGGTGCCGGTCTCTTCTCCGTCCCCGGAGCCGGAGCGGGGGCCTTTTCGGTCGCCGGGGGAGGCGCCGGGGGGGAGCTCCTCTGCAGGCCGGGGGGAGTCCCGATGATGAGCACCTTGGGGCCGTTTTTGATCTTGTGGAATTTCCCCGGGTCGGTGGCGGGGTTGACCGCCCAGGTGTAGAGCACCTTGGCGTCCTGCAAAAACGGCTCGGTCAGCGGATGGTAGTACTGCTTGTTCACCTTCTTGTCGTAGGCGCTGTAGTACTCCCGCTGCATCTCCTCGTCGTAGAGGCCGAGGCAGCCGTGGGAGGCGGGGTAGCCGGGGAGGTCGCGCCCGTGGATCCAGTAGGAGGGCCAGCTTTCCTTGCTCTTGTCCACCCAGAATCTCAGCCCGTAGTGCATCGGGTACGGGCGGCCGATCTCTTCGACGGTGTAAAGGTTCGACTGGTGGTGGCGGTCGGCGGCGTCCACCCGGTACTCCCCGTTGGGGACCCGGTACCCCTCGATGCCGAGGGCGATCGGGAAGGAGTAGACGAGCTTCCCGTACTCGTAAGCCCCGAGGAACATCTCGGTCTGGTCCACCACGATGAGCTTGGGCTCCGCGGCCTCCTGCTGATACTCGGCCGGAAGCGGCGTGAAGCTGTTCAACTGCTGGGGATGCTTGGGGACCTTGACCGATATGCCGCCGTGGAAGTGGCGCCGGTCCATCCGGTTGAAGCGGAGGACGTCCAGCCAGTGAGCCCCGAACATCTTCTCGGCGGTATCGGTCCACTTGAGCTTGACGCAGCGCCACTCGATCCGCGCATCGCTCGGGTAGTGGATGTCGCACAGCGAGGTGATCTTCTCCTTGGACATGGCCGTCGACGCCGGGAGCAGTACCAGCATCAGCAGGGCCAATAACTTCACCGTCGTTCTCATGGCGTCACCTGTTCGTTTGATCTAATTAATTTTACCGCAACCTTCCCCACCTCTCAATCCTCCCCCCGCGCGGACTTTTGCTGGATTAAGTTGCGCGTACCCGTCTTTATATTAAAATTCTGTAATGCCTTGAACGATCGAAGACGTGAGAAACTGCTGGCCTGACGCGGGGGGGGAAGGGGATGGTTCCGGTGCGCTGGTCGTGGACGGTCAAGTTGGCGGGAACCGTGCTGCCGGGCATTCTCTGGTGCCTCCTGCTGACCTCGCAGCCTGCCAGTGCCGCCACCATCTTTCCCGGAATGAGCTACTGCAACCTCCCGCCGCTTCCCGGGGTCGGCGTCAAGCCGAACGTACTTCTCATGCTCGACAACTCGGCCAGCATGTGGGACCTCGCCTATTCCGACAACTCGCTGAGCTGCTCGGTCACCAGCACCCAGCCCTGTTCGACCGCCGCCGACTGTCCCTCCGGCGAGAGCTGTGTCCCGCGCAACGTCTGCTACGACGAGAGCTACGACGACGATAAGGCCTACACCGGGTACTTCGATCCCGACGCCGTCTACGGATACGACTTCAACGCGGCCCGCTTCGTCCCCGGGTGCTCGCTCCCGTCCCCTCCCTGTCCGGATTCGGATTCCGGCTGTGCGGCCTCCACGAAGTACCTCTACGTCGCGATGAGCGGCTCCTCACCCCGGACGGCGACCACCTTCCAGGCCCGCGGCAACTTCCTCAACTGGCTCACAACCTCCAAGCTCGACCTCGAGAAGCAGGCCCTGACCGGGGGGAAGTTCGTCGCCGACTCCGGGGGAAGCGGCGGAGTGCTGGTGGCCGAGAGCCGCGGCTGCCAGGGGAAGCGCTTCGTCAAGGTCGCCCCGGGGGCCACCGGCCTCACCTTCGCGGTGACCGGCCCGGTTCCCCCCAAGCCTTCCTGGAACTGCAGCAGCACCAAGGCCACCACCTGCAGCAGTAACCTCGAGTCCTTGGCCTCCCCCGGCGGAGCGACCTCCCTCGAGATCTACGACGCCGCTTACAACAAAAAGGACTGCACCGCCGCAACCCGCGACTGGCTGGACGCCGGGACTCCCGCCAAACTGACCACCGCCTTCAGGACCGACATGCGGAGCTGTGTCGGGGGAGCTTACAGCACCTTTTACCCGCCGACCGGCGGCACGGTGTACGTCCCCAACGAACGGCAGATATTCGCCGATGCCATGTTCTTCTGCTTTTCCAACCAGGATTACGCGACGGTGGCGGACGGGTGCAGCAAGGGTATCCAGCACTCCCATGGGGATCGTGCCAACAGCATTGCCAGAAGCGCCGGGGACGCGGTCTGCGGCAGCGGTTTTAGCCACATCATGCTCGGCAACAACTCCGGTTTCCTCGGGCGCAACTACGACATTTCATCCCACACGATCCCCATTGGCGGTACCGCACCTACCGAGCTCACCGACTACTGTGGCGATCTCTCCCGCCTTTTCTGGACCGATCCCTCGGCAGCCACGGCCAACAGCGGTTCCAACATCCCGGCCTTCGTCTTCGACCTCGGCATCGCCGGCCTGCGAGATCAGGCAGGCAACACGCCGGTGGCAACCTCCCTTTCCGTCAAGATCGCGGTGGCGGCGCCCCCGATCGGCGTGGTGCAGCAGTATAGCGGCGACCTCAACCTGGGGGTGATGGTCTTCAATGACAACGGGACCGGTACCTCCGAGTGCAAGGATGAGAACGTCAACGTGAGAAACGGGGGGCTCTCCGGCAGCGACATCCCCTGTGTGAGGCACTGCAAGAGCGTCTTGTTCGACAGCGGGCGTGTCTGCCTGGCCAACGCCGACTGCTCCGATCTCCCCGGCTACAGTTGCCAG
Organism: Geomonas sp. Red276; assembly: GCF_054784495.1. Classification (NCBI taxonomy): domain Bacteria; kingdom Pseudomonadati; phylum Thermodesulfobacteriota; class Desulfuromonadia; order Geobacterales; family Geobacteraceae; genus Geomonas; species Geomonas sp. Red276. The sequence goes on from NZ_BLXW01000011.1 coordinate 117,757, forward strand.
AAAGTTTCCACTCTGGACGGGGCCCGGGTGCTGGCACCGGTCGGCTCTGCGGTGGGCGACCATACCCCCCCGGGTGGCGGGTCGCCGTCGGTCGTCTATTCCATCGACACCATCGCGGCCACCACCTGGTCTCCGCTCTCCGAGGCGCTTTACACCGCCATCGGATACTTCGCAGGCCGAAGCGACATGAAGCTCCAGTCGACCGACTTCGATAGCGGCCCCGCCTCGTTATCCTGTCAGGCCAACCACCTGGTCCTGGTCACCGACGGGATCTCCACCGCCGACCGCAACGGCAAGGTCACCGACCTGGTGAAAACCGCCATCGCCACCTGGGGTAATGCGACGGACGGGATGCCCACCGACGGCATGACCACCACGGGGACCGAAACGGCCCCCTCGTTCATGGGGAGCTACAACGTCGACGACCTGGCCTGGATCGGGCGCCACCAGAACATCCGGGACTTCACCAAGCCGGTGACCGCCAACCGGGACATCGTCACCACCCACGTCATCTACACCGGTCCCCCCTGCGGCACCTACGACAGCGACGGGAGCTGTCATACCACCGATGAAGCGGTCCCGGAGAAGCTGATGCAGCTTACCACCGCCAAAGGGGGGGGGCGGATGGTCAGCGCCCGGAACCCTGCGCAGATACCGAAGGCCTTTCAGGCCGCCCTGGGCGGGCTAGCCTCCGCCGCCTCCGGGACCGATCCCGTCATCCTCTCCACCGAGCTTGGCAACGCGGCCCTTTTCCTGCGGGAACAGTTCACTCCCCAGAAGAGCTTCGATGGCGGCCTTACGGCGGCTTCCTGGGTCGGGGAGATGCAGGGACTGTGGTATTTCCTCGACTCCTACCTGGGTGCCTCCACCGGGGCGGTGACCGGCATCCGGGAAGAGACCGACCAAAATCTCATGCTCACCCTCACGGGGGACCGCATCGTCGATTTCTCTTACGACTCCGGCAGCGGCCAGACCATGGCCCATCTCACCGCCGATACCGACGGTGACGGGGTGGGGGACCTGGACGATGGGAACGAGGATGTCGACGCGGTGAAGACGCTCTGGCGGGCGGGGAAGCTTCTGTGGGCGCGGGATCTCATCGCATCGCCGCGGACGATATACACGCCGCTGGTCAGGGGAGGGAGCCCGGCCGGCGGCAGCGGCATGATGAGCTTTTCGACCGACTCTGCCGCTGCCATCACCCCGTATCTGAACCTGGTTGCCGGCGATCCCTCCGCCTCGACCGTCATCAACTTCGCCCAGGGGTTCGATTTCCCGGACGACTCCACCGTTCGCTCCCGGTCGGTCACTATCGACCGTGTGGCGGGGACCCCCAAAAAGGGAAGCGGAGTCTGGAAGCTCGGGGACATCATCTATTCCACCCCGCAGGCGGAGACCCCGGTGGCGCTTGGCGGCTACCACCTGGCTCCGCCGGCGGGCTATGGCGACCTGAGCTATGCGAGTTTCACCGGCTCCCCCGGCTACCAGGGGCGCGGGATGGTGTTCGTCGGTGCCAACGACGGCATGCTCCACGCCTTCAGAACGGGGACCCTCAACGTTTTCCCCGCCGGCAGCGTCAAGGCAAGCCTGACGGGCGATCAGCCGGGAAAGGAGGAGTGGGCCTACCTCCCGACCAACGCCCTCCCCTACCTCAAGTACCTCACCCACCCGGACTACCGGCACCTCTACCACGTGGACGGCAAAGTCACCCTGGTGGACGCGAGCATCGGGGACACGGCGGGGGCGTGTTCCCCGTCCACCTACTGGAGCTGCCCGCGCGCCGCCTCCGGCAGCACCTGGCGAAGCGTGCTCATCGTCGGGATGGGGCTCGGCGGGGCCGGGTGCAGCAGCGGGAGCGGCTGCCTGGCGCCTCCGGCCGCCGACCCTTACACGAGCGGGCAGATGGTCGGCTATTCCTCCTACTCCGCGCTCGACGTCACCGATCCGGCCCATCCGGTATTCCTTTGGGAGTTTTCGGACCCCTCCCTCGGCTTCTCCACCACCGGGCCCGCCATCCTACGGGTGGGGCCTCCGAGCACCAACGGCCGCTGGTTCGCCGTTTTCGGCTCGGGGCCCGACGGCTCCCTCGACGCGAGCCACCGCTTCCTCGGGACCTCCACCCAGCAACTGAAGCTTTTCGTCGTCGACCTGAGAAGCGGACAGCTGTTGGCCTCCTTCCCGAGCGGGCTCACCCAGGCCTTCGCCGGTTCCCTGGTGGGGGCCGGCATCGACGCCGACCGCTGGAATCCCAACGAGCCGGGAAGATACCAGGACGACGGCCTCTACGTCGGCTACAGCCAGGCGGATTCCGGGGGAGGGTGGACCGGGGGGGTGCTGAGGCTCATGACCCGGGAGGACCAGGATCCCAACCAGTGGAGGCTCAGCAAGGTCGCCGAGGGGACCGGCCCGGTGACCGGCGGGATCGGGAGGATCCAGGACCGCAGGAACCATAACCTCTGGCTTTACTTCGGGAGCGGGCGCTATTTCTTCACCCAGGACGATCTTTCCGACCGCGGAAGCCTCTTCGCCGTCAAGGAGCCCTGCTACAACGTGCGGGTGGACGGCGCGGTGGCGAAGTACGACAAGCTCGACGGCGACTGCACCGACGCGGCCAACGTGGGAGGGCTGGTGGACCAGAGCGGCTTGGTGAAAAAGGTGGAGGCGACCGACCCCGGCTGGCGGATCGATCTCTACCCGGCGGCGGGAGGGGTGGGGGGCGAGCGGGTGCTGACCGCTCCGGTGGCGACCAGGAGCGGGTCGCTCTTCTTCGCCACCTTCCAGCCCAATACCGATACCTGCCAGAACGGGGATGCCTACCTCTGGGGGGTGAGCTACGCCACGGGAGGCCCGATCCCCGACGGCTCGCTCAAGGGGAAGGCGATGGTGCAGCTCTCCACCGGGGCGGTGGGGACGGCGGAACTCTCCGGCTTTGCCGGGGGGACGCGGCGCGGGGCCAAGATGACCGGGATCCCCGGCGGGGTGAAAATCATCTCCAACAGCGGTTTGAGGCCGGTGAAGAGGATTCTGCACATGAAGGAGAGGTAGCATGAGACGGTGGGGCTTTGCCATTTTGGTCGCGGTGTGCATGCTCCTTCCGGTCCGCGGGGAGGGTGCCAGCCTGTACCTCGACGGCTTCCGGATCTACAGCTCCGGCACGGTCAGCCTCACCCCCAACGGCTCCTCCGGCACCGTCCGGGCCATCGCGGTCCAGCCGTGGGACGGCAAGGTGATCATCGGCGGCTCCTTCATCGCCACGGGCGGCTCCCCGGCCAAAACCGTCCGCAATCTCGCCCGGCTCAACACCGACGGAACCCTCGACACCGGTTTCGATACCTCCGCCGACGGAGCGGTCAATGCGGTCGCCATCCAGTTCGACCACGGCTCTCCTCCCCAGCCGGTGGGGATCCTGGTCGGGGGCTCTTTCAGCACGGTCACCACCGCCGCCGATGGCACCACCACCCGAAACGGCCTCGCGAGGCTCTCGATAGCGGGCACCGTCGATGCCTCCTTCGACCCCTCCACGCAGGGTGCGGCCGTGGTCAACACCATCCGGGTCGATGCCGTTTCCGGCGGCATCCTCGTGGGGGGCTCCTTTACCGCCATGGCCGGAATGACCGCCGGGCAAAGCTGCTCCAACTTCGCCCGGCTGGCGGAGAGCGACGGCCGCTTCCTCGACGGCTTCTCCGGCGGGGTAGGCGGTGCCGGGGAGAATGGCGTCTTTGCCGTGGTCGTCCAGGATGACGGAAAGATCGTGGTCGGGGGCTCCTTCCAGACTCCCCACGCCTACCTCGCCCGTTTCCAGCCGGACGGGACCCCGGATGCGACCTTCGCCGTCACCCTGAACGGGGCGGTGCGGGCGCTTGCCCTGCAGGTCGACTGGAGCATCCTTTTCGGCGGCGATTTCACCACGGCCGCCACGGTCGATCAGCCCGGCGGGGCGGACAGGCTCCACCTGGCGCGGGTCAACAACGACGGCTATCTCGACCCGTGGGACCCGGCGCCGGACGGCGTGGTGAGCGCCTTGGCCTTGCAGCCGGACGGCAGGGTCGTCTGCGGCGGGAACTTCACCCATCTGCTCGCCCCGGACCGCCAGCCGGTCGACCGCCGCCACGTGGCCAGGATCGCCCCGGGCGGAGCCATCGACCCCCAGCTGAAGCCGGAGACCGACGACCAGGTGGAATCCTTAGCCCTCCAGCCCGACGAAAAGCTCCTGATCGGCGGGAAATTCACCTTGGCGGCGGGGAAGCCCCGCAGCATGCTGGCGCGTTTCTACGGCTACGGCACCCTCGACGACGACGTCGCCAACGTGGGGCCCGCCCTCATCAACAGTGGAGGCTACTCCGGTGTCTTTACCTTGCTGGCCACCCCCGACGGCAAGGTGACCCTGCAGGGGGCCTTCGACCAGGCGTGGGGGATACCGGAGGCGGACTTCGTCAGGCTCAATCCCGACTGGACCTTTGCCAACGGCGACCCCGTCAACGACCCGTACCCCTTTACGCTGGGCACCACCGGCGGGGTCACCGCCTGGACACCGTTACTCGACGACCGTCACCTCCTGATCACCGGGCGGGGGATCTACCGTGACTACCTACTGGAGTACGGCCTCACCTTGAACCAGGACGGCTCCGTCGATGGCAACGCCCCTTTCCTGCTCAAATGGCGAACGGACATCCTCAAGCACGTGATCCTCGACGATACCACCCTCGCGAGCTTCGAGGCTCCCGACGGGGCCATCTACCTGGCCGGCTCCCTTTACCCCGACGCGACCAACGACTGGGATCGCTCCACCTGGGGTACCCCGCTGTATCTCGCCAGGATAAAGGCGGACGGCAGCCGGGACACCAACTTCAACGTGGCCGCCTCCCTGGTGATGCCTCCCCTTTCGCCGAACATGGATTCCTCCCAGCTCGACAATATCTATCCGGCCATCACCTCGCTTCTCCTCGAGCCGGGCCCCAGCAAGGACGAGTACAAGATAATCGTGGGGACCAACTACGGGAGCATCTTCCGGCTCAACAAGGACGGGACCCTGGACACGAGCTTCAAGGTGCTCCAGGCACCGTTGCACTACAACGACATCCCGCCCCCCTGGTTTCCGGAACTGGGGGCAAGCTGGCTGCCGTTCGAGCAGCACGTAAACGCCCTGTCGTTCGACAAGGACGGCCAGCTCGTGGCGGGAGGGAGCTTCTCCTTCCCGATCACCCAAAACGGCACCACCTGGAACCGCAACCTCGTCCGCATCAACCACAACCGTCCCGGGTACCAGGACGGCACCCTCGATGACCGCTTCGTCGCGCAGACCACGCTCTCCCACGACTTCGACGACGTCTGGGGGGTGAGCCCGAACGAGATCAAGACGGTGGCGCTGCAGACCGACGGCGGCATGGTGATCGCCGGCTTCTTCGACAGCGTGGTCGATGCCGCGGGCGTTCCGGCCCCCGCGAGCGACCTGGCGCGGATCGGTGCCGATGGGACTTTCGATGCCATGGAGGTGGGGACTTTCCAGCCGGCGGACTTCGGGCGCGAGAATCTGACGGTCCACCGTGCCCTCCTCCAGCCCGACGGGAAGATCGTGGTGGCCGGCGAGTTCATAGGGGTCGGAGCGGACAGCGCCAAGATGACGGTGGTCCGTTTCGCGGGCGGGTGGGCCACCCAGGAGCTGGAGGTCGCCTCCACCGGGAGCTCGGTGAGCTGGTTTCGCGGGGGTAGCGGCCCGGAGCTGAAGCGGGTGCTCTTCTACTACTCGGAGGAAGGCGCGAGCTGGAGCCTGCTGGGGGAGGGGAGCCGGGTGTCGGCGGAGAAGTGGGAGCTATCCGGCCTCAGCCTCGGCAAGGACAAGGGGTGGAACGTGACCCGTTACGTGCGCGCCCGGGGGCTGATGACGGGCGATAACGGCGGCGGGCAATTCCTGGAAACGGTACGGGCTTATTACCTGAAAGCTCCGGTAAAGGTTCAGGCCGCCTCGGCGACTTCCACCGTGGGGAGCATCCCCGCCTTCACCCCCCAGTACGGATACGCGGACGGCTCCGGCCTCCCCCTGGTGCCGGTCGCCTCTTCGCTGCGGGGCGCGCCGGTCTTCTCCACCGTAGCCACCGCCGCCAGCGGCCCGGGGAGCTACCCGGTGACCGTCGATCTCTCCAACTTCTCCTCCTGGATGTACCGCTTCTCGGGAGGGGTGGGGAACCTCACCCTGAACTCCGGCGCCGGGGTGATCACCGTCACCGCCCGCCCCCAGAGCAAGTTCTACGGCGACGGCGATCCCCCGCTCACCTACGACTGCCAGCCGGAGCCCCCCTCCGGGGTCACCTTCAGCGGTGCCCTCACCCGTGCCTCGGGGGTGAGTGTGAACGGGGGCCCCTACGCCATCACCCAGGGGACCCTCGCCTTGAGCGGCGGATACAGCATCAACTTCGTCGGGGACAGCCTGACCATCAAGCCCCGGCCGGTCACCGTCACCGTGCAGCCGGCCTCCAAGACCTACGGCGACGCCGATCCCGCCTTCCTCTACTCCGCCTCGCCGCCCCTAGTTCCTGGCGACGCCTTCACCGGCTCCCTCACCCGGGTGGCGGGGGATCATGTGTCCGGAAGCCCTTATCCGATACTTCAGGGAACCCTGGCCAACCCGAACTACGCCATCACCTTTTCCGGTGCGAATCTGACCGTGAAGCCGCGCCCCGTCACCGTCACCGCGGTGGCAAAAACCAAGCCGTACCGGGGTACTGATCCCCCCCTGACCTACACGGTGAACCCAGCGCTCGCGGCCGGGGACGTGTTCACCGGGGCCCTGACGAGGACGCCCGGGGAGACGGTGGCGGGGGGGCCGTACCCCATCCTCCAGGGAACCCTCGCCAACCCGAACTACCGCATCACCTACGTGGGAGCCCCCCTCACCGTCAATCCGCTCCCCATCACGGTGACCGCCGATGCCAAGAGCAAGGTCTACGGCCAAGCCGACCCCCCGCTCACCTACACGGTGGCGCCCCCCCTGATGACCGGCGACACCCTGGGGGGAGGGCTCACCAGGGTGTCCGGTGAAAACGTCGCCGAAGGACCTTATGCGATACTGCAGGGAACGCTGGTTAACTCCGACTACGGCATCACCTACGTAGGTGCGGCCCTCTCGGTGACCCCCAAGCCGGTGACGGTCGCCGCCGACCCGCAGACGAAGATTTACGGAGCCGCCGATCCGCCCCTTACCTGGAGCTGCACCCCGCCTCCCGAGGCGGGCGATGGCTTCACGGGGGCGCTCACCCGGCAAACGGGAGAGACGGTGCCGGCAAGCCCCTATGCCATTGGGCCCGGGACCCTCACCCTCGGATCCAATTACCGGATCACCTTCGCTCCCTCCTCGCTCGCCATTGCCACCGCGCCGCTGGTGGCGGTGGCCGACGACCTCTCGCGGCCGGCCGGGAGTCCCAATCCCCCCTTGACCCTCCACTACCTCGGCCTGGCCCCTTTCGATACCGCCTCCTCGCTGGGAGGGGTTCCCTCGGTCGCCACGGCGGCCGATGAGGCAAGCCCGGCCGGCGGGTATCCCATCGTCGTCTCCCGGGGCGGACTCAATTCTCCCAACTACCGTTATTCGTTCCAAAACGGCACCCTCACCGTCACCGGCACGCTGCCGCAGGCGATCGCCTTTGCGCCGATGCGGCCGAAGACCTACGGCGATGCCGATTTCGACCCCGGCGCGGTCGCCTCCAGCGGCCTCACCGTCCAGTATGGAAGCTCCAACCCGGCGGTGGCTGCCGTGGCGGGCTCCCGTCTGCGGTTGCTCGCCCCGGGAACCGCCGACATCACGGCGATGCAGCCGGGGGACGGCCGCTACCAGGCGGCGGTACCGGTCACGAGGCCACTGGTGGTCAATCCCCCGCCCGGCAACGCCCTCGACTTCGACGGCGTCGACGACCTGGTGAGGATCAAGGATGCCCCGCAGCTCTCCTTCGGCAGCAAGGAGGGGTTCACCCTGGAGTGCTGGATCTACCTCGATGGTGCCCAGGCCAGCGGAGCGGCGCTCATCTCGAAGGGAAGTACGGGGAGCGGGCAGGGGTGGGCGGGGTTCCAGGTTCTTTTGGACGGGGACCGGATAGCGGCGGAGCTTTGGGATGCCGGCCGCTCGCTCGGGCCTTCGGCAGGGCTGACCGGGAGCACCAGCCTCAACGACGGGATCTGGCACCACGTCGCCCTCTCGGTCGATAGCGGCAGCGGCGATGCGACCCTCTATCTCGACGGCAGGGTGGAGGCGGAACTACCCGGTGCGGCCCTGGGGATCGTGCCGGACAATCCGGACGATCTCCTTTTCGGGTTGGACCGGACCGGAAACCTCTTCTTCCGGGGGGCCATGGACGAGGTGAGGATCTGGGACATGCCCAAGGGGATCGACCAGCTAAGGGGTGAGGCGTCGCAGATCATCGATCCGGCCGGGGACCCGCACCTCGTGGCCTACTACCATTTCGACGAGGGGGACGCCGGGCTCGACAACGGGGCCTTCTCCATCCTGCCGGACCGGACCTCCCACGGCGGCGACGGCGCCCTGCGTGGTTTTACCCTATCCGGCCCCCGCTCCAACTGGATCCGCTCGGACGCCTTCCTGCCCCTTCTGGACAGCGCCACCCTGACCGGGGTCACCGCCACCTCGGCCACCGGGGGGGGGACCATCTTCCCCAACTACTACCCGGCCACCGACGCCGGCCTTTGCTGGGGGAGCGCGGACTATCCGGGGCTTGCCGGCCGCTGCCTCCATCTCGCGGAGATGGCCACCCCCTTCACCGCTGCCATCACCGGCCTCGCCCCCGGCTCCGGCTACCACGTCAGGAGTTTCGCCATCAACACCATGGGGATCACCTACGGCAACGACGTCGCGATGCAGGCGCCCCGGCTCGACCAGACCATCTCGATTCCCCCGCTGCCGGACAAGAGCTACGGCGATCCCTCCTTCGTCCCGGGGGGGACCGCCACCAGCGGGCTCCCGTTGAGCTATGCCAGCTCGGATACCTCGGTGGCCGCGGTGGTGAACGGGGAGATCGTCATCACCGGGGCGGGCACCACCTTGATCACCGCGAGCCAGGGGGGGAGCGGGACCTACAACCCGGCGCCTCCGGTAACGGTCCCGCTGACCGTGGCCAAGGCGGTCGTCACCGTCACCGCGGTCGACTGCGGCCGGGCCTACCAGACCCCCAACCCGCACCTGACCGCCCGCTTCGGCGGGCTAGTCGGAAGCGACACCACCGCGGTCATCTCCGGCGCCCCGCTGCTCGCCACCTCCGCCACCACGGCGAGCCCGGCGGGAGGGTACCCGATTACGGTCGACGTCACCCCGCTTTCGGCGGCCAACTACCGCTTCGTGGGCGCCAACGGGACGCTGACCGTCTTCCGGTCGTGCCAGGAGATCTTCTTCCCTCCGCTTCCCGAGAGGACCTACGGCGATCCCCCCTTCACGGTGACCGCCGCCGCCTGCAGCGGGCTGACCTTGGTCTTCACCGGCTCCGACCCGGGCCTCGCGCGGGTGGACGGGAACGTGGTCACCCTGAACGGCGCCGGGAGCGTGGTGATCACCGCCTCCCAGGGGGGAAGCGACAGCCTGGAGAAGGCCCCCGACGTCTCCCAGACCCTGGTGGTGCACAAGAGGGGGCAGCGGATAACGTGGGGACCCCTGCCGGAGACGGTGGCCGGTGCGCTCCCGGTCGAACTGGCCGCCACCGCCTCGAGCTCCCTGCCGGTCAGCTACCTTAGCTCGGACCCCGCCGTGGCCACCGTCAGCGGGAACCGGGCGACGCCGGTCGGGGCAGGGGTGGTGGTGATCACCGCGAGCCAGGGGGGGGATGCCAACTACGAGGCGGCGCTCCCCGTCTCACAGCCGCTGGTGGTCGCCCAGGAGGGGAATCCCCCGGCGGTGGCGATCTCCGTGCTGACCAGCGGCTCGGTTACCCCGGACCCCACCCTCAACGTGACGGCGAGCGTCGGCGATTCCTCCGGTGTCTCCTCGGTGACGCTCAACGGGAACGGGATCACCGGGCGGGACGGGATCTACAGCGCGGCGCTCCCCCTGGTCCGAGGCGAAAACGGGGTGACGGTGGCGGCCACCGACGGGGCAGGTAACCGCGCCGTTAAGACGCTGACGGTGACGCTCGATCCCGGCGCTCCCGTCATCTCCCTGCGGGAGCCTCCCGACAACGGGGTGACCGACCAGGAGGGATTCCAGGTGGCCGGAACGGTCGCCCCGGGGGCGAGCGCCACCATGACGGTCAACGGCTCGTCCGTGGCTCTCACGGTAATCGGCAACAGCTTGCAGGGCAGCGGGATTCTGAAGGGGGGGATCAATACGGTCGAGGTGGCCGCGTCGCTGGCGGGTAAGGGCTCCCGCCTCAAGCGGACGGTCTTCCTCTCCCCCGGCCGGCCGCGGATCGCCATCACCGATCCCGCCGAGGATCTCCAGGCGGAGGGGGACTTCCTCGTGGTGACGGGGCGGGCGGGGAGTGAGGCCGGTGGGGTGGCGGTGGCGATCGAGGCGGGAGAAAGCCTCTTTCTTCCGACGGTCGGGGAGGACGGCGGATTCCAGCAGCGGGTCCCGCTGGCCCCGGACGGGGTGACCCGCATTACCGCCACGGCGACCGATGCCGCCGGCGGGATCAGTAGGACCTTCCGCAACGTCCTGCGGCCGCAGGTGATCAAGGGGGACGTCAACGGGGACGGGGTGGTGGACCTGGCCGACGTGCTGGCCGCCATGAGGATCGCCCTGGGACTCGATCGGGCGACCCCGCAGGCGCTCAGCCGGGGGGACGTCGCCCCCTTGGCGGGCGGGGTAACGGTGCCGGACGGCAAGATAGACGTGGGGGACGTCACGGTTATCCTGCAGAAGCTGGTGGGTCTGCTCGACTTCTGAGGGGCTACTTCTCGGTAGAGCGGGCGAGCATCTTCTCGGCCACCTTGCGGGAGTCCACCTTGTAGCTGCCGGCTTTCACCTGCTCCTTGATGGCGGCCACCCGCTGGGCCTGTTCGGCCTGGCGGGCCTGCACCTCGGCGTCGACCTGGCCGGAGATCTCCACCGTGTCGCCGGCCGGTTTCCCGGTGTCGCTCTTCTTCCGGGCGGTGGCGGTGGGCGCCGGCTGATTCACCTGCTGGATCGGTGCGGTGTGGGGGGCATCGTTCGTTATCTTCATCGCAGCCTCTCGATTAATGGAAGGAGTTTACCCATCTCATGGTAGACGTTTTTCCCACAATCTTACAGTGTTTTTTGTCTCATAGACCCTCTTCCCACGCCTCGTCCGCTTCGCCTTCGCTACCCTTTGCTTTCCTCCCAAGCCACGCCGGCAGCGGGTTCGCGCCCTCGGTCCCCCACCGCCCCCTTTCACATTGGAACCGGATTATCTGATTGACATTAAAAATATCTAAGTTATTTTTGGAGAAGGCCTTTGCTGTATACATCGCACCCACACCGGGACCACATGGAAGCTACCAGAGAGATCTACTGGAACGTCGGCCATGGCGCAACCGGCCCGATGTACTGCCTGGCGGCCGTCGCCCTGGCCCTTTGCGGCTGGGGATTCTGGCGGCGCGTCCCGGTATACCGGCTGGGGAGGCCCCTTGACCGGCTGGACCGCCTGCCGGAGCGGATCGGAATCTGGCTAAAGGCCTCCTTCGCCCAGACCAGGGTCCTCCTGGTCAGGCTCCCGGGCACCCTGCACGCGCTCTTCTTCTGGGGATTTCTCCTCCTGTTCATCGGGACCCTGCTGGTCATGCTGCAGGCGGACTTCACCGATCCCCTCTTCTCGGTGCGCTTTCTCAGGGGGCCCTTTTACCTGGTGTTCAAGGTGGTCCTCAATACCGCCGGGATCGCCGCCATCGCCACCTTGCTCGGCTTCGCGATCAGGCGGTATGTCTTCACCCCGATGAACCTGCAGACCGGCAAGGATGACTACCTGAGCCACCTGCTCCTCTTCGCCATCCTGATCACCGGTTTCTGGCTGGAAGGTGCGCGCATGGCCGCCACCGAGCTAAGGAGCAACCCCGCCATCGCCCCCTTCTCCTTCGGCGGGCTGGCGATCGCCAAGCTCCTCGACGGGTGGGACGTTCCCCGCCTCCGCTCCCTGCACCGCGCCCTCTGGTGGTTCCATCTCGGCGTCTCCATGGCATTCATCGCCCTGATCCCGGTGACCAAGCTGCGCCACCTCTTCCTGACCGGGGTCAATTACCTCTTCACCGACCTGCGTCCCAAGGGGGCCATCGAGTTCCCCGGTGACGAGGTGCGGGGGGCACTGGCCAACTACGAGGTGAACGGCAACCCCTTCGGCATGGCCTACGCCCGGCGGGGCGACTGGGCCGAGGGGCTCGAGGTGGCGGTGCTGGGGGAGGGGGAGCCGGCGGATCTCCTCTACTTCGTCGGCTGCTACGCCTCCTTCGACCGGAGAAACCAGGCGGTCGCCCGCGCCTTCGCCCGCATCTGCTCGGCGGCCGGCATCCGGCTGGCCATCCTGGGGAAGGAGGAGACCTGCTGCGGCGAGCCTCCCCGAAAGCTCGGCAACGAGTACCTCTACCAGCAGATGGCCCGCGCGAACATAGAGAAGATGCAGGCCCACGGCGTCACCAAGGTGGTGGCCACCTGCCCCCACTGTTACAACACCCTGGTGCGCGACTACCGCGATCTCGGCTTCACCGCCGAGGTCGAGCACCACTCCACCTTCCTGCTGCGGCTTTTGGACGAGGGGCGGCTTAAGGTGCGGCCGGAGGATCTCGCCTGCACCTACCACGACTCCTGCTACCTCGCCCGCTACCGGGACATCGGTGCCGAGCCCAGGGCGGTACTCGCCCGCTCGGGAGCCCGCATCACCGAGATGGCGCACAAAGGCCGGGAGACCTTCTGCTGCGGAGGGGGGGGCGGAAGGGTGCTGGCCGAGGAGAGGGTAGGTGCCCGCATCAGTGAGATCCGTATTGCGATGGCCGCGGCTACCGGAGAGCCGGTCCTGGTAGCCAACTGCCCGTTCTGCCTGACGCTATTCGAGGACGGCATCAAGACCGGCGGATTTGAAGGGAGAGTGAGGGCCAGGGACCTGGCCGAGGTGGTGGCCGAGCGGCTGCCGGCGGTTTCCTGAGCCATAACCAAAGGGGGACATCATGCCACAGGTGACCTACACCCATTCGTTCGGGGCAGTCAGTTGGTCGATCGTGCTGCTTATCATCGCGCTGATCTTCCTGGTCGTATTCCTCTTCACCCGCAAGAGAGGTAAGCCGCCCCATGTGGACAGCAAGGCGGGGGACGAGGGGGAGGACTAGCTGCCGGAAGGGGAGCGCTACGGGAGACAGAGCATGGACAGGGAGCTCACGGTAAATGCGGACTGGGTGCGCGATCAGCTTAAGGGGGATACGCCGCTCTGCCTGGTCGAGGTCCGGCACGCCGGCGACCTCGATCTGGCGGTCATGAAGGCGAGGGGGGCGCTCCGGATGGACAGCGGCGAGCTGACCTCCCGCCTGGAGGAGATTCCCAAGGACCGGACGGTGGTGGTCTATACCACCGCTCCCTGCGATACCCCGGCCGAGCGGCTGGTGGATCTCTTGGCGGGGGCCGGGAGTGTGCGGCCCCGGCTGCTCAGGGGGGGCTTCAAGGCCTACCTGAGCGCGGGGCTCCCGGTCGAGGAGATCGGCGAGGGAAGGAACATGACCCGGCTGCGGGGGTACTGAGCCGGGGCGCCGTTCACGATGCCGGTCACGAGGTTGACAGCGGATGGAAAACCGCTACCATTAAGCGTAATTAATTTAAGGCCAATGAGCGGTTTTTAACCCAGAGGTGGCCGCAGCCGGTCACGTTCCGCAAAACGGGACGAGCGCGTTGCCCGGCGGGCGGCTCAAAATCACCGGGGAGCCTTCCAGGAGGCTCTACCACCAAGGAGGGAAAAGGGACATGAAAAAGACCACGTGGATGTTGGCGGTACTCTTTATGCTGGCGCTGGCAGGGATCGCCCACGCCGGCGAACGGGCGGGAGCGGTCTCCATCTCCCCCTACATCGGAGGCTTTGTCTTCGATGATGACGACGTCAACGGTCAGCAGGCCCTCAAGCGCAACCGCCCGATCTACGGCCTCCGGCTCGGCTACGACCTCACCGACAGCTTCGAGGCCGAACTGGTCGGCGCCTACACCCGGGCCGAGTTCAACAACAATGATAGCCACTTCAACGTCTGGGCCTACCACCTGGACCTTTTGTACAACCTGATGCCCCAGTCCACCGTGGTTCCCTACCTGGCGGTCGGCGGCGGGGGGATCACCTACGAGTACCCGGGGGTGCATGAAGGTACCACCGACGGTACCCTCAACGGCGGCCTCGGCTTCAAGTTCTTCTTCACCGACGACCTGGCCCTGCGGCTCGACGGACGCTACATCGTCGACTTCAGCTACAAGCGGCTGGACAACTGGGAATACTCCGCCGGCCTCACCTTCGTCTTCGGCGGCGCCAAGCCGGCCGCCGAGGAAGTCACCCAGCCCGCCGCCGCGCCGGCGCAGCCGACTCCTCCGCCGCCGGCGCCGCCCGCCGGCGAGGCCCCGCTGGCACCGGTCCCGGCCGCCGAGCCGACCCCGGGTCACTACAAGTACTGCGTGACGCTCCACATCGAGTTCGACATCGACCGCGCCCTCATCCGCCCCGAGTACCGTGACGAGATCGCCAAGGTCGGCGACTTCATGAAAAAATATCCCTCCACCACCGCCGTCATCGAAGGGCACACCGACAACGTCGGCACCTACGAGCACAACATGGATCTCTCCCAGCGCCGCGCCCAGGCGGTGGTCGACTACCTGGTCGCCAACTTCGGCATCGACCGCTCCCGCCTGACCGCCCGCGGCTACGGCTTCTCGCGGCCGGTCGCCGACAACGCCACCGACGAAGGGAAGCAGAAGAACCGCCGCATCGAGGCGATCATCGACTGCGCCTTCGACGTGAACAAGCTCGAGCCCCCCGAGAAGCTCTGCATGACCCTGGTGATGGACTTCGACACCGGCAAGGCCGACGTGAAGCCCGAGTACCGTAACGAGATCGCCAAGGTCGCCCAGTACATGAAGCAGTACCCGACCACCACCGCTGTCATCGAGGGGCACACCGACAACGTCGGCAATCCGGACGAGAACATGAAACTCTCCCAGGAGCGGGCCGAGAACGTGGTCAACTACCTGGTCGACAACTTCGGCATCGAGCGCTCCCGCCTCTCCGCCAAGGGGTACGGCGCCACCCGCCGCATCGCCTACAACAACACCCCCGAGGGGAGAGCCGCCAACCGCAGGATCAACGCGGTGATCGACTGCGTGATCAAGAGGTAGTCCGGCCGGGTCATCAGGTGGGGTGATCCGGTCGGCAACGTGGAGGGGGCCATCCCCCCCTCCACCTTCTTAATGAGCCGGCGGCCTACCAAGCACGTTGCCAAACAGCGGCCCATAGCGATATGGGCCATTTTTTTACCCGGGAGGGGAGGGGCCCGTCCTGGTTCTCATTATCCTGATATACTAGCCATGAGCCTCTCATTACCATTGCCGCTTCCGTCCCGCGGGCCCTCCCTGGCCCCGGGGGGCCGGCCGGCACACGAGGAGGGACAGATGAAGGAGACCAGGTTGACCTTGCCGCAGTTGTCGATAATAGCCGCCACCAGGGCCGTCTTGGGAGGAGGGATCGGCCTGCTGGTGGCCGACCGGCTCACCGACCGGGAACGGAAGATGGCCGGGTGGATGCTGTTCCTCGCCGGGGTGGTGAGCACCATCCCGCTCGGCCGCATGGTGCTCTCGCACCGCATCCCCAAGGAGCGGTAGCGGGGGGGCTTGCTGCGGCCTCCATCACCTTCAAGCTTGGGAGGATACCCGGATGCTAAAACGTAAACTCGGTCAGCAGGGGCTGGAAGTCTCCGCCCTGGGTCTTGGCTGCATGGGGATGTCCTACGCCTACGGCCACCCCGACGATTCCGCCTCGGTCAAGGTGCTCCGCCGGGCCCTGGAGCTGGGGATCACCTTCTGGGACACCGCCGAGATGTACGGCCCCTTCACCAACGAGGAGCTCCTCGGTCGGGTGCTCAAGGAGTATCCCCGCCAGCGGGTCACCGTGGCCACCAAGTTCGCCTGGCGCTTCGGCCCCCGCGGCGAACCGCTGGAGCTCGACAGCAGCCCGGCCCACATCCGCCGCTCCCTCGAAGGGTCGCTGAAAAGGCTCGGCACCGACTACATCGATCTCTACTATCAGCACCGGCTCGACCCCAAGGTCCCCATCGAGGAGACGGTGGGGGCGCTTAGCGAGCTGGTCACGGAGGGGAAGGTCCGCTACATCGGCCTCTCCGAAGTGGGGCCGGGGATCGTGCGCCGCGCCCATGGAGTCCACCCCCTGACCGCGGTGCAGTCGGAGTTTTCCCTCTGGGAGCGGGGGGTGGAGACCACCCTCTTTCCGACCCTGCGGGAGCTGGGGATCGGCTTCGTTGCCTATAGCCCGATGGGGCGCGGCTTTCTCACCGGGAAGATCCAGAGCGCGAACGATCTCGAGGCGGACGACTGGCGCCGGAAGAACCCCCGCTTCCAGCCGGAAAACATCCGCCACAACCTGGAGCTCGTGTCGGTGATCCGGGAGATCGCCACCTCCCACGCCGCCACTCCGGCGCAGGTGGCGCTCGCCTGGGTGCTCAGGAAAGGGAGCGACATCGTCCCCATCCCCGGCACGAAGAGGGTCCGCTACCTCGAGGAGAACGCCGACTCGGTCGGGATCCTCCTCCCCGGTGACGCCTGGGCCGCCATCGACAAGGCCGCGGCCTCCTTCCGGGTGGCCGGAGAGCGCTACCCCGAGGAGGCCATGCAGTACATCGACACCACCGAATGATTACCGCCTCGCACCTTGCAGGAAGGAGCTTTGCATGACCTCACCCACCAGCCACGAGAGTATCGACCGCCTCTGTATCGACACACTCCGTTTTCTCGCCGTTGACGCCGTCCAGAAGGCCAACAGCGGCCATCCCGGCCTCCCGCTGGGAGCAGCCCCCATGGCCTACCTCCTCTGGAGCCGCTTTCTAAAGCACAACCCCGCCGACCCCGGGTGGTGGGACCGCGACCGCTTCATCCTCTCCGCCGGCCACGGTTCCATGCTCCTCTACGGCCTTTTGCACCTTTCCGGCTACCAACTCTCCCTGGAGGAGATCAAGCGGTTCCGCCAGTGGGGAAGCGAGACGCCGGGGCATCCCGAGCGGGGGGTGACCCCGGGGGTGGAGGTCACCACCGGCCCCCTGGGGCAGGGGGTAGGCAACGCGGTCGGGATGGCCATCGCCGAGGCCCACCTGGCCGCCCGCTACAACCGCCCCGGCTTCCCGGTCGTCGACCACTACTGCTACGTTTTGGCGAGCGACGGCGACCTGATGGAGGGGGTGGCCTCCGAGGCGGCCTCGCTGGCCGGCCACCTGAGGCTCGGCAAGCTGATCTGCCTCTACGACGACAACCGGGTCTCGCTGGCCGCCTCCACCGATCTCTGCTTTACCGAGGACCGCGGCGCCCGCTTCCGCGCCTACGGCTGGCAGGTCCTCGAGGTGGCCGTAGGCAACGACGTCGAGGACATCGCTTCGGCCCTCGCCGCGGCCCGCGACGACCGGGAGCATCCCTCCCTGATCATGGTCCGCACCCACCTCGGGTACGGCTCTCCCGGCAAGCAGGACTCCTTCGAGGCCCACGGCTCCCCCCTCGGTGTCGAGGAGGTGCGGCGCACCAAGGAGGCGCTGGGGTGGCCGGTGGAGCCCCCCTTCCTCATCCCGGAGCTCGCCCTCACCCGCTACCGCGAGGCGCTGGTGAAGGGGGGGAATGCCCAGCGAAAGTGGGAGGAGACCCTCTCCCGCTACCGCGACGCCCATCCCGACCTCGCCTGCGAGTTCACCCGGGTGATGAGCGGCGAGCTCCCGGCAGGGTGGGAGGCGGCCCTCCCGGTCTTTGCCCCCGATGCTAAGGGGATGGCCACCCGGGTCGCCGCCGGCAAGGTGCTGAACGCCCTGGCCGAGAGGCTTCCCGAGATCGTGGGGGGCTCGGCCGACCTCAACCCCTCCACCTTCACCGCCATGAAGGATAGGGGGGACTTCGAGAGCGCCCGCCTCACCGCCGGCGACCGCCAGGGGTCCGTCGGGGGGGCGTGGGGACCCGCCGGGGCCAACCTCCACTTCGGGGTGCGCGAGCACGCCATGGGGTCGGCGGCCAACGGCATGGCCGCCCACGGCGGGGTGATCCCCTTCGGCGCCACCTTCCTCACCTTCTCCGACTACCTGAGGCCGACCCTGCGGCTCGCCGCCCTTGCCCGGCTCAAGGTGGTCCAGCTCTTTACCCACGACAGCATCGGGCTCGGCGAGGACGGGCCGACCCACCAGCCGATCGAGCAGCTGGCGAGCCTCAGGGCGATCCCGCACCTGGTGACGCTAAGGCCGGGCGACGCCAACGAGTGCGCCTTCGCCTGGCAGGCCGCCCTCACCGTCGAGCGCCGCCCGGTGGCGCTGGTCCTCTCCCGCCAGGGGGTTCCCACCCTCGACCGCGGCAAGCTGGCCGGCGCCGAGGGGGTGCTGAAGGGGGGGTACGTGCTCGCCGAAGCCCAGGGAGGGAGCCCGCGGCTCATCCTGATCGCCACCGGCTCCGAGCTCCACCTCGCGGTCGCCGCGGCCAAGCGCCTGCAGGGGGAGGGGATCCCGGTCCGGGTGGTCTCGCTCCCGTCGTGGGAGCTCTTCGACGAGCAGCCCCAAGAGTACCGGGACGCGGTCCTCCCCCCGGCGGTCACCGCCCGGCTCGCCATCGAGGCGGGATCCCCGCAGGGGTGGCACCGCTACGTGGGGCTCGACGGGTCCGTCCTCGGGATCGAGCGTTTCGGAGCCTCGGCACCGGGCGAGGTGGTGATGCGGGAGTACGGCTTCACGGTCGAGAACGTGGCGGCCCGGGCCCGTGAGCTCCTCAAGCGCCAGGGAGGGTGATCATGCGGATCGGGGTGGCCACCGACCATGGCGGTTTCTCTCTGAAGGAGTCCCTCTTAGCCGAGCTCTGCGCCCAGGGGCACCAGGTCACCGACTTCGGCGCCTTCTCGCTCGATCCCGGCGACGACTACCCCGACTTCGTCATTCCCCTGGCCCGCGCGGTGGCCTCCGGGGAGATCGAGCGGGGGATCGCCATCTGCTCGAGCGGGGTAGGGGCCTCCATCGCCGCCAACAAGGTCCCCGGGGTCCGGGGCGCCCTCATCCACGACGACTTCTCGGCCTCCCAGGGGGTCGAGGATGACGACCTCAACGTGATCTGCCTCGGGAGCCGGGTGGTGGACGAAAGCCGCGCCCTCGCCCTGGTCTCCCGTTTCCTGGCCGCCCGCTTCAGCGGCGCCGAACGGCACCGTCGCCGTCTCGCCAAGGTGGCCGCACTCGAGAGGGAGGTGTCATCGCCATGAAAGGGAATCCTCTTCTCAAACTGCAGGGCTTCGGCCAGAGCGTCTGGCTGGACTTTTTGAGCCGCGGCCTTTTGGTCTCGGGAGAGCTGGTCTCCCTCATCCAGCAGGACGGGGTGAGCGGGGTGACCTCCAATCCGGCCATCTTCGAGAAGGCAATCGCCCACGGCTCGGAGTACGACCGCGCCATCACCGAGCTCTCCCGCGAGGGGAAATCGGCCGCGGAGATCTACGAGACCCTGGTGGTGGAAGACATCCGCATGACCGCCGACCTCCTTTTGCCGCTCTACCAGCGGCTCGAAGGGCGCGACGGCTTCGTGAGCCTCGAGGTCTCCCCCCTGCTCGCCCACGACGCCGAGAAGACCATCGAGGAGGCGCGCCGGCTCTGGCAGCGGGTGGACCGTCCCAACCTCTTCATCAAGGTCCCCGGCACCGAGGAGGGGCTCACCGCCATCGGCGAGCTGATCCGGGAGGGGATCAACGTCAACGTGACGCTGCTGTTCGGGCTTGCGCGCTACCGGGCGGTGGTGGAGTCGTACCTGGACGGGCTGTCGGCCCGCGCCTCCCACAGCCTCCCCTTGGAGAAGGTATCCTCGGTGGCGAGCTTCTTTTTAAGCCGCATCGACGTGGTGGTGGATCCCCTGCTGGACCGGTTGATCGAGGAGGGGGGGCGCCGGGGCGAGATCGCGCTGTCGCTTAGGGGGCAGACCGCCATCGCCTGCGCCAAGCTCGCCCGGCAGATCTACCGCGAGACCCTCTCCGACGACCGCTACCTCGCCCTGGCCGGCCGCGGGGCGCGTCCCCAGCGGGTGCTCTGGGCCAGCACCGGGGTCAAGGATCCCGCCTTCACGGACGTCAAGTACGTCGAACCGCTGATCGGCCCCGACACCATCAACACCATGCCGATGGAGACCCTGGTCGCCTACCGGGACCACGGCGATCCCTCGCCGCGGCTCGACCAGGGGGGGGCGGAGGCGATGCAGGTCCTGGAGCGGCTCCCCGAGCTGGGGATCGATATCGACCAGGTCACCAGGCAGCTCGAGGACGAGGGGGTGGAGAAATTCAGGCGCCCCTTCGAATCGCTCGCCGCGGTGCTGGAGGAGAAGCGCCAGGCCGCCTTGAAGTAGGAGTAGGGGGCGGGCTTCGCCAACGCCGGTCCCCGGTACAGGCAGGGGGTGGCACGGAGCCGGTCCCGGCACAGACAGGGGCGTGGCAAGGAGCCGGCGCCCAGCACGGTCAGGGGCCCGGCAGCCTGCCGGCCCGGTAGAGAAACGGACAACTCGGGAGGGTACGGATGCAAGTCGGAATGGTCGGTCTCGGGAGGATGGGAAGCGAAATGGCGCGGCGCCTGATGGCGGGCGGTCACCGGGTGGTGGTCTTCGACCTCTACCCTGCCTCGGTGGAGGCCCTGGTTAAGTCGGGTGCCACCGGCGTCACCAACCTGGCGGAGCTAGTGAAGAGGCTCGAGAAGCCCCGGGCCCTCTGGCTGATGCTTCCCGCCGCGGTGGTGGGGGAGACCCTGGCCTCCCTCATCCCGCTCCTCGAGCCCGGGGACGTGGTGGTCGACGGCGGGAACTCCCATTTCCACGACGACCTCAGACGCTCGGCCCGGTTGAGGGAGCGGGGAATCCACTACCTGGACGTCGGGACCAGCGGCGGCATCTGGGGACGGGAGCGGGGATACTGCCTGATGATCGGCGGCGATCCCGAGGCGGTGGCGAGGCTTGAGCCGCTCTTCGCCACCCTCGCCCCCGGCGAGTCGGCCCTCCCGCGTACTCCGGGAAGGGAAGGGGAGCCTGCCGCCGGCGAAAAGGGGTACCTCCACTGCGGCCCCTCCGGCGCCGGCCACTTCGTCAAGATGATCCACAACGGGATCGAGTACGGGATGATGGCCTCGCTGGCCGAGGGGTTCAACATCCTCGAGCAGGCCGACGCCGGCACCAGGCCGCGGGCGGCCGACGCCGAGACGGCACCCCTTCGCCACCCCGAGTACTACCGCTACCAGTTCGACCTCCCCGCCATCGCCGAACTCTGGCGCCGGGGAAGCGTCATCTCCTCCTGGCTCCTCGACCTTAGCGCCTCCTCCCTGCTGCAGAGCCCCGACCTCGCCCAATTCACCGGGAGCGTGGCCGATTCCGGTGAAGGGCGCTGGACGCTGACCGCCGCCATCGACGAAGGGGCCCCGGCCCACGTGCTGAGCGCGGCGGTCTTCAACCGGTTCGTCTCCCGGGGCCAGGGTGACTTCGCCGACCGCCTCCTCTCCGCCATGCGGGCAGGTTTCGGCGGCCATGCCGGGAAACCGGCGCCCGCCGATGGGGAGGCGCCATGACCCTCACCCCTTCCGATGCCTTCGTCTTTTTCGGCTCCACCGGCGACCTCGCCTACAAGCAGATCTTTCCCGCCCTCCAGGGGCTGGCGGCCAGGGGGCACTTCGACGTGCCGCTCGTCTGCGTCGCGCGCTCGGGATGGAACGTGGAGCGGCTCAAGGAGCGGATCCGCGACAGCCTCGCACACCGCGGGGGGATCAACGAGGAGGCCTTCCAAAAACTCGCCGGCAGGCTTGCCTACGTCGACGGCGACTACGGCGATCCCGCCACCTACCAGAATCTCTGCACCGCGCTCGGGGAGAGCGCCCGTCCCCTCTACTACCTGGCCATCCCCCCCAGCATGTTCGCCACCGTGGTCCAGGGGCTTGCCGGTACCGGCTGCCTGCGGGAGCCGCGGGTGGTGGTCGAAAAGCCGTTCGGCCGCGACCTCGCCTCCGCCCGGGAGCTCAACCGCGTCCTCCACTCCGCCTTCCCCGACCCCGCCATCTTCCGGATCGACCACTTCCTCGGCAAGGAGCCGGTGCAGAACATCTACTACACCCGCTTCGCCAATTCCATCCTGGAGCCGCTTTGGAACCGCAACTACATCTCCTCGGTGCAGATCACCATGGCCGAGGAGTTCGGGGTGAACGGGCGCGGGAAGTTCTACGAGGAGGCGGGGGCGGTGCGCGACGTCCTGCAGAACCACCTCCTGGAGATCGTCGCCTACCTTGCCATGGACCCCTCGGCCGGGGACCATCCGGACGCCATCCGCGAGGAGAGCGCCCGGCTTTTGAGCGCCGTCAAACCCCTGGACCCCGCCCACGTGGTGCGGGGGCAGTTCCGGGGTTACCGCTCCGAGCCGGGGGTGGCACCCGATTCCCCCGTGGAGACCTTCGTCGCCGTCCGGCTCTTCATCGACAGCTGGCGCTGGGCCGGGGTTCCCTTCTACATCCGGGCCGGCAAGTGCCTCCCGGTCACCTCCACCACGGTGACCGTTTCCTTCAAAAGGCCCCCCAGGGAGACCTTCGGGGAGATCGTTCCCGCCTTCTCCAACCACCTCCGTTTCCGGTTGAGCCCGGACGTGCTGATCGGCCTCGGCATCAGGGTGAAGGTCCCCGGGGAGCGGAGGGTGGGGGAGGACGTCGAGCTGGTGGCCGCCCAGAGCGAGGGGGACGCCATGCCCCCCTACGAGCGACTTTTGGGGGACGCCATGCGGGGGGATCCCTCCCTTTTCGCCTCCGAGGGGGCGGTCGAGGCGCAGTGGCGCATCGTCGACCCCATCCTCGGCAACGTCACCCCCCTTTATTTCTACGACCAGGGAAGCTGGGGGCCCGCCGAAGCCGACCAGGTCATCGCCCAGGACGGCAGCTGGTACAACCCCTCGCGGGTGGAGCCGGCCGCCTGTCCCCCCGCCGGAAGGTAACCGATGCTGACGGTCTATCGCGACAAGGAGGCCCTGAGCCGGGCCGCGGCCACCATTTTTGCCGAAGCTGCCCGGTTGGCGGCACGCAAGAAGGGGCGTTTCAACGTGCTTCTTTCCGGGGGGGAGACGCCGCTTCGCTGCTACCGGCTGTTGGGGGAGGAGCCGTGGCGGGGATCGGTCCCGTGGGAGGCGGTGCAGCTCTTCTGGGGCGACGAGCGCCATGTGCCGTACGGCGACTCGCGCAGCAACTTCGGGACCTTCCAGCGTACCGTGCAGGATCGTTGGCCGGTAGGCGACCGCCAGCTCCACCCGGTCCCCTTCCGGGACTCCGCCGAGGCCTCAGCCCGTGCCTACGAGGAGGAGCTGAGAGGGGAGCTCAAAGCTGCCAAGCCCGCCTTCGACCTCGTTTTCCTGGGGCTGGGGGCCGACGGCCACACCGCCTCCCTTTTCCCGGGGAGCCCGGCGGTGGAGGAGAGCTCCCGGCTGGTCACCGCGCTCTTTCTGCCGGAGCAGGAGCTCTTCCGGGTTACCGTCACCCTGCCGCTCTTGAACGAGGCGGAGCTGGTCGTCTTCCTGGTCACCGGCGGCGACAAGGCCGCCATCCTGCATCGGGTGCTGGCTCCCGGGGACGGGGTCCCTCCGCTTCCGGCGAGCCTCGTTCACCCCCGCCAGGGAGCGGTGCGCTGGCTGGTCGACCGGGATGCCGCCCGCCAGCTGACCAGTCCGCCCACTGCCGCCGGTACGCCAGGCGGGACGGGAGCCAAGGGGGAGGGTAGCCAAAGGCCATGACCTACCGTGAACTCAAAGCGGCGCTGGCCGTCTTCGGCCTCGAAGAGCGGGCCTCGCTGGCCGAGATCAAGAGCCGGCACCGGGAGCTGGTGAAGCGGTACCATCCCGACACCGGCCATGGTGGGGACGACCCCGCCCAGATCCGCAAGATCAACACCGCCTACCAGGTGCTGATGGAGTACCTCCAGTCGTATCGTTTCTCGTTTTCTGAGCAGGAATTCTACGAACAGAACGCTGACGAGCGTCTGCGTCGCCAGTTCATGGACGACATGCTATGGGGAGGCGGACGCGTACGGGAGGAGCCCGATGCTTAACTGCGAAATCGCCATGAGAGCCGCTGAGACCGTCATCGACCACCTGCTGAAGGGGGGCCAGCCGAACGAGGCGCAACTTCACCGCTGCATGGAGCTTCTCAAGGTGGGACTCCAGGAGGTGGCCCGTCCGCACATCGCCTGGGGAAAGGGGAACATCCAGATCATCAGGGAAAGGTGGCCCGAGCAGCGCTGCGCACAGGCGCTCGACTACGTCAGGCAGGAATTGGTGGCGCGGTCGGCGGAGGCGGGTGAGAACATCCTCGAGGAACTTTTGGACCGGTACGAGCGGTCACACCCGCTGCCGGGGGAGGCCAAAGGGCAGAACCACTGATACTACTGCTTCTCCGCCCCCTGGTTCTCCTGGGGAGGAGGCTCTTCGGGGAGCGGACGGAGGGTTTCGCAAAAGGAGTTGCAGCCGTCGGTTCTCTGGATGCAGTCGACGTCGCGGGCCTTCTGGGCCGCCGGGTCGTCGCCCTGGGTGGCGTTCATGCAGTCGTAGCTTTCCTGGGCGCAGCGTGCCCGGCACTCCAGGTAGTCCTCGGCGAACAGTTCGGCGGGCTGGACCGCCAAAAACGGCACCAGGGCCAGGAAAGCGAGCGCGGTTTTCATGGCTTTCTCCTTGAGGATCGGATGCGATTGTTTGGTTGACCCAAACGCGGTGTGTTCCTGAAAGGGTACCATCGAAAGGTCCGGTAACAAGGCTTGGGCGGCACCGGTTTCGGCGGCCCTGCGGCGTGTGGAATTTTTCTCCGGCCGTCGGAAAGTTTTCCAACTCTGTCAAAATAATGTCGAAATCGCCCAACCAGCCCGAAAAGTGCATAAAAAAAAACCGCTACGATCCATCGCGGTCATCCATGCGGCTCCGCAATCCACATTTAGGTGGAAAACCCTGTGGATAACTTTCTGTTCCTGGTCCCTATCTGTCCCAATCAGGTGACATTTTAACTTTTTGCCTAAAATTTGTGCAAATAGCACCGTCAAAAATCCAGCATTTCAAAACCGTTTTTTACGTAATGGGGTTCCCTCGTGAGGAACCAAGCGGCATCCCCGGTTCCCTGGGGAGATCGTGGCGATCAATCGCGGTTTCCGCGGAGGAAATTTGGTCCGGTGGAAAAAGTGACGGAGGTCTGGTGCGGGAAAAAACGGGAGGTGGCGATGACCGAAGAGATCAGCACCCTGGCATCGAGGCAGTGCCAACCGTGTGAGGGGGGGACGCCGCCGCTGGCGGGTGACCGGGTGGCCGAACTGCTGGGGGAGCTGCCGGGGTGGGAGCTGCGGGGGACGGCGATCAGCAAGGAGTTCGACTTCAAGAACTACTACCAGACCATCTCCTTCGTCAACGCGGTGGCCTGGATTGCCAACGGCCAGGGGCATCATCCCGACCTGGAGGTCTCCTATCGCCGCTGCCGGGTGAGCTTTGTCACCCACGCCATCGCCGGGCTCTCCGAAAACGACTTCATCTGCGCGGCCAAGGTGGAGGCGCTCTTCGGCTGGTAGAGGGGCGGACAAGGAGAACGTCATGCATGACTGGAACGTGGTGGTAACCGTTCACGACGAAGGGTACGGCAAGGCGCAGCGGATCCTCGAGCATTACGGCACGGTCAGCGCGATCGATTACTTCAACATCCTGGTCATGCGGGTCCCCGATCCCCGCTGGATGCTCGATCGTCTCCACCGGGACGGCGAGCGGGACGACGAGCTGTTGGCCCCGCTGTCGCGGGTGATGCCGGTCTACGAGACCTTCTCCTTCCAGGAGCCTCACGAGTTCGAGGCCAAGGCGCGCCAGGCGGCCGGGGCGTGGCTGACCGGCCTGGAGGGGAAATCCTTTCACGTGCGGATGCACCGGCGGGGCTTCAAGGGGAGACTCTCCACCATGGAGGAGGAGCGCTTCCTCGACAGCTATCTGCTGGAGACCCTTGAGATGTCGGGAAACCCGGGGAGCATAACCTTCGACGACCCCGACGCCATCATCGCGGTGGAAACCATCGGCCCCCGCGCCGGGCTCTCGCTCTGGACACGCGAGGAGCTCGGGCGCTATCCGCTTTTGCACATGGACTGAATACGGCGGCCGGTCGGCGCTCAGCCGCGTAGGCGTTCATCGCTGGCATCGTCTTCCGGTACGGCAGGGTAGGTTAGGCGGTTCCCGTCGACGGCGGCAAGGGGGGAGAGGTGGTGGGGCTTGAGTGTTCCCGAGGGGAAGACATCGATCACCTCGACGCCGCGGATGAGCAGGGCGTCGCCGATCAGCGAGCGGTGGCAGCGCCAGGGAACCGCCTCGGCGCACATGATGGCCACCGTCCGCTTCCCGGCCCAGGCGATGAGCTCCTCGAGCCCTGCTGCGAACTCGGGGGTCTGCATGTAGTCGGCGAAGCCGCGGAAGGAGGCATTGTGCCACCCCGCGTTGCGGGGATCGTCCTTCACGTGGCGGCGCAGTCCCCCCAGTTCCTTGAGATGCAGGTACTTTATCCGGCGAACCCTCAGGTACGGGCTTAGTGTCTCCTTGTTGAACTGCGGGTTGTGCAGCGAGCGCGGGATGGTCCTTACGTCGGCGACCATGTCGACCCCGGTCTCCCTCAGCAACTCGACAAAGGTTTCCAGCTCCATCGTCGAGTGTCCCACCTTGTAGATCACCCGCCGCGCCGAGTCCGGTTCCTTTGCCGCGTACTCCTTTTCCCTCCGGGGGTGTTGGGCCATGGTACACCTCCCTCCGCGACTTTCGTCGTCCCAGCCACATTGTACCGCCGTTACCGGTTCCCCGGCACCGGGGAGTTTCCCCGCCCGTAGCGAGCGGGAGCGGGGGGAACGCCGCCCGTTGCCGACCGGGGGCTTGCTTCGCTTTCCCGGCCGGCCACGGTGAATCTGCGGGGGCTATTCCCACTCGAAGGCGGCCATGGAAAGTGCGCCGTAGGTGTAGCCGTCGTGAAGGAGATCTCCTTTCTCCCCGGCACCCATGGCGGCGAAGATCGGGAGGAAGTGCTCGGGGGTGGGGTGGTTGCGGATGGCCTGCGGTGCCTGCCGCTGGTAGTCGAGGAGCTCGTCCCGCCGGTCGTTTATCACCGCATCTTTCAGCCACTCCGTGAACTCCCTGGCGTAGGGGAGGGGCGCCTCGTCAAGGGCCCTGCCGAAGAAATCCCGCAGGTTGTGGGTGGCTGCCCCGCTGGCCAGTATGAGGATCCCTTCCTCACGTAAGGGCGCCAGCGCCTTGCCGATGGCGAGATGGTGATCAGGCCCAAGGTGCGGTTGGACCGAGAGCTGGATCACCGGGATGTCGGCCTCCGGATACATCAGCATGAGCGGCGCCCATGCCCCGTGATCGTAGCCTCGCGAGCTGTCCTTGCCCCCGGTGATCCCCTTCTGGCCCATAAGGGAAAGAACTTTCCCGGCCAAAAGCGGGTCCCCCGGGGCCGGGTAGACGAGGGTGTACAGTTCATCCGCGAAGCCGCCGAAGTCGTAGATGGTGTCCGGGTGCGGGTTTATGGTGACCCGCGGTTCGGCGGTGGTCCAATGGGCCGACACCGATACGATCCCTTTGGGGCGGCCGATCTCTTTCCCGAGCCCGCGCAGAAAGTCGCGAGTCGGGCAATCCTCGACGATCAGGCTCGGTGCGCCGTGTGAAACGAAGATGGCTGGCATTTTCCCCGACATGTGTTCCTCCTCGTCCCGTTTTTCCGACGGGAGCTTTTCCTACCTGAACAGGTTTACCCGCGGCGCCAGGGGAAGGTACTCTTTCTGGCGGGGCGCATCGACCGGTTTGCCGAACGGCATCTGGGCGATCAGTTTCCATCCCGGATCGATCCTCCAGGTGGCCTTGACCGCGTCGTCGATGACCGGGTTGTAGTGCTGGAGCGAGGCGCCCCAGCCTTCCGCTTCGAGGGCGGTCCAGACGGCGTACTGCAACATCCCCGACGACTGCTGGGACCAGAGAGGGAAGTTGTCCCGGTAGAGCGGGAAGCGCTGCTGGAGCCCCTCGACCACCGCGCAGTCCTCGAAGTAAAGAATGGAGCCGTAGCCGCTTCTGAAGGCTCCGTCGATCTTCTCCTCGGTGGCCCGGAAACTGTCGGCCGGCACGATCTTCCTCAACTCGTCCTTGGTCAGGTCCCAAAGCCTCCGGTGCTGTTCCCCCAAGAGGACCACCACCCGGGCGCTTTGTGAGTTGAACGAGGAGGGAACGTGCTTCACCGCCTCGTTAACGATCTCCTCGATTCTCTCGTCCCTGGTGACCTGCTCGTTGCTGATTGCGTAGTGACTTCTTCTATTGCGAATGGCATCCCAGTACAATGCGTTCATAGTGACATCCTCCTCTGTTTGTGACTATCGAATCTCTTTTCCGCTCTCTTTTTGAGCTACCGCTCTCTTCTCCAGGCTGCGCAGCAGGTGGTAGGAGATTCCCCACAGTGGTTGCCGTTTACCGACATCAACCGCCGGGAATGTCCTCAACCGGTCACGGAAGACGCGGCGCACCTCGGTCAAGCGCGCGGGATTGCTGATCTCGTCCACGGGAAACCAGAAGGCGTCGGCGATTTCCTCGGGATCGGGAGTCAACGCGGACCGATGGTCGATGGCGTACACGAAACTGGAGACCACGATCTTCAGCCCGGCGGGGGCGAAGTCGCTCAGCCGTCCGAGGTAGCGGGCGGACGCCAGGTCGAGGCCGGTTTCTTCGCGGGTTTCCCGTCGCGCGGTCTGCTGGGGGCAATCGTCCACCGTCTCTTTTCTCCCCCCCGGGAAGGCGATCTGCCCCGACCAGTAGTCGTTTTCGTTGGTGGCGCGTTCGATGAAAAGGAGGTTCAACCCCTTGGCCGTCTCCTCGAGGACCAGGGCTACCGCCGCATGGGCGCGCTCCCCCGGTTCGATGGTCCGGTAGGGGTGGGCATCGAGTCCCTTTTGTATCCGCTGAAGCCGTCTCATGGCTTTACCCTGCACCGCAGGGGCCGGGAGGATCGCTCCCCCCGGCCACCTCCCGTTTGCTTACTTCCTGATCATTTCCGCTTCCAGGGTGATGGTGACCTCGTCGCCGACAGCTACCCCGCCGGTCTCGAGGGCGGCGTTCCAGACCAGGCCGAAATCCTTGCGGTTGATCTTGGCGGTGGCGGTGGCGCCTTTGCGGATGTTACCCCACGGGTCCTTGCTCTCGGCCGACGGCCCTTCCACGTCCAGGACGACTTCCTTGGTAATGCCGTGCAGGGTCAGGTAGCCGGTCACTTTCAGCTTGTTCTTCCCTGCCTTGGCCACCTTCTTGGAGACGAAGGTCATGGTCGGGTACTTGGCGACGTCGAAGAAGTCCGCGCTTCTCAGGTGGGCGTCACGCTTCTGGACGTTGGTGTTGATCGAGTTGGTGTCGATGCTCACCTGGACGGTCGACTTGGTGACGTCCTTGTCGTTGATGTCGATGGTGCCGGTGAACCTCTCGAAGTTCCCCTTCACGTTGGAGACCATCAGGTGACGGACCTTGAAGCCGACGTTGGAGTGGTCGGGGTCGAGAGTCCAGGTGGAGGCGAGGGCGAGGCCCGGGATGGAGAGGGCGATCAGGGCGGCGATGGATGCGATGGTGCGTTTCATTGTTAGGCTCCTTTCCTTTTAAGGTTGGATGGTTTAATGTCGAAGTTATTGGGCAAAAAAACTCGTCTCTGCTAGCTTGCTTCCGGTACTCCTCCTTTCAGACCCAGCTTCTTGCATAGTTCTCCCAGCGTTTCCTGCTCCTGATCGCTCAGGATGGACATCTCGGCGACGATGGCCGCCTCTACCTCGCCAAAGACCCTGGAGATCAGGTCCGTGCCCGGCTCGGTCAGGTGGATGGTCAGGAAACGGCGGTCTTCGGTGTCGCGTACCCGGCGGACCAGGCCGCTTTTTTCCAGGTTGTCGATCACCAGCGTCATGTTGCCGGTGCTCTTGAGAATCTTGGCGGCGATGTCCCGTTGGCAGAGCGGCCCCTTGTGAAAGAGCGCCTCCAGTACCCCGAACTGGCTCACGGTGAGGTTGGCTCCCGCCATCACCCGGCTGGTCCGGGCGGTGACCGATTCGGCTGCCCTCATCAGCTTGGTGTAGGTATTAAGGGCGCGGTATGTTGAACTCTGCTTGGCCATCGTCAGCCTCTTTGCTTGACGTCATATCGTTTGATATAAAACTATCTCTCTCCGGGATGGTTGTCAACACGTTTTTTTAGCGGGGGAGTTTTCTCTCCGTATCCCGTTCCATTGGCGAGTATTGACATAGCATTTGGCGGAGTTAACCTTGAGTCAAACGGTCTCTGTTATTAATGCATTATCCTCGCCGCACCGGTTGGCTCAGGCGCTACCTACTGCGGGTAGTGTCTCAAAGACGGCTGTCATAGGGGGCACCCCCTTCCTTTCATCCACCGCAGCGTTTCCACCTCATTCACCATTTTCCAGACCAAATCATTCCGTGTGACTGGCACCACGTTTCGGTAGTGTCCGCTGTGCCTTTCTTGTCGGACCGCAGTGGCCGGGCACGGCTTCGCTCTTGAACGTGAGTACAGGCTGCAAGCCGCGGAGGTGCGAGATGAGACGGTTAGCGTATGAGGTTTGCTTGCTGCTCGTGACAGCAATTTTCGTGGCAGGATGTGGCAGTGGGGGAGGGGGAGGGGGAGGCGCTGCCGCCGGAACACCGGCCATCACCTACTCTGGACTCACCACGCCGGCCATGGTGACCTCCGCCAACGCCGGCCATTTCTTCGCCATCATCTGGAACGGCGGCGCTTCCGCCCAGGGACCGGCCGAGGCCAAGGCTGCCACGGGTGCCAAGGGTGCCACGGCTGCCACGGCTGCCACACGCGCGGCTCCCGCCGGCAGACCCGGGGAGGCCATCGCCTCTCTGGCCGGGAAAACAATCCGCCAGCAGTGGCGCTCCGCCAAGGTGATCCCGGCGGGCTGGCACAGCATCAGGAATGCCGTCCCCATCAACGAGACGGTTCCGGGAATGGTGAGCGGTACCTTGCAGATCACCGGGAGCATCGACGACAGCACGGGCACCGGCCGCCTTTCGATGTCCTACCGGCAGTTCAACGATGGCGACGGTTACACCTACGATGGAGTTACCGTGGTGGTGATCAACGCCTATAATCCGGCACTCGGGGCGATCAGTGACGGCACCCTCACCACCGATCTGCTGAGAGCCAGTTCGGCCACCACCGATATCTCCATCAGCGGAACGCTCAGGATGCAGGTCGACCAGCTCAGCAGCACGCAGACCTTGACCTTCAACCTGAGCGGCCAGGACAACCTCGCCCAGGAGGGATTCAGGTTCGAGAATTTTATCCAGACCGCTACCTTCGACAACTGGTGGAATCCAGGCTCGGTATCGGAAACCCTGCAGGGGCGATGCTATCTCTCGAGCTTCGGGTATGTGGACGTCAGCACCCTCGTCGCCTACCTCTATAGCGACGTCAGGTCCTATCCCGGTTCGGGCGGCCCGCTGATGATGCGGGGGGCACAGAATTCCAGTGCCAGGATAACGCCGCTTTCCGCGACCTTCATCAAGCTCGAGGTCGATGCCGACGGCAACGACGCCTACGAGTCGAAATACTCCTATGCCTGGAACGATCTCGATGGCGGCCCGGTGATCGCCCCCCCGACTGCCGCCGCCGGGCCGGACCTGTCGGTGGGAACCGGCGACACCGTGACCCTGGACGGGGGAGGGAGTAGCGACATCCTCGCCTACCCGATCACCTTCAACTGGACCATCACCTCCAAGCCGCCGGGAAGCACGGCCGCCTTCGACAACCCCGCCTCAGCGACCCCGTCGTTCTTCGTTGACCTCCCGGGGACCTACACCGTTACCCTGGTGGTCAACAACGGACTCGTCGACGGCGCTCCCGACCAGGTGGTCATTACCGCCACCGGCCCCCCCAACTCCAACCTCTTCAGGGCCTACGTCAAATTCCCGGTCGGCTCGGATCCCCGCTCCATCGCCATCGGCGACGTAAACGGCGACGGCAGAAACGACGTGGTGCTGGCAACGAGCTCATATTTCGATCCCGACAACGATTACAAGATCTTCGTCTTCCCGCAGAATTCGGCAGGCGGGTTCGACGCGCCGGTCAAGTACCCGGGCGGCAACGGGAATTCCATTGCGGTGGCGGACCTGAACAACGACGGCAGGCAGGATGTCGTCTTCACCACCGACAACGGTATCGGGGTCATGTACCAGAACGCGGCCGGTACCCTGGACCCGATGGTCTTCTACGCCTCCAATCACCAAAGCTTCAGCAACGCCTACAAGCTCAAGACCGGCGACTTCAACCATGACGGCAGGACCGACGTGGTCTCGATCGATTGGGGAACGCAGTCCCAGGACGTGGACGTCTACCTCCAAAACGGCGGCGGGACCCTCAACACCCCCGTCTCCTACACGGTGACCCACGGAGGGTGGGACAAGCTCGCGGTGGGGGACGTCAACGGCGACGGGATGACCGACATCGTGGTGATGAGCGGACAGTTACTGCTCCCGAACGTCGGCGTCCTCATCCAGCGTGCCGACGGAACCTTCGACCCGGCTGTCTACCATTCAGTGGGGGGCAACGAACTCACCACCGGGGTCGCCGTCGGCGACGTCAACGGCGATTCCTTGCAGGAGATCGCGGTCGTCTACGGAGGAAACGCCGGCCGGCTCGCCATCTTCCCGCAGAACTCGGACACCGTCTTCGTCTATCCCAGCTATGACAGTCCGGATGCCATGGCGGTTGCCGATCTCAACGCCGACGCAAGAAACGACATCGCCGTCATTCACACCGGGTGGAACAAGGTCGGCGTCTACCTCCAGAACGCTGCCGGAACGCTTGGGACCGAGGAGCTCTATCCCTTGCCCTATGCCCCCCGCGACCTCGCCATCGGCGACGTCAACGGCGACGGCCGCCCCGACCTCGTCATCCCCGCCTTCGGTGACGGCCTGGTGGTTCTCTATCACCGCTGACCTCTGAAACGCCGCCGGCCTCCTGCCCTGGTCCCGGTGACCGTGACCGTGACCCAGGCAGGAGGCCGGCGACCGCCTCTGTTTTCTCCGGGAGCTAAGGCGACGGTGCCACATTCGTTGGCACTTGCCTCGTCAGCTCAGGGGATTTTCGCGATGTACTCCATCGCTTCATCCTGGCGCAAAGCTCGCCGTTTCGGCCACTTCTGGCTGATCACCCTTTTCCGTATCCTGATTGGCATGCGTTATGTAATAGGGTAAAGAGCGTATCGGGTGCCGCGCGGGCGACGTTGCCGGTGTGGGGTGGACAGGGATTGTCTTGGGCTCTGCTTTCGAAAGCAGTGCCCCGCTTTGACTGAGGAAGCTGGCCAGCAGCGGTGCTGGCCCTCAAAGAGGCCAAGACCGGTGTTTTTCATCCGGTCCGGAAAGAGACAGTACTGTCGATCCGAAAGGAGAACCCCATGAAAGTCGCATTTTCAACCTCCACCGGCATCCTCGTCGATGAGGAGTTCAGGAATTCACGCAGCTTCACCGTCTGGCACATCGGGCCCCGCGAGGCCTATTTCGTCAACCAGGTCACCATCGAACCCGAGGCGGCCACCGAGGAGGGGAGGCTCGCCGCCCGGGCCACCGTCCTCGCCGACTGCGCCATCGTCTGCAGCAGGCACATCAACGTCCCCGCCGCCGCCAAGCTGGCCGCCCGGGGGATCCACCCGATGAGAACCGGCTCCCCGGTGCAGGTGGAGGAGGTCATCGGTAAGTTGCAGTCAATCTTGAGGGGAACCCCTCCTCCCTGGATGGGCAGGGCGGATTCGCGGGAGCGCTCGAGATAGGGCGGGCCGTAGGGCACCAAGACGAAGGGGACATCGATGGCGATGTCCCCTTTGCCGTTTCAGTGGCTGCCCTTCATCCCGTCACAACGACGGCGGGCGGATCTCCACGATGCTCAGGTTGTACATGTGGTCGGTAGGCGCGGTGTCGTTGATGATGACCGCGGTACCGGCCGCCTGCGTGGTGGTGTTCTGGCGCTGCACCCAGTAGGTGTCCTGCGTGGCGGCCGAGACGAACTGGTGCACCATGGTCTGCCCGGTTCCCAGGGTCCTGCTGACCGCACCTGTCCAGTCGTTGCCGGTCCCGAAGACCCAGGAGTTCGCCCGGGTGGTTACCAGGGTGGCGGTTGGCCCTCCGGAGGACGCACTGCCGCCGGCGACCGCTCCGATGGCGTCGGCGCCCTGGGCGGTGCCGGTGAAGGATAGCACGGTGAGCGAGCGCGAGGAGACGTTCTGGCTGAGGGTGGCGGTCACCGTCCCGGAGAAGGTGCCGGTCGCGTAGGCCCACCAGATTTCGGCGGTCCCGAACTGGGCATTGGTGACCACGGCGCGGGTCCAGGTGAGCGGAGTCCCGTTGTTGCTGACCCCGGTGACCGTCGTGTTGGTCCCGCTGCCGGTGGAGCTCGAGGTGACGAAGGCGACCAGCAACTCGTTGGCGGAAGAGGTGGTCAGCGTCGGCGAGGTGACGGTGCTGCCGGTGGTCCCCAGGTCCTGGGAAACGGCGGCGTCGATGGCTATGCTCGGCAAGGCGCTCACGGTGATGGAGAGGGCGGTGCCGATGACGGTCCCGCTCCCGTCTTTGAGCTGGACCGTGAAATTGCTCGTGCCGGGTGAGGAGGGGACCCCCGAGATGACGCCGGTCGACGGATTTAGGGTCAGGCCGGCGGGGAGGGAGCCGGTGGTCACCGACCAGGTGTAGGGAGAGGTCCCGCCGGTGCCGAGCAGGGGCTGGTGGTAGGAGGCGCCGACCGAAGTCGAGGGGAGCGAGGTGGTGGTGATGGTCAACGCGTGGTCCCTGGTCGGAATGGGGTCGCTGGGGCCGGGGATCTGCTGGTAAGGCCCGTTGGGGACCCGCTGCCATACCCTGATGTAGTCGAGGTACATGTAGTTCGGGAAGACCGTGTTGCCGTCGGGCTGCCCGCCCCAGTATCCGCCGATGGCGAGGTTGGCGATCAGGTACATGGGGATGGCGGGGACGTTGGGATTGCCGGTGATGCCGTAGACCGGCTCTCCGTCGAGATACCAGACGATGGAGCCGGGCTCCCAATCCACCGCGTAGACATGGAAGCCGGTCCTCGTGAGGTCGGGGCCGGTGAAGGTTTCCGTGATACTCTCGGGGCTTGAGCTCGTGCCGTAATGCAGCGACATGTACAGGATGCTCGGCGACGAGGAGAGCACCTCCATGATGTCGATCTCCGGCGGCCACTGGCCGTTGACCGGCAACAGCCAGAAGGCCGGCCAGAAACCGTTCCCGCTCGGCAGGCTCGCCCGCATTTCGAAGTATCCGTAGGTCTGGGAGAAGACCATTGAGTTGTTGATCTCGCCGGAGGTGTAGTTGTAGGTGCGGCCGTCGGGGAGCGTACGGGTCTCGCGGGCGGCGATGATCTTCAAAAGGCCGCTCCCCTCCACGAAGGCGTCGTCGGCGTATCCCTGGAGCTCGCCGCTGTCGGTGTAGTTGCGGATCCCTCCCGGGTAGGTGGTCATCCAGGTGGAGGTGTCGAGGGAGCTCCCGTTGAACTCGTCACTGAAGGTGAGCTGCCATCCCGTCTGGGTGATGGCAACCGCCGCGCTCCTGCCGAGGGAGACGTTCCCCGCCCCATCCTTGGCCCAGCCGTAAAGGGTCTTGTTCCCGGCGGTGGCGAAGGTGTAGCTCGTAGGAGCGCTGCCGCTCCATCCGGCGGCGGTCGGCGAGGGGGGGGTGGCGCTTTCGTTCACCAGGTATCCGGTCACCCTGACGTTGTCGGTGGCGATCAGCGATATGCCGGTGACGGTAAGCGATCCGGAGGTCGAGGGGGCAGTGAAGGAGGAGATCACCGGGGGGGTGAGATCGACGATGACGCTGCCGCTTCTGCTGTTCGAGACATTCCCCGCAGTGTCCCTCGCCCACGCGTAGAGGACCTTGGTCCCGGCGGTGGTGAAGGTGTAGCTGGTGGGGGAGGTGGACCGCCAGCCGCTGGCGCCTGCGGAGGGGCGGAAAGAGGTCTCGGTCAGCATGTAGCCGTTCACGCGGTACCTGCTGGTGGCGGTGACGACGATCCCGGTGACGGTGAGGGAGCCGGAATAGGCGGGGAGGGAAAAGGAGGTGACTCTGACGTTGGACATCGCCAGCGGAGCCGAGACCGCCGTCGTGACCGCTCCCCCGACCAGACCAATGCAGAGCAGCACCAGGGCGGTAATTACCGGCAAGAGGTGAAGGGGACTTGCTGATTTCCTGCGTGCGCGCGTTTCGGCCAGCTGTCGCATGGACGAACCTCCTTGAAAATGGGGCTACCGGGTGCAGTGCCAATCAGTTTCGGAGGTGTTGAATCGGTACGTGGTGCTTTTAGGAAAGTAATGGAATGGTAAATGGAGGATTAGACCGAGGAGCTTGGAAAGGAATTCAGGACGTACAATAGATGAGATTCGCGGTGCATGGCACAATCGCAGTCATAGAATTAGCCTGCTGAGTGTCAATTTTTACAAAGGCGTCGTTGCGAACCCTCTCGGACTGTCATTGCGACAAGGGTATCACCGGCTCATCCAGTTTCAAGGCTGTGCCGCTGTTTCCTGGCGAGAAAAATTATCCTTGGGAGAGCAGCGTCCTCACTGCCTGGTAGATCTCACGTGCTTCGAAGGGCTTTTTGACGACCGCCTTGGCGCCGACCTTCACGACCGCATCGGTGTCGCTTGCGCAGTCCGAGGCGCTGCTGGTGATGATGTTGGCGTTTTTGTCGAGGGCCATGATCTCCCTGGTGGCGTCGATGCCGTTTTTCTCCGGCATGTAGAGGTCCATGATCGTAATGTGCGGGCGGTGGGTGAGGTACTGCCGCACGGCCTCCCGCCCATCGGCCGCCTCGGCGACTACCGTGAAGCCGATGGTATCTATGGTTTGCCGTAAGGAACTGCGGAAGAAAGCCTCGTCATCAACAATCAAAACGCGTACGTCTTTGAGAGCCATGAAAAATCTCCATCCTTTGCCATTACGTACCTTCGGGCCGGTCCACGAACCTCGACGGACTGGAGTTGCAGGCGGCCACACTGGCAATGTCGCAGATAATTACCTCGTAACGCCGGGATCCATACAATCTATTGGTCTCTTCGATATTCCAGGTCCTGCATATAACACAGCGTCAAAGCAAATTCAAATATATTTAGTATCGCATACTGATTAAATAAAACTAAATATAGGGAGGCCTTCCTGTTTAATGCTCATGACTGAGCAGGTGTGACTGTGTACTCAAAGCTCTGTGTCCACTTCGACCCGCCATCTCCACCGTCACTGCCCGAGTAGGAATAGGTGAATTGCAGGATTTCCCCGGGCTCGACGAGGAGGGGGAGTCTTACGGTAACCTGATTAGCGCCAATCTTCCGCTAGGCGTAACCACCGCTCTGGTCGGCTGCCAGTCCGGGCAGCGGCAGCAGCGAGGCGGGGAAGCATAGCAGCAAGATCGAAACGACGGTTAAAGCGGTACTGAT
>NZ_BLXW01000012.1:0-152825 GCF_054784495.1 Geomonas sp. Red276
GACTGGAACTGGAAACGATTCTTCACGGCAGCCTCCTCGGATGGAATGTGCCGTGATTATATGAACCACCTACGACGTAATATGTCGCGCTTGTCTTCCAGCGGAAGATTGGCGCTAATCAGGTAGAAAATTTTGTTCAGACTAACCTCGAAACAGCATTTCCAGAAGCGAGAGTGTTTTCACGCGAAATTTTAAATGGACCTGGTGGCAAAAGGGTGACAGATTTGTTAGTGAGAATAGGTGATCAGTTGTACAACATTGAATGTAAATCAAAAATTCCTCGTGCAGGTAGCGCATTCAGGCGACTTGTTGGTCAATTAAAAACATTTTCTGCCCCGTTAGAAGATGCAGCTAAGAATGCAACAGTTCTTGTTTATTCCAACGAATCAGAGGTTGCAGCCACAACTCTTACCAGGATATCTGGTGAATTAGGTTATGAAGTGGGGCCTCAAGTCATGAAAGGAATGGTCGAACTCATAGATTTCATAAGAACATCGCTTTTGATAGGGGGATAAGTTGAAAAAAATTTACTTAAATCACTTGAAAAAAGAATTAAGACATAGAATACCAGATGAACTGACAGGTTTCGAGTTTTTAGCTGTAAAGGTCCCTAGTGCTGACAAACAAAAATCACACCTTAGAACAAATGAACAGATATTTGCTCGAAATTTCAATGATAAGCTTTTACTGTTTTTGTGCATAACCCCTGACATTAAACAGGAAGCATTTTGGTTGGAAATAGGCTGGTCTAACAGAGGCAGGTTTCCTTACGATATAAATTTCCTATTGGCTGATATAGATGAGACCAAATCAGAATTTCAAAAAGATGAGTACGTTTTTAATTACAACTGTTTGTATGCCCTTAAAAAGGATAAGGCGTTGCCTAGCCACTCCACATGGAAAGTCTGGCAATGCTCTGTACCGGTAAACGACCCAACTTACGCTGCGAAATTTATTGCGGAAAGTTTAGCCCCTGTTAGTGAAGAGATGGCAAATCAGATGGTAAATCAGGCAATCAACATGCTTATTGAGGATGTAAAGCGGATTGTACTGCCATATTTTGAGGAGAGGATAGTTCATTTTTTAAAAACAAATTCATGAGCGAGGGGAAGGCGAAGGGGCCAGGCTGAAAGCGCCGGTGAAAGCCGGCAAAGAGTAGGAGGTGTAAGTCCTCTACACGATAACGGTTAGCGACCAGTCGTGGCCCCGAGTCATGCGTCGGCACATCGTGAGGTGGGCGGCGAAGCGTTGACAGGGGGCATGTAGGCTTGGCTATTGAGCTCCGAAATCACCTAATTCGGGTTGCCGACCTTGTAGTCTGGCTGGGAAGGCCGCACGGTTTGACGCGTTAGCGCGAGTGGCAAATCGAGCCCGCGGAGTCAAAGACCCAAAGCATGCATGCAAGCTCTTTGCACGGAAACCGGGAGATCCCGGGAGCGACCGGGTGTGTCCCGCACTCGGTCCGGTCGGGGAAGAGTACATGCTATGATCCCGACATGAACGCGAACGGGAAGTCGGACACGGGGGTAGTATCTGTGAAACGGACGAACGGAGGTGCACAACCGAATGGATTCGGCCAACCACCCGAGGAGTCC
Source organism: Geomonas sp. Red276 (assembly GCF_054784495.1). Classification (NCBI taxonomy): domain Bacteria; kingdom Pseudomonadati; phylum Thermodesulfobacteriota; class Desulfuromonadia; order Geobacterales; family Geobacteraceae; genus Geomonas; species Geomonas sp. Red276. The sequence goes on from NZ_BLXW01000012.1 coordinate 1,596, forward strand.
GTGGAGAGAAGCGCCGTGGCGAAGGGGAACCTTGGACGGACGCCCATGACCGGCACGCAGGGGCCGGAAGCAGTGTTGAGCGGGCTGGACAGGGTACGAGAGGCAGCAAAGAAGGACTCGAAGCAGCGGTTTACCAATCTGATGCACCACATCACCATCGATCTGTTGAGGGAGTCGTATCACGCGCTCAAGCGGAAGGCTGCTCCCGGCCTCGACGGGGTGACGTGGGAGGAGTATGGGGAGGAACTGGAAGAACGTCTCCCCGATCTTCTTGAACGCATCCGGAGCGGACGCTATCGAACAAGGCCAAGCAAGAGGGTATGGATTCCGAAACCCGATGGCAGCCGACGGCCGATAGGTGTCGCGGCAACGGAGGACAAGGTAGTTCAACAGGCGTTGGTGAGTGTCCTCCAGGCGGTATACGAGGAGGACTTTCTCGGGTTCAGCTACGGATCAAGACCGAAGCGTGGCCCGCATGACGCGCTCGATGCGATCTACGTTGCGATCAGGCGGAAGAAGGTAGGCTGGGTGCTCGATGCGGATGTCAGAAGCTTCTTCGACTCGGTAGATCATGGGGGGGCGCAGGGGGACGTTGTTAAGCAAGTTAAGTAAAAAGAACGAGAGGGCTTTGGTCGGAAGCTCAGCAGTTCTTTGATGTAACGCAAGGTGGCGGAGAAGGGCCTGATTCCTTCGTAGCGCCATGCTCTCTGACAATCAAGCGCAGATAGAGCCTTCACCTGTGGCGGTGGCATGCGTTTTTTCGCAGCAGGGAGGGGAAGGCCACCTGATCCAAACTCCACTAACCATCAGTTACCGCTTGGGCGGAGGTTGTGGTGGAGTCGGCATGGAAACGGCCGTGAAGGTGGGGCGACAAGTCGAGGATCCGCTCCCCTCTGGTGGCCGCCAAGCGGCCAGACGCGACCCCCAACCTGCGGTAGTTGGAAGCGTGGCGGGACGGGAACGATCTGGATGGAAGGGTCTACACTATAACGGCGGTGGTGATCGACCAGGCGGGCAACGTTACCACCAAGACGGCGACCGTGCTGGTGCCTCATGATATGTCACGGTAGGGAGTCACGGTACCTGGATCAAGGAGAGCGGTACCGAAACTTAGGGCTGCCATACGGAAACCGAGGATGGCGATAACGAAACTTAGGGCGGCTGTTGCCAAAATGGGGACAACGATACCGAAACTCAGGACAACGATACCGAAACTCAGGACAGCGATACCGAAACTCAGGACAGCGATACCGAAACTCAGGACAGCGATACCGAAGCTCAGGACGGCGATACCGAAGCTCAGGACGGGGATACCGAAGCTCAGGACGGCGATACCGAAGCTCAGGACGAGAATACTGAAGGTTAGGACGAGGATGCTGAAGGTTAGGACAGCAATACCGAAACTCAGGATGGTTATGCTGAAGCTTAGGATGGCGATAACGAGACGCGGGACGACGATACAGAAACTCATGATGGACACTAGGAGGATTTTTTGGGGGGGAGGGTGGGATGAGGGCGGCAGGAGGAACTGCCACTTCGGTCGAAGAGAGGAGCTATTCAGGAGGACACTGTACCAGCACCCCCCTGAACAGCTCCTTCAACAACTGGTGGATTCGGCGGATCAGGTGATCATGGTGCTCACGACGGCGGACCAGGGTCCAGGGCCATCGGGTCCGAAATGCCTCATACGGAAGAAGGTTTGTCCGGGCGGAATGCCGTCCATCGGCATCGCAAGGGGATCCGAAAAGTTGGACTTATGAAACCAGTCTTCCTCGACGGAGGGGTCCTTCTGATTGATGTGGATCTCGTGGATCAATGCGCTCGGGCAGTTACTGCCGGTCGCCAGCGCCTTGCCCGGGTCTCCAAGGTTGGAGACGCTGAAATCCACCGGTGAGACCAAGGGAAGCCTGACTCTGGCGGGACTTCTACGTTCCTGGGAAATGTTGAATCCGGTGGTCAGAAGGGCGTCGGGGTTCAGGACGCAGGCTGCTTCCAAGCCTGCCGCCAGCTGATCCATGAGCAAGACAAGCTCGTCGCTTATGCTTTCACGCTCGCGGATATCCGTGCGGCTACCATCGAGGGCTGCATGATAGGACAGGTCAAGGGCGTTCACCTTGTAGCTGAACTTTTCCACGAGGGGTTTAAGTGACTCGGGGCAATTGGGATTGTCCGTCATTCCGTGCTGCACCTTCTTGCAGCCATTCAAGAACTTGGTGGGGGTGCGCGTACCTCGGTAGTCCCGCAGTATCCTTCGTCGTATCACGTTGACACCTCCTTCGCTGATTTTTTGCCGCGGCCAGAGGAGTTTCCGGGGAGGCCGGAGGGCCGCATTGGTTAAAGCATATTAATCAGATATCAGCTGCCAGGCGCATGTCAAGTGGTTGGGGGGATAACGGAAGCCAGTGGACGATTCGCCCAGGCTATCTTCCCGCCCCTGGCCCCCTCCCTCCAGGGGAGGGGGAAGCTATTCCCCTATCGGGAAAAGGAAAGGGCGCCGGAGTTAATCGGCGCCCTTTTTTATTGCTGTTTTTTCTTCTCGTCGTCCTTCCCCCGACCGGAGGAGCATGCCGGCGACATTCAGGTCTCTACGCCCAGGCGCGGCAGGATGAAGCGCTGCAGCACCACCCAGAAGACCAGGAACCCGCCCATAAAGAGAAATCCTTCCATGGTTTACCTCCTGCGACCTCTATACCATACATTCCAGTAAAAATATATATGGAAAACCGGACCATCGAGTGGTGACGCGTACCCAAAACTCCCTCACCCCCGCCCCTCTCCCGGAGGGGGAGGGGATAGTTGGCCCTCTCCTTCCGGGAGAGGGTGGCCGAAGGCCGGGTGAGGGAGGTTTTTGCTACCCCACATCCATGCTCCGCTGCGGTATCCCCACCACGCTCATTTCGAGGATCAGGTCCTCCAGGTGGGCGAAGGACTCGGTAAGGGCCCCCGCCGGCTTCTGGATTTCGAGGTACCACTGGCCACCCGGTGTCTGGAGGCCCAATGGAGTGGCGTTAAGGAGCGTGTTCTCGCCGCTCATCTGGACCGGGCGGAGCGACTTGCGGTTTTCCACCCGCCCAAGCAGACAGGAGGCCCGGCCGGACTGGTCGACTTCGACCGATTGCCCCCACCGCTCGTACACCCCTTCCTCCGGCACCCGCACCACCAGCGTCCAGGGAACCGCCCCGCAATCCCCCATCAGCCACGCACCTATTCCCCTCAGGTGGCAGTTGTCGTGCCCCTTGAAAAGCTCGGGAGGGAGCCGGAAGCGCGTGGAGTAGCTCTCCCGCGACTGTTTGAGAACGGCCCAGGCGGTGCGCCCCATGAGCGCGCGTAACGAGATCACCCGGGTGAAGGATTGCTGGTGCTGTTCGTAGCGGGTCAGCCACTCGTTGGCGCTCCTGATCCAGATGGCGAGATTGGTGAGCGATTCGCTCAGCGTTTCCGCCTCGGTCGGCAGCGGGGAATCGAGTTCCTCATGGTCGTAGATCTTTCTCAGCCCCTGTTCGCAGACCCAGGCCCGGTTGACCGTCTCCTCGTAATCGCGGCATAGCCGCTTCAGGGTGAGGTCGCGCTGGTCGTTGAGGGCGAACGGTTGGCCGGGAGCGGATAGTTCCCGCTTCCTTTTGAGGGCTTCGACCTGGAGCTCGAGAGTGGTGAGGGGAGGGGTGGTCTCCGCCTGGTAGGTCTCTTCCGGGGGAGGTTCGGCTGCCGCTTCTTCCCCCCTCTCTTCGGCGGGGGGCTCCTCTTCGGCAGCCTCCACCCCTGAGGGTGCCGCCTCTTCCATGGCGGCGGCCGCTTCGGCCTCGCCCGGCGGCGTTTCCGGTTCGGTAACCCGGTCGATATCGATCTGCTTTTCCTGGATCTTCAGGCCGAGCTGGAACTGGGTCCATGCGTAGTCGAGGGAAGAGTATTCCCTGAATTCGGTGAGGCACCTTTCGATCAGGACCGAGGCTTCGTTGAGCAGGGCTTTCACGTGCCAGTTGCGATACCTGGCCGACAGTACTCTCAGATCCGGATGGTACATCGCCACGTTGCAGGCAGGCTTGCCCATGCTAGGCCCTCCTTTGCCTTTTTATACAAGTTTATCAAAATGAGAAGAATAGCGAAATGAACTACTTCGGCCGGTGTGCGGTCACAGAAAACCCTTGCCGGCCTCTGACAGTATTAAGCTATCACAGCGCGGCAAGGGTTCAAGGAGAGTGAATGAATCTAAGCGTGGGATAATGAGTATGCGGAGGCGGGTTGCGGGCTTTTTTTAGAGATCGCCGGTCATCTCCTGCAAAAGGTAGAGCTTCACGTTCACTTTGCGGACACAGTCGATGATGGCTTTCAGCTGGTCTTCGTCCAGTCCGCATTCTTCCTCGACGCCCTGGAAGTAGTCGTACCCCTTGGGAAGCGGCGTGAGGGCGCCGTCCCTAAGGAGCATGACGTCGACCAGGTCGTTGACCCGTCCCTCGGCCTCCCAGGGGTCCCGGTAGTTGAACTGGCGGGCGACGACGTGCATTGCCATGCCGTTGGGGAAGATCCCCTTGACCTCGAAGGAAAACTCCCTCGGTGCGCTGTAGTTCTCGCTGCGCCCGGAGCGGACCATCACCTCGGCGCCTGCCTCGGTGAGGAGTTCCCCCACCGACTCGGCGGTCATCGGCTTGAATTCGGTTTCCTCGTGGTACATCACACCTCCAATCTCAGTTCGATCCCCCAGGGGACCGGCTTTTCGCCTTTGGCGGTCAAAACCCACAGGGTCGGCCACTCCATCTCCGCGGGGGCTGGTCCCACCCCGTCGGTGAGATATATGACGGCGGCCGGCCGCGGGTGCATGGTTTTGGCGTACTCGAAGACGGGGCGCAGGTCGGTGAAACCTCCCCCGTCGTAGCGCTCGGGGACGAAGGCCGAGCCGGTCAGTGCCTCCACTCTCTGGATGCGGCTGTTGGCGTAGAGGACCGTTATGTGGGCGTCACGGCCGCGGGCGATCTGCACGAGCTCGCGGCCGAAGGCCTCCCGCATCTCGACGATGTCGGTGGAGTCGCTCACGTCGATCCCGACCAACAGGTTCAGCCGGTGGCGCTTCCTGGTCCCCGGCGTGTTGTGGGAGAAGCGGCGGTGCTCCCGCATCCAGGTGCTCTTCTTGCCGATCCTCCCGGCGGTGGCGACGAACTGCCTTAGGATCTGCCGCCAGGGAACCGGGGAGGGGAGCAGAAGCCCGTCCACCACTTCGCGGATCTCGGCCGGTACCTCGCCGTCGCTGCCGCGGAGGCTTTCCATGGTCACCGCCCGGACCATCTCCTCGGCCAGGTTGAGGGGGGTGCTGTCGGCGTCCTCCCATATGCCGTGATCGTCCAGGGTGGTCGCCGCCTCCTCTTTGCCCGAACCCGATGCCCCCCCGCTGTCCTCGAGCGCGTCGCCGAAGCCGCTACCGTCCAGGTTCCCGACGTCGAAAGGGGGGACCAGCGCGTCGTAGTACTCCTCGGCGGCCAGGCCGTCCGGCATCTTGAACTCGGCGGGGTAGGCCGCCCCCTCGGGAAGGCCCGGGGTCGACGGGTTGATGGCGAGATCGCAGGCGACGTCCCAGTCGTGCTGGTTGCGCCCCTTGCGCCGCAGCATGTGGAGATGGAGGAGGTGCTTGACCAGGTGCTCCAGCAGCGCGTGCTGCTCGGTCGCGGCCAGCAGCCGGAAGGCCGCCGGGTCGACCGCCAGGGTCGGGATTCCGTTTCTGATGGTGACCCCGGCCGGCTTGCCGTCCAGCCTGCGCTCCTCACGGCGGAGGTTCAGCAGGAAGTGCCCGTAGAAGGGCCGCTCCCGTAAAAGGCGCACCACCGCGTTCTCGAGTGTTGCCCCCTGGTGCCCATCCCGCGACTCCGCTTTCTCAGCTTCACTCCCCTTTGGAAAAGGAGGGGAGGGGGGGAGTTCTTCTTTTTTCGCCGCCATTCCCATGGATCAGTACGCCTCTTTCCTGATCGCCTGGACGGCGTCGAACACCACGCTGTCGTACTTGTCCTGGACGAGGGCGAGGGCTACTTCGGGGATTTTCAGGAGGGTTTTGACGAATCCGAAGCAGAGGTCGCGGGGGAGTACGGAGATGTAGGCGACGAGATTCTCCTCCTGCTCCGCCTCCAGCATCGGCGATGCCTTCAGGGTGGCCGTCAGGTCGTTGATGGTGGCGGCCTGCTGGTCGTCACGCTGGGCGCGCGCCTGATCGGCCACCGCGGTCCAATCGTTCAAGACCTGCTGCGCGGTGATCGGGCGCCCCTGCCGGTCGGAGAGCCAGCGCATGAAGGTGATGGCCGCTTCCTTCCCTATGATGCCGGCGTACACCTCCATCTCCAGTTCGCGCGGCAGGCGGCAGTTTTTTCTCACCGTGCTGACCATCTCCCAGCCGCGCTCGGTCGGCTCCACCTGGAGATCCATCGGCATCCCCTGCTTGGCCAGCATTCCGGTGTTACCGGCCAGAAACTGCCTGACGTCCCCGGAAAGATCGCGCTTCGCCGCGTAGTTCGACCAGCAGTTGAAGTCGCTTTCCACATAGATCATCACCATCCGGTCGATGAGCGCCCGGTCCAGGGTGGCCACCTGGTAGCTCCCGTCGGGCGGATTGATGCTGACCACCACCTTGTGCTTTCTGGAGAGATGATGGGTGTGGAGCGAGCGGAACATCCCCTCGGAGGGGGGCTCGACGAACTGGAAGATCGCCTGCAGGGTGTCCTCCTGCTGTGCGCGGTTCAGTTCGTCGCAGTGGATGACGGTCTCGGGGGAGTCCTCGTCGGGAAGCCAGGAAGGGCGGGACCACTGCATGATGTCGCCGTTTCGGAAAGGAATGCCGACCAGGTCGCCGACCTCCATCTGTCCCAGCCGAAGCGAGACGTAGCGCCTGCCGAGGTCGCGGCAGGCCTGGACGATGCCGGCCGTCTTACCCACCCCGCGATGACCGACCACACACGGGGTGAGGTCGGTCTTGGATATGATCTCCTTTACCACCAGTTTCATCTGTTCGACGTTCACGTTCTTCTTATCCTCCGAAGACGCCATCGCAATCAAGGGCGCTTTCATAGATGTAATATGCCATGCCGCCACCCAACGAGGTGTAAGGGGCGGTGGTGCACTGGCAGAGCAGGGACATATTACACGAGAATCCGGAAACAGTGAACAGTAAAAGACAATTTTTATCCGCTTTGCACGGGTTGGACAGGAAGGAATGTGTGGTAATATTAGGCAGTGTTTTCAATACTCCCAGGGAGGAAATGGGCTATGAGCCATGATAGAGAGTGCAGCTGTGAATCGTCCGATGTTGCGAAGATCATCGTGGGTGGCCTGATCGGTGCCGGTATCGCCCTCCTGCTTGCCCCCCAGGCAGGGAAGAAGACCAGGAAGTACCTGGCGGATTACGCCAAGAACCTCGGCGGCAAAGCTAACGAGGCGTGCAATGAGTTCGCCGACTCTCTGACCGACTTCGTCGACAATGCTGGTGAGCGTGCAGCCGAGATTCTTCATGAGGGTGGGAATCTCACCCAGGAATCGAAGAAGGCGCTGTTACGCGCGCTTGAAAAGGGACAGGAGATTCTCGAAAAACAGAGGAAACACCTGGAATCGATGCTCGACTGACCCGTTTCTTCATGACCCCTCCGCTTCTCCGAGATCCCCCGCATCTCCCTCTTCCGTGAGGGTGGGCGGGGGATCCTGGTATCTGCACCGACCGCACCCCGTCATATATGGCGGTAACGTCACTCTTGACGGTTTCCGCCACCAACTCCGTACCAATCCGGCCCCCCTTTTCCCCTCATAACCCGTAAAAGCGCACCCTTCCATCTCTCAGCCCCAGATTCCTTCTCTGGCACGTTAGTTGCCGGTTCCACCGATGGGAAGCTGCCGTTTGTGCGTCCCGTAGGGCAGCTCGTTGCATGAGGAGGCACCTCTGGGGAAAGGAATCCGGAATATGAAAAAATCGTCTAACATGCCGGCGCTGATACTGTTTACGGTCATAATCATGCTCCCCGGCATACTCCTTCCCGACGGCCCCCATCGCGGCGGGGGATACCGGGATGGGGGCCCAAGGCATGGGGAGGGATACCGCCGTTGAGGGGGAACGACGTTGGCCCGCAGCCAGCACGTACCGCAGGACTGTCAGTCACACACATGCAAAGGAGAGGGAAATGCGAATGGCTAAGGAAATGAGAGTATCACCGTTTCTGATCGCAGCCGCCTTCCTGGCGGCCATGTCGGGTTGCGCCAATTACGAGGTGAACAACAAGCGCGGCGGCGTCCCGGGACACTTCATCCGCACCGAGATGCAGGAGTCTGACAGAGCGTTGGATGCCGCCCGCCAGGCCGGGAAGGACAAGATCTGCCCCGCCGAGTACAAGGCCGCCGAAGACGCCAGGAAACACGCCTACGACGTGTACAGGGCCTGCTTGACCGATGAGGGGACAGCCCTGGCCAAACAGGCCACCGCAATGGCGAACGCCCTGTGTCCCGTTCATCCTGCCGCCGAGGCGCAGGTCCCGCCCGCGGCGGCGGTCGCCCCCGTACTGATCCCCGCCACCGAACCGACCCGGGAGATGATGAAATACTGCATCACCCTTGGTATCGAGTACGACATCAACCGGGCCGACATCCGCCCCCAATACCGGGACGAGGTCGCCAAGGTCGGTGATTTCATGACGAAATACCCCTCCACCACCGCCGTGATCGAAGGATATACCGATGAGGTCGGCAGCGATGAGGCCAACAGGATCCTATCCCAGCGCCGCGCTGAGACCGTGGTGAAGACGCTGGTGGATGAATTCGGCATCGCCCCCTCCCGCCTGTCGGCCAAGGGGTACGGCAAGGCAGGGGCCGTGGCAGACAACGCGACCGACGCAGGCCGCCAGAAAAACAGGCGCATCAATGCCATCATCGACTGCGCCCTAGATATCAAGGAAATCTCCCCGCCACCCGAGCGGCTCTGCATTTCCCTGAAGGTGGAATTCGCCACCGATAGTGCCGAGATCGATCCCCGCTATTTCAGTGAAGTGGACAAGGTCGGAGAGTACATGCAAAAGTATCCGACCACCACCGCCGTCATCGAGGGACACACCGACGACCGGGGCGACGCTGAGTATAACCGGCGGCTTTCCCTGCAGCGCGCCGAGAGCGTGGTGAAATACCTGAAGCAACGATTCGCTATCGAAGGCTCCCGTCTCTCGGCCAAGGGGTACGGTTCCACCCGGCGCATCGCCTACAACAACACCCCGGAAGGTAGACAGCAGAACCGGAGAATCAATGCCGTCATCGACTGCGTGACCGGGCGGTAGACAGCAGCGTGCCAAACGCCTTCTGACGCAGGATAAATCAAAGGGGGAGGCAGCCTGTACGGGCCGCCTCCCCCTTGTTGCCGAATCACTTGCCGAAGCTTTAGTACTTTTCCCGGTGGTAGAGCGAGAGGTCCTTCCCTCCTATTTCACCGTCTGATCGTTTTCACAGACTCCACGCCCTTCACCCGACGGGCAACCTCTCCCGGCTTGACGACGTTCTCCTGCCAATCGACAAAACCGCTTAACTGAACCACCGCCTTGTAGGTCTTTACATTGATCTGCGGCATTTTCAGCATTATCCCCAGACGTAGCTACTTCTGCTTGGCATACAGTTCCGCCTTGATGGCATCCAAAGCGACTAGCACCGGACCTAGGGACATCTTTAAGGCATCCCTGTCTTGGATGGATTTCTTTGCCACGGGATCTATGGCTTGAATCCCGCTAGGCGTCAGATCGTTGGAAAGAAATATCTGAATCTGCTTCAGATCGCTCAGGTAGGCGAGATAGGCACGTTGGACACCGGCGCCCGCCGCCGGTACCTGTGCGTAGGTGTCGGCCAGTTTGATGCGGCGCTCGTCGCTCAGTTCGCGGATCTCGGGATTGGTGTAGGTGTCTCCCTGCTTTTCCCACTCCGCGAAATACTCGGTATTGCGGGCCTTCATTTCCTCCATGTGTTTGATCACCTGCTTGCCTTTGTCGTCCAGCTTGCCCAGATCCTTGGTAAAGGTATCGAACGATTCCTTCAGATTGGGATTGCCGGCCGCCACCAACGCGTCCAGTGAGGCACCGGACACGTCGATCTTTACGATCAGCTCCCTGATGTCGGTGTCCACCTGCTGAATCGAGTTGGAGGCTTTCACCGACCGATCCATGCCGGTTGTTGCACATCCGCTCACCAACGTGGCCGCAGCAAGCAGGAGTGTGCCGAAACAAATTACCTTGTTGGTTCTGAAATTCATGACTGTCTCCTTAAGTTAGGCGCGAGTGGCAATGACCGGCGTTGCGTGTTCATCATAGGTGTGACAGCAAATGTTCTGCCAATGTCCGAACGGCGGTCGGCTCCGGCAACCCCTCATTGAAAACAAGGGATTAGGCCTGCTGAATGGCGGCCGGCACGGCGGCTGGATGGCTGCATCCCGCCATATTTAATAGAACCTCGATATGCGAAGGCTCCTGATGCCGGGCACCAAGAGGGGGCGGTAATGGTGAGGCGGCAACGTCGTCTGGTGAGTGCGTTGAACCCGCGCCTGACGCGGTGTGCCGCCTTCCGTCATATATGGCGGTTATGCGAAAAATGACGGATTCGGCTCACCGCTTCCGGCTCTGCCGCATGGGTCCCCGCCGCATTTCCCCATTACTTTCAACTCTTGTCCGTCGAGCGGCTGCAGGTTTTCTTTGGCACACAAGTTGCCGTTTATGAAAGGGAGGCCACCAGGGTGAAACAGGTCACCGTTGCCGCACGTCTCGCGATACTGAGGCGGTTTGGAGGGGCACTCTACATGGGCACCGTCAACCATACGCCGGATAACGGCCTGTCGCACGGTAGGTAGCGGCCCGGCAGAGCGGCGTCGCAGCTTTGGACGAAAGCCCTCTTGGTAAGAGAGGTGCATGGGGCCGGCGGCCATCGTCCGCTGTTGAAGTTGTCCCCCGGTGCCCCGTACGTTACTTGAACCGGTTCTCGGTGCAGGGGGGAAAGCTTATGAGGCGGATGACCATCTTCCTTGCTTTAGTCTTTTGTTGCACGCTATGCGCAGCCGTGCAGGCGCAACGCCCGGACCCGCTCGCGGAGCTGAAACGATTCGGCGATTTTCCCCGGATCGATACCAAACGGCTATTGGAAGGGGAGATCCTCACCCAGCGCGGCCCCTTGATGAAATTTCCCAACGGCATCTCCTCGCAGCTCTGCTTCGCCGTGCCGCTGTCTCCGGCGGAGACGGTCAAACAGCTCCAGAGCTGGGATTCGAAGCGTTATGCCGCTCTTAAGGTGTACGTCTCGCAAGACCTGAGCGACCCGGTGGCGCCGGATGCCTTCAACAGCCTTTCCCTCTACCTCGATCTCCGCAATGCTCCCGTCCGGTGGCTTTTGGACCAGACCCTGGCCACCACGGCCCGCCATTCCGACCTGAATCTCACCCAGATCTAGGCGCTGGAACTGGCCCGCTGCGCCGGCAAAGATGCCGGTGCGAAAAACATCGGCTCCTGCTGGGGCAAACTGTTGTTCGCCCGGGCCTCGGCCTTCCAGCGCCACGGCTTCGCCAGTACGCTCCCCTACGAATTCGACGTGGAAACCATCGACCCGGCCTCGCACATTAGGTCCCTGTTACAGGAACAGGAACCGATCGCCCGCGAGTTCACCCCTTTGCTGCAGAGTGCCGGCCTGATGGCCGGGAGCAACCCAAACTCGCCGTTCAAACCTACCTACTACTGTAGGCTTTACCAGGCGGACCATCACGCCACCGTAAGCCTGGGAGCCGTGTACCTGCGGGCGGTGGGCGACCGTTACCAACAGCTGGACCTCGAATACTACGTCAGCGGCACCTACTATGCCTCCGCCACCCTCTACGAAATCTGGCCGATCCGAGACGGGAGGCGAACCGGTTCCCTGGTCTGGTGCGACGTGCTCTGCTCGGCCCCGGTGCTCCGGTTCGGGTCTGGTATCGAGCGCCTGGCATCCGGCGTCATACTGACCCTGGAATTCAAGAAATTTGTCCGCTGCTTTCAGGACAGTATAAAGACCGCGGGGACGCTGCCTGCGCCGGCGGCAAGGTGATTGACATGAGACGCGACTTTTTACCCGCCGTCCTTGCGGCACTACTGCTGATGGCACTACTGGAGGGGCCGGGCGGTGCCGCGGCCGGCGAAGCGCCCCCCCTGTTCCAGGAATTAGATGTCACCCTGGGCTACGCGGGACGGTCCGCCACTCGGCTGGGCCCCGGAAGTGAACTAAGCGGTGGCCTCCGATACGTCGTCTCGCCGCAGGTGTCCAGAGACCTCTTGCTGCGCTTCGGCGCCGGGTGGCAGAGCTTTTCGTTTCCAGCCCCACGCTCCTCCACGGCGGCGCCCGCTACCCTGCAACAGGCCAATGCCGTTATCGGGTTCGACTATCAACTGGCCGAGCAGTGGCTCATGCGTGCGGAAACCCAGCCGGGCGTGTACGGAGACCGGGTACGGTTCGACGGACGGCGCTTTGACGCACCGTTGCTCGTGGGGGTGGTCTACCTGATCGATGCCGATCTGCAGTGGTTCTTCGGCCTGCGCGCCGACTTTAAGAGCCAGTATCCCGTGTTTCCGGCCGCCGGGGTCCGCTGGCAGTTCGCCGACCTGTGGACCTTGAACCTGATGATGCCCGATACCCGCCTGCAATACGACGTGAGCAGCAGGCTGCAAGCCTACCTCGGCGCAGGGGTGTCGGCGGGGACTTATGTGGTCGGCGATCATTACGGCGACGACCGCGGCAACCCGAAGTTGAACCACGCCACCCTCGACTTCACCGAGCTTCGCCTGGGTCCCGGGGTCTCGTGGAAACCCCGGGCTCACAGCAAACTGGCAGACCACGCAGCCAAACTGGTGATCGCCAATGCCGACCTGGAAGGATTCAACGCCACTGTTTTTCACGACCTTTGCACCCCCTTGACGACGATCAGCGGTTACTGCCAGGTAATTAAAGAGCTCGCCAAAGACCGGCTCGACATGCAGTGCCTTGGGTATCTCGAGGAAATCTATGACGGCACGCTGAGAATGAAACGGCTCATCGCCTCGCTGCTCGCCTTTTCCCAGGCAGCCCGTGTCGACCTGCACACCGAAAAATTCGATCTCAGCGCGATGGCGGAAACGATCGCCGATGGGTTGCAAAAGGGAGCACCCGGCAGACGGGCCACCTTCCGGATAGCCAAGGGGATAACGGGGACGGGGGACGCCGGACTCTGGCGGCTCGCTTTGGAAAACCTCATCGGCAACGCCTGGAAGTATTCCGCCCATCTGGAGGAGACGGCCATCACCATTGGCACCATCGGCATCCACGGGGAACGGGTCTGCTTCGTAAGGGACAACGGGCCGGGATTCGACATGACCCATGCCGACAGGCTGTTTGCCCCCTTTCAGCGCCTCCCCGGCGAAGAAGTCGAGGGGCACGGGGTTGGACTGGCCACCCTGGAGCGCATCGTCAGGCGTCATGGGGGGAAGGTCTGGGCGGAAAGCAAAACGGGGGAGGGGGCTACCTTCTACTTCACCCTGGAGTGAAGGCGGCCTGGCGGCCAAAGGAAACGGCAGCCGGCAGCGCCAGGTGCTTCCGAAGCGTTGCTCGCTGCCGCCATTCGATCAAAGTCATGAAAAGGCTCCTTTCTCGCGGTGCCTCCCCGCCGCCGTGATGGGGATCTAGAGTACCTTGCGCCCCTGAATGACGCGCACGAGCAATACGATGATGGCGACTACCAGCAGGATGTGGATAAGGCCCCCCATGGTATACGATGTGACGACACCAACAAGCCATAGCACTATGAGTATTGCGCAGATTGTCCAGAGCATGATGACTCTCCTTGCTGTCACGAGGTTGTTTGCTGCCCGTTATGGATTCATCTCGAGTAAAGGCAACTAACGTGCCGGAGAACCACGGAAGGCAGGGTGCTCTTAACGTTCGGATTGCACTGGCCAAACGAGGCTGCGGCGGCCGCCGGTGATGGCGGCCGCCGCAAGAGGAGGCCGCCATCCTTGACATAACTGCCAAATACGGCGGCTGCGGTGGTGGGGGGCGGGAGCTGGGGGGGGAACCTACGGCCTTTGGGCCTCCGGCAGGCCTTTGAGCCGGGCGTTTTCTTTGCGCAGTTCGGCCTCGGTATGCTTGGAGGCGGTGATGTTGGTAAAGGTGATCACCACGCCGCCGATCACGTCCTCCCCGGTGCGGTAGGGCATGATGCGCACGGTAAACCAGCGCCCGCCCGAGGCGGCTATCTCCCTTTCCGAGAAGACCAGCCTGTTCAGCACCTCCCGTGCCTCATCGATCATGTCCGGGTACTCCAGGTCGTTGGCGATGTCGGACAACGGCCGTCCGACATCGCCGGGGATCAGCTTGAAGAGCCTGTTGGCCCCGGGAGTGAAGCGCCGGATATGAAGGTCGTTGTCCAGGAACACGGTGACAATCTCGGTGCTGTTCAGCAGGTTCTTCATGTCATCGTTGATGCGCGCGAGCTCGTCCATCTTGGCCTGCTGCTCGGCATTCACCGTCTGCAGTTCCTCGTTGAGGGACTGCATCTCCTCCCGAGAGGTGGTCAGTTCCTCGTTGGTGGACTGCAACTCCTCGTTGGCGGACTGTAACTCCTCGTTGGTGGATTTGAGCTCCTCCTGGGAGGATTGCATCTCTTCGCGGGTGGTTTGCAGCGCTTCCCGTAACTGGCGGAGTTCCTGCTCGAGTTCCTGCACTCGGGCACTGTCCGAGGCGTCCGGGTTTCCCCTTCTGTGTACCCTCTTCTTCCCCGGCGGGGGGGCTTCGGTGAAGACGATCAGCACCAGGCCACATAACTGCTCCGGCTCCTGGATCGGCTGGACGGCGATGTCGACGGTTTGGATGGTTGCGCCATCCCCGACCTTGAGCCCTTTTACGGTGATGGCATCTTTGGTCTGAAGCGCCTTTTGAAATGCGCCGGCCAATTCGAAGCGGAGCCCCACCCGGGCCATGGCGAAAATGTTCCAGTTGGCTTTCCCGGCCGCGGGCTCAAGATACTTGCCGGTGCGCCCATTGATGAACAGTATGTCACCCCGGTCGTTGACCAGGACAGCGGGTGGAGAGAACTGTTGCAATAGCAGTTGTTCCGCCAGCAACTGAAGGTTTGCCGCGGTTTTCGGCATGGGTGGCTCCTTGAAGATGCCCGGCATGGGAGAGACAAATGATGGCGGAAAGACCACCTGGTCGGACGGCCCAACGGGTTGGCGCCGCTTGAACAGTCTCGACTTGAGGTTCAGAGGGAGGAAAAAGTCGGTAAAACCGTTGATGGACTCGGCACTTCCTAAAAAGAGGATCCCCCCGGGAGCCAGGCTGTAATGAAACAGCGGGAGTAATTTTTTCTGCAGTTCGGGCGTCAGGTAGATCAGCAGGTTGCGGCAGATCAGCACGTCGAGCTTCGTGAACGGGGGATCCATGATCACGTTCTGGGTGGCGAAGGTCACCATTTCCCGGATCTCCTTGCCGACCCGGTACCCCTTATCATCCTTGACGAAGAACCGCTGAAGCCGCTCGGACGAAACGTCGGCGGCGATTTCGGCAGGATAGAGACCCTGCCGGGCCTTGTCTATCGCGTCAGGGTCCAGGTCGGTGGCGAAAATCTGCACCGTGAAGTTCTGGGCCGAGGGGTGGCGGCCCAGCGCCTCCCGCAGGGAAATGGCCAGCGAATACGCCTCCTCGCCGGTCGAACACCCCGCGGACCAGCCGCGCAGCGACCCTCCCGCCGGCCGGTTCGCCAGCAGCGCCGGGATGGCCTCCTCCAGCAGGTGTTCCCAGGCGAGCGGATCGCGGAAAAAACTGGTCACCCCGATCAGCAGTTCCCTGAAGAGCAGCTCCACCTCCTGCGAGTTTTCCTGCAGGTAGCGGACGTAATCGGCGATCTTGGCGAGCTGGTGAATACCCATGCGCCGCTCGATCCGCCGGTAGACGGTGTTCTTCTTGTACATCGAAAAGTCCTGGCCGGTCTTGGAGCGAAGGAGAATGAGGATCTTCTCCAGGGCACTTTGATCCTTTTCTCCCAGGGGCATGGCGTCCCGGCCGGCAATGATCGGGTGGCGCAGATAGTCGGCGATTTTGCCGGCCAACTCCTCCGCCGGGGCCACCAGGTCGGCCAGACCCGCATCGATGGCGCTTCTCGGCATGCTGTCGAACTTGGCCGTGGCGGGATCCTGTGCCAGCGTCAACCCCGCCTTCTCCTTGATGGCCCGCATCCCCATGGTGCCGTCAGAACCCATGCCGGAGAGGATGACTCCGATACCGTATTCCTGGCGGTCCTCGGCCAGGGAGCGCAGAAACAGATCGATGGGGAGCCTGAGGCCGCGTGGGGCGGTTGGCTCGAACAGGTGCAGCACCCCGTGAAGGATGGACATGTCCTTATTGGGGGGGATTACGTAGACGCAGTTGGGCTTGACGCGGGTCCGGTCCCTGGCCTGGGAGACTGGCATGGCGGTGGTGCGCTGCAGCAGTTCGGGCATGATCCCCTTGTGGGTAGGGTCCAGATGCTGGATGATGACGAAGGCCATGCCGGAGTTCCTCGGGACCCGCCCCAGAAACTGCTCCAGCGCCTCCAACCCGCCGGCCGAGGCGCCGATGCCGACAATGGGAAAGGGGGCCTTCTGCCGCAACGACGCCTCTTTGGGGCGGGAATCTTCTCCGTTTTGTCCATCCGTCCGTGCTGTCGGTTTTTTCATAAGCGCAAATATAGCAGCATTTAAATGAATGCGCCAAAATTATTAGCCCGGCACGGGGCGCCCCCCCCCTGGCCGCGACGCATGGTCCTACCTTCCTCGCTCCTCACTCCCCGCCTGGCACCATCACGGCCCCCTCGTCTCCCGTCAAATATGGCAGTTTCGCCATGGGTGATGGACCCTGCCGGCCGCTGAGCGCCACTGCCTTACTCTGCTTCGCCCATTTCCGGAAGGGATTCTCGCCGTTGCCCCTGCGGCAGTGGCGGCAGGCCAATGGCACGCAACCTGCTGTCGTATTTTGGGGTCCTCCGGATCCTCCGGCCACCCGTGCCGGGTGCGGAGGAATCAGGTGCGGTCCAGGAAACTGGGCGGTAGGGCACGCCGCGAGCAAAAAGAAGAAAGGAGCGTGCAATGAAAAAATCTTCGATCGTATCGGCTCTGGTTTTAATCATGGCAGCCCTGACGTTATCCGGCTGCATTTGGCCCTATTGGGGCTACGAGGGTGGTGGCGGGCGTGGCGGAGGGTACCATGACGAGGGGCATCACGATGGGGGGCATCGCGATGGGGGCGGGCGCCGCTAGCTTGACAGCATGCCGGCTTCCCTCACCTCGACCGCAGCCGGCAACCCAATTCACCAGGCAGCAACAATGACCGAGGGGCGTCTATGTACCGGTGGCTTTTGTCCGCATGCTGGCTGTTGCTGTTCCCACTCCCAGGACTGGCGGCCGACGGCGGCTACGGGTACCCGATCCCGGGTGCCTACGAAGTCACCATCCTGGGAACTCCGGCCTCCCTCGTCCCCCCCCTGCCCACCAAGGTGCGCAGCAGGCAACTCGTGCTCGAGGTGCTGCCGGACCGGCGGAAACCTCCGGTTTTCTACTACGACCGGGGAGTGCGCTGCACCTTCGCCTACCAAAACAAGAAGGCGCCCCTGGTGTTCCTGATCGCCGGTGCCGGCGCCGGCGACCGGGCGGGAAAGCTTTTGACCATGATGAAAGCGCTCTACCAGGCGGGCTTCCACGTCGTCACGCTGCCGTCCCCCTCCCACGCGAATTTCATCATCTCCGCCTCGCAAAGCTGCGTTCCCGGAGACCCGGCCGAGGACGCGGCGGACCTCTACCGGGTGATGGCGGCCGTCTGGCGCGAGATCTCCGGCAGCATCGAGGTCTCCTCCTTTCTGCTGGGCGGGTACAGCCTGGGTGGCACCCAGGCCGCCTTCGTGGCCAAACTCGACGAGGAGCGCCGGCTCTTCAACTTCCGCAGGGTCCTCATGATCAACCCGGCGGTCAGCCTCTACAGTTCGGTGGGCAGGATAGAGGAGATGCTGAGGCAGATCCCCGGCGGGGGGAAGAAGCAGGGGATCTTCTTCAACAGGATGCTTTCCCGCCTTAGCGAATTCTACGGCTACGGCAATTTCGTCGCCATCAACGACGATTTCCTCTATTCCATCTACGCGGAAAAGCTCTTCTCACAGGAGGAAACCGCCGGGCTGATCGGCCTTACCTTCCGCATCAACCTCGCCGGTATGATCTTCGCCTCCGACGTGATGACCAACAGCGGGTACGTGGTTCCCAAGAACCGGGTGTTGCGGCCCACCGATTCCCTGGTCGACTATTTCCTGGTCTCCACCCACCTTAGCTACTTCGACTACTTCAATGAGTACTTTTACCCCTTCTTTCAGAAGAGTCGGCCGGGACTGAGAAGGCAGGCGTTCATCGATTCCCTGAGCCTAAAGAGCATAGAGGGATACCTGAAGTCCTCCACAAAATTCGGCGTGATGACCAACGAAAACGATTTCATCCTGACCAAGGGGGAACTCGACTACCTGCGAGCGCTGTTCGGGGAGCGGATCAAGGTCTACCCGCGCGGCGGGCATCTCGGCAACCTGGAATACCGGGAGAATCTCGCCTATATGATCGCCTTCTTCCAGGATAAGGAGCTGTCGCCATGACTACCTTCTGCCTTCGCCCGATACTCTGGCTGGCGCTCGCGCTCTTCCTGGGCGGTTGCGCCACGGCCCGGCGGGACAGCCGGGCGGAGGTGCAACCGCGGCACACGATAGAGGAGTTCCGGGACCAGCGCTTCGCCGAGGTGGCGGACCCGTGGGAGCGTTTCAACCTGCGGATGTAGCAGAGTTTCCGCTATTTCGAGAGCGGCTACCCCTTCGAGTACTACATGGTCCGTTTCCTCTACCACGAAAAGCGCGAGATAGAGACCGGCCGGGCGGAATAGCAGCGCCGGCGCGCGGCATGGCGTCCGGGAGCTTTAGAACCGGTAGCCTATCCCCCCCAGGAAAATGTCGGTGTCGCGGTCGTAGCTGGTGATCACCCGGTCGAAGGTGGCGCGGAAGACGAAGCGCTCGCTTAACCTAAGGCTCCCCGAGATCGAGGCGATCTTGGAGACGAAGGCGTTACGCCCCCCTGCGCTGCCGCCTCTGCGCTCGTCGATGGCGAAGTACCCCCCGAAGCCCGCTCCCAGGGAGATGGCGTCGTCCAGGAAGCGTTTGTCCAGCCAGAGCTGGGCGGTGAGGCCGTAGCGGTCTATCAGGTCGCTTTTCCCCTCGTAGAGGGCGCCGGCCGTCACCTCGAGATAGCGCCAGACGCCGCGCCGGTATTCGAGTTGGACGGCGGCCGATTTGCCGGGGCCGGAGATGTTTACCACCGTTTCGCCCCCCAGCAGGGTCAGTTCGTTGTCGGTGGTGTTTTCGCTCTGGTGGGTCCCTTTCACGTCCGGTCCCGGAACGGGCGGGGCGTCGAGCTGGTACCCCAGGCCCGCCAGGACCGACAGGGTGTCGAAGCTCTTGTCCCCCCTGATCCAGTACCCCTGCAACTGGTAGAAGAGACGGTGTTCGGTGTACCAGGTGGCGGCCAGGCTGGTGATGGTTCCCCAGCCGTGATAGTCGCGGGAGGGCGCACCTTCGATCTTGATGGTGTCGAAATAGAACAGGGGGCCCACGCCGACCCCGAGCGAGAGTCGTTTGCCCACCAGGTTGGTCCTTCCCCAAAGGCTCGCGGCATAGCCGTCGCGGTGGTGCTCGATGAAGTGCCCCTGGTTGACGTAGGAGAGGCTGTACGCGAGGTGATTGCCCAGCCCCTCCATGTACTGGGTCTGCCAGGCGTAGGTTTTCTCCCGCGGTTTATCGGTCCACCCGTATCCTCCGAGAAGGGCTATTTCCCCTGCAAAGGCCGGCCAGGCAACCAGAACTGAAACGATGGCAAGGGTGGCAGCACGCATGTCGGTTTCCTCCGCTGGTGCCCGGTGCATCCCAGCGGGAGACCCGGGCGCACTCTTACCGCCCCCGTCCTTCATCCCGATGCTGCTCTTGTCCCTGTCCGCCGTGACCCCGCTCCGGCGCCTCCCCGGCACCCCGCTGCTGGTGCGGCGCGGCTTGCGGTGCATGCTGTTGGTGCTGCGCCGGGGCCGGCTGCGCTCTCTGCACCGGGGCCGGCTGCACTTGCTGCCGGGGCTGGGATGGGACCGGTGCCGGCCGCTGCCCTGGCTCGTTCCCGCGACGCTGGGGCTGGGAAGCAGGGGAGGGCGCGGTACCCTGGCGCTGTTGGGCTGGGGGCTGTTTTTGCTGTCTGGCGGGGTGAGTTTGCGGCGTTTGCCGCCGGTTATCCCGCTGCGGAGCCCCGGCCCGCGGAGTTTCCGGTTTCGCCGCCCGGGATCCCGGCGGTTTCTGGTCCACCTGTTTGAGATGTTCACGGACCACCTTGTCGCGGGGCTGGTACCGGTACTGCTGTCTACGCAGCGTTTTTTGCTGCTCCGGCTTAGGATACGCGGCTCCGGCGTAGCGGCGCTGGTAGACCGGAAGCGGCGCGCGGGCGGGTGCCGAGCCCCGTTTCCAGCGGTCCCAGCCGCTGCGCCGCTGTTCCCAGCCACGGCCCCAGTGCTCGCCCCAGCGGGGGGGCGCGTTCCGTTGCCACCCGCCAAAGTACGCAGGGGGCCGGCGGTAATAGCCCACCGGGATACGGAGCACGAAAAGCGGTACCACGGCCGGGTCTACGTATCCCCAGGGGCCGTTGTACCAGGAGCTGGCGTACCAGTTGTCGTTCCAGTAGACCCAGTACAGGCCATCGTAGAAGAAATAGTTCCCGTCCACCCGGGGGGCGTAGTAGACGGGATAGCCCGGTACCGGTGCCAGTTCCGGGAACAGCGGGAGGTTGATCCCGATGCTCACGCTGGGGAGGCTGATGCCGATGCTTATCCCGGCCGGGGCCGAGGTTGCTAGACAGAGCAGCAATCCAAGCGCCATGAATCCGTGACGAGCCTTACGCATAGGTAACTCCTTGTCCGCCGATGGGCTTCGGCGCTGGTAGCGCAGCCGGGGGGACCGGCAACGGAGGCGCTACAACTAGCATGCCAAGAGAGTGGTGCGGGTTCCGTCCCCCCGGGGGCTTCGCCTGAAACGAAGCCGTGGCTAAACGCCCGCCATATGTGACGGTTACGTCATCAATGACGGTTTTCCCGGCGGATTTCCGCCTCGCCGGATCGGATTTCTTTTTAATTGGCGGCTACACATGGGAGCTGTTGCCCCCGAGTTCCTGCCCGCCTCTTTCGGCACGTGCCTTGCTGTTCAATAGGGGGAAACGAGACAGTTACGCGCCAGGTTGCCCGAACCGGACGCCGAAGGTGGCCTTCCGGACGGTCATTGCCGGGGAAAGGCCGTTGCCCGAACGCCACAGAGAGGGTGCGCCATGGAAATCATCGATTGCAGCAGAGAGAGGTCTGCGCCTGCCGATGCGGCACGCGAACGGGCGGATGGGGAGCGGAGCAACCAAAAAGGGGGGGGGGAGCCTGAGGTCAGCAGGCTCCTGGACGAGCTGTCCCGGGCGAACCTGCATCTCCGGGAGCAGATCGACGAGCACAGGAGGGCGGAGGGGTCGCTGCGGAGCGCCTATGCGGACCTCAAGGCCGTAAAGGGGCGCCTGCTCGCCGACAATCTCCTGCTGCAGCAGGAGATAGCACAGTCGCACAACTTCTACGAGCTGATAGGGGGGGGAAGCGCCATGGCGGCGGTCATGGCCGGGATCGAGCAGGTAGCTGCGCTGCAGGCGCCCGTCTTGTTGCGCGGCGAGGCGGGGACCGGCAAGGGATTGGCGGCACGCGCCATTCATGGCAAAAGCGCCCGCTGGAATCGCCCACTGGTTGTGGTAGACCTGGCAACCATGCCGGCCAACCTGGTGGAAAGCGAGCTTTTCGGTTGGGAGTCGGGGGGGTGGGCCTGCCCCGGGAGCACGGAGATCGGACGCCTGGAGATGGCGGACGCGGGCACCGTCTTGCTGGAGGCGATCGAGGAGCTCTCATGGGAACAGCAGGGGAAGCTGCTCCGGCTGCTAAAGGACGGGGAACTGGAGCGGCTGGGGGGGACGGCGGCCCTCAAGGTCGACGTGCGGGTCATCGCCGCGAGTTCCCGGGACCTGGAGCAGGAGGTCCGGCTCGGAAGGTTCCGGGAGGAGCTTCTCAGCCGGCTGGCGATCTTCTCCCTCACCCTCCCGCCGCTTAGGGAGCGCACGGAAGACATCCCGCTGCTGGTCGAGCATTTCCTCGCCAAATACACCAAATACTCCGGCGGCAAGGTCGCTACCGTTCCCGATGCCACCCTGAACGCGCTCAAGAAGTGCCCTTGGAGCGGCAACGTCCGGGAGCTGGAGAGGGCCGTCGAGCTGGCACTCATCACCAGCCAAGGGGGCGAGCTGCGCTTTCCTTTTCTGCCGGGCGGCGCGGCAGGGTCAGGTGGGGGGGGGACGCGGGAAGAGATCGACACCCTGGCCGAAATGGAACGCTACCATATCCTCCGCGTGCTGCAGATTACCGGCTGGCGCATCGAGGGGGATGAAGGGGCCTCCGGTGTCCTGGGGGTAAACCCCGGCACGCTCAGGGCCCGGATGCGCAAATACGGCATCCGGAGGCCGTGCATGGGCGACCGGTAAGCTCCGGTGCCCGCACGAATGGCCGTCGTATTCGGCAGAAGTGCGAAATGTGACGTGGACGATACACCGTCCATGCCACGGGAGCTCGTGATGGACCGGCCCGGCGATGCGGCAAAGATACCAGCGGTGCCGCCAGCCAAGAGAGGGGATGACCTTATGGACGTTTTCGATTGTGCCATCAAGATGGAAAAGGAAGCCAGGGGGTACTACCTGGAACTGGCGTCCAACGCCGCCAATGAGGAGCTGAAGAATCTGTTCTCCATGCTGGCGCAGGCCGAGCAGGAGCATCACGACGCCTTGGTGCGGGTGAAGGGGAGCCACGCCGCCCCCCATAAGCTCCGGTTCACGGCGTTGGACCAGGCGGAGTGCCTCTTCAAACCGCTCCTGGAAAAGCGCGGCCTGGTCGCCCAGCTGCATAGCGACCCCGATGCCTACCGGTTGGTGGTGGGGCAGGAGGAGAGGGGGGTGCGGTTCTACGAGGAACTGGCCGCCCGGACCGAGGACGAGGACGCCCGCCAGGTGCTGCTCGAAATAGCGCGGGAGGAGCGCAAGCACCTGAGCATCGTGGAGAACATCTACGCCTTCGTCGAGTCGCCCAAGACCTTCCTGGCCTGGGGGGAGTTCAGTAACCTCAAGGAGTACTGAGGGGGGGGGCATGGCGCGCAACGTCAAAGCCAAGCAGGCGCAGCCCGCGGCCGAAACGGAGGAAAGCGCGCTTGCGCGGTCGCTCAGGCTTTCCGAGCTCCGTTATCGAAGGCTCTTCGAGGCCGCGCAGGACGGCATCCTGCTCAAGGAAAGCAAGTTGATCGAGACCGAATGGGCCGTCATGAAAAAGCACCCGGTATTCGCCTACGAGATGCTCGCCCCTATCCGCTACCTCCGATCCGCGCTCGACATCCCCTGTTCGCACCATGAGAAGTGGGACGGGTCCGGCTACCCGCTCGGCCTGAAGGGGGAGCAGATCCCGCTGTCGGCACGGATCTTTGCGGTGGTTGACGTCTGGGATGCACTGAGGAGCGACCGGCACTACCGCCGCTCCTGGCCGTTGAAGAAGGTGCGCGAACACCTGCGCACGCTGGCGGGAACCCACTTCGATCCCCACGTCGTGAAGGTGTGCCTCGCTTCGGATATCCTGCGGGATTGAAAAAGGATGTGGCCGCCGGTTATGGAAAAAGCCGGAAGAGGTTTCCTAGCTGCGGACGATGCCAAATTTGCGCATGCGGGCGCGCAGGGTGCTGGCGTTGATCCCCAGCATCCCGGCCGCGCCGTTTTTCCCCTCGATGCGCCAGCCGGTTTTCTGCAGAACGCCCAGGATGTGATCGCGTTCCAGTTCGGCGAGGGCCTTGACCCCCTCCCTCCCTCCTTCAACATGCTGCACCGCCGACCCGGCGGCGCTCTCGGCCTTCGGGAGGCTGTCGAACGAGTCGGAAATCACCAGCGTGCTCCCGGGGCTGGTAATGACCGCGCGCTCTACGACGCTCTCCAACTCCCTCACGTTGCCGGGCCAGTGGTATTCCCGCAGTGCGTCCAGGGTCTCCCTGGCGACAGTGGCGATTTTCTTCCCCATCTTCTGGTTGAATTTGGCGAGAAAATGTTGGACCAGCAGCGGGATGTCCTCGGTGCGCTCTCTAAGCGGCGGCATGGTGATGGGGAAGACGTTCAGCCGGTAGTACAGGTCCTCGCGGAACCTCCCATCCCGAACCTCCTGTTTCAGATTCCGGTTGCTGGCGGCGATGATGCGGACGTCGGTCTTCAGGGTGCGGTTGCCCCCCAGCCGCTCGAACTCCCCGTCCTGGAGGACCCGCAGCAGTTTGCATTGCAGCGCCAGCGGCAGTTCGCCGATCTCGTCGAGGAAGACGGTGGAGCCGTCGGCCAACTCGAACCGTCCAACCTGGCGGGCGAAAGCCCCGGTGAAGGCCCCCTTTTCCCTGCCGAAGAGTTCGCTTTCCACCAGGGTCGCCGGCAGGGTAGTGCAATTGACCGTCATCATGGGACGTTCCCTGCGGGGGGAACTCGCGTGGATGGCCCGCGCCACTATTCCCTTCCCCGTGCCGGTCTCACCCATTAGGAGCACCGTCGCGTTCATGGGCGCCACCTGTTCGATCTGCTGCGTTACCCGGGCCAAGGCCTCGCTTTGGCCGACGATCTCCCCGGAGTTAAACTGCCGGCCGACCTCCTGCTGCAGGTAGATGTTCTCGGCCTGGAGCCGCTCCTTGAACCCCTTGATTTCCTGGTAGGCGTGCTGCAGCGACTGTTCCACCGCCTTGCGCTCCTCGATTTCCCGGGTGAGCAGGGCGTTTGCCTTGGCCAGTTCCTGGGTGCGCTCGTATACGGTCGTTTCCAGGGCCTGATGGGCCTTTTGCAGGTTCTCCTTGAGCCGCTTGGCCAGCGTGCCGTCGACCACCGAGCAGAGGATGCGGGGAACCCCCTCCTGGCCGCTTTGGCCGCCGATCGCTACGCTGCGCAGCAGGGCGTGAATGTCCGAGCCGTCTTTGCCGGTGAGCCTGATCTCGCACTGCTGCAGGGCCAGGTTTTGCGCGACGCCGGACAGGTAGCGGCCGAAAAATTCCCGCCCTTCGGCTCCGGCGATAAAGCGGGTGAAGGGGGCTCCCACCAGCAGCCGCCTCTCCAGCCCCAAAAGCTCCGCACCGGCCAGGTTCGCCTGCCGGATCACCCCCTGGGTGTCGAAGGTGAAGTAACCCACCGGGGCAAAGTCATAGAGCTCGGTAAAGTCGTTGCGGGAGATTTCAAGGTCCTGCTGAATGCGCCGAAGCTCATCGTTTTGCGTTTCCAGTTCGATCTGGTGGATTTCAAGCTGGCAGACAAGCCTGAGCATGCCCTCCTTTGTCATATCCTCCTTGGTGGCATCGGCGCCGTCACTCATACGCTTGGCTACCGGCCGTTTGGATTTTGCGGGGACAGTCAAAGGGGGCGGGGCTTTGTCGATAACCATTTGTGCTTCTCCTGTCGAGGCACCCGGTAACAGATTCGGGAATGCGCTTCAATCCAGATCTGCACCAATCCGGTCCTGAACCTTAAGGCTGCCAAATTGAAAACTTTTACTTTGATACTGAATTTATCACTGAATGATATTTCTGGCCATCGGAAAAAATGCAGGCCGTCACATTTGGCAGTTACGCCAAGCTTGACGGCGGTAACCGGCGGCTGCCGCCAAATACGACACGCCCCCTTTTTTTTGGGGGGGTGCAGATGCCGCCCCGTGCCACGCCGGACCGGCAAAATTGGCTCTGGCACGTTCGTTGCTGTCAAAACCCTTGCGGACCGACTGACCAAAGCTGGAGGGTGCATGCGCAAGACGCCCGGGGCCGCAAGGTCGCCCATCGCTGAAATGCTCGCCGTTTTTGCACTCCTGCGGCTTCTTACCGGTTTCGGCCGGTCAAGCCAGGCGGCGCCCCCGCCAGACCCGCCCGCCGCCTATCCCCAAGCGGTAGGCTCATCCCCGCCCGCCGCGCTTTCCCCCCCTGGAGACGCCCCCCCGTCCAACTGGCGCCGTGACCGGCTTGCGGAAACGGGAGCGGTAGCTGCCGCCGGCCCCGGCGCGGACCCGGCGCGGACCGAAACATCTGCGGGAACGGTCCACTCCTGGGAAACCGGGGCGGGCAAAAGTTATCTCATCCCGGCCCTTGAGGTGCCGGGCTTTCTGATCCTTCTGAACGCCTACGACCGGGTGGTCTATCCGAACCAGACCGAGGACGGGAAGAAGGTGTACAGCTCCACCTTCGCCACCACCTGGGATCACCTGCGAAAGCAGGAATGGGTGTTCGATAAGGACCCCTTCAACGTCAACCAGTTCGCCCATCCGTACCAGGGGGCCACCATGTACGGGCTGGCGCGCTCCTCCGGGCTGGGGTTTTGGGAGTCGCTCGCCTACAGCAACGTGGGGAGCTTCCTCTGGAAGATGGCCGGCGAGACCGACCGCCCCTCCATCAACGACATGATCACCACCGGCAACGCCGGGAGCCTTTTGGGCGAGGCGCTGTTCCGGATGGCGGGGCTGGTGCTGGAGGAGGGTGGCGGTGCCCACCCCGATACCATGCACGAGATCGGCGCCGCGATCATCTCCCCCCCTACCGCCTTCAACCGCTATGCCTTCGGCGAGCGTTTCAAGCCGGTATTTCCCAGCCGGAATCCGGCCACCGCCTGGCGATTCCAGGTGGGCTCCAGCTTCAACAGCGTTTCCCAGCTCAATGCGAACTTCGACTTCGCCATGTCCTACGGGCTCCCCGGCAAGCCCGGCTATACCTACCAGCGCCCCCTGGACTACTTCGACTTCGAGATCAGCGGGCAGGCCAGGGCCTCCAATCCCGTCAACGACGTCCTGCTGCGCGGCCTTCTGTACGGCAGGGATTACCACTCGGGTGACGACTACCGCGGCGTCTGGGGGCTCTACGGGAGCTACGACTACCTCTCACCCAGCGCCTTCCGCGTCTCGACGACGGCACTGTCGCTGGGGACCACCGGCCAGTACTGGGTTGGTCCCGCCATCGCGCTGCAGGGGTCGCTTCTGGGAGGGGTCGGCTTCGGCGCGGCGGGGGCGACTCCGGTAGCCTCGGGCGACCGTGACTACCACTACGGCGTCGACCCGCAGGCGCTATTGGCCCTGCGACTACTCTTCGGCGACCGGGCGGCGCTGGATCTGGAGACCCGCGGCTACTACGTGGTCGGCACGGGGCGCTTCATCAATACCAGCAATGCCTTGGACAACGACGGGGGGTCGGAGACCATCGTGCGCATCAAGAGCGGGTTCAACATCAGGGTCTACGGCCGCCACGGCCTCGGACTTCAGTTCGTCGAGTCGATCCGGGCATCGCAGTACGGCTCAGAGGTGAAAAGGCACCAAAGCGACGGCACCGTGAGCCTGGTCTACACCTTTACCGGGGATTCGCATTTCGGCGCGGTCGGCTGGCGCGAAGAGGAGAGGCGCTGATCCGGGGGGATTACTGAGAATTGCCAAAGGGGAATTGCGATGGGAAAAGGGAGGAAGCAGCCGGGAGGGATACCTCCGGCAGACGCCAAGCGGCGAACCTTGGCGGAAGGGAGATTGGACTCCGAGGAAGGCGTCTTCCCGCCGTCTCAGGAACCGGAGGATCCGCGCAGACTCCTCCATGAACTGCGGGTTCATCAGGTCGAGCTGGAGATGCAGAACGAGGAGCTGCGGCAGACCAGGGACGAGGCACAGACGCTTTTACAGAAGTACACCGACCTCTACGAATTTGCCCCGGTAGGCTACCTGACGCTCGATGCGACGGGGAACATCCAAAGCGTCAACCTCGCCGGAACGAACCTCCTCGGCTGGGAGCGCTCCCGGATCATCGGCCTGCGCTTTAAACATCTGGTCCACGAGATTGCGCGCCCCGTGTTCGAATGCTTCCTGGCCAAGGCATTCGCGAGCCGTGTCAAGGAGATGATCGAACTTGAGATCCAGGGAGCGGGGCGATCCCCATTTTGGGCACACGTCGAGGCCTCGGTGGAGGCCGGCGGGGAGAGGTGCCTGCTGGCCCTGTTCGACATCACTGAACGCAAGATGAGGGAGTCGCTGATTTACGCCAGCGAGGCCCATTACCGCCTGCTGACCGAGGACGTTGACGACGTGGCCTGGAAACTGGACAGCGACTGCCGGTTCACCTATATCAGCCCGGCGGACGAGCGGTTGCGCGGATACCCGGCCGGCGAGGTGATCGGAACCACGATCTTCGAGGTGACCAACCAGGCGGGACAGGCGGCGGTCCAGGAGATGATCGGCCGTCGGCAGGAGGAGGAACGTTTCGCCCCCCGGACCGGGTCCTTCACCCTCGAACTGCCTCAGCTTTGCCAAGACGGCAGGTTGATCTCGACCGAAATGGTCTGGGTGCCGGAACATGACCCGCGTGGCATCATCATAGGCTATCACGGCATTACCCGTGATATTTCGGAGAGGAAGCAGTCGGCAAGACGCGAAATGCAACTGCTTCACGCGCAGAAACTGGAGAGCCTGGGTGTGCTGGCAGGCGGCATCGCCCATGACTTCAACAACATCCTGATGGCGATCTTCGGCAATACGGACCTGGCCCTTTTGGAGGTCAAGGAGGATTCACGGGTCTCGTTGTATCTGCATAGGATCAAGCAGGCCGCGGCCCGTGCCGCGGAACTGGCCAAGCAGATGCTGGACTATTCGGGGAGGGGTAAATTCGTCCTCCAGAAACTCGACCTGAACCGGTTGCTGAAAAATTTGGAGCCCCTGCTCAAGGCCTCCATCTCCAAGAAAGCCGCCTTGAGGCTCGACCTGCACGACCCCTTGCCGCTGGTGGAGATCGACGCCGCGCAGATGAATCAGGCCGTCACAAACCTGGTGATGAACGCCTCGGAGGCGCTTGACAACGGGGCCGGCGCGATCATCATCACCACGGGGACGGCGCAGGGGAGCCATGCCAACCATGGGGTCATCTGGCACCGGGATACCCCCGGCAAGGGGGAGTATGTCTACCTGGAGGTGACCGATACCGGCTGCGGTATCGACCAGAAGGCCATGGACAAACTGTTCGATCCCTTTTTCAGCACCAAATTCACCGGCCGCGGCTTGGGGCTGGCTGCGGTGCACGGTATCGTCAAAGGGCACCGGGGGGGGATGGAGGTCTCAAGTGAACCAGGGAACGGGGCGAGCTTCAGGATAATGCTCCCTGCCGCTGGAAATACCGGCAAACAGACGCATCCGGAAGAGCCGCACCGAGCGGGGCAGGCTGAGATGTGGCGGACGGAAGGTACCGTCTTGCTGGTCGACGACGAGGAGTCCGTACTTTCCACTGGAAGCGACATGCTGAGGACACTCGGCTTTACTCCGGTCACCGCCAAGGACGGAGTGGAGGCGATCGGTGTCTTCAAGAAGACACCGGGCATCGCCCTGGTGATCCTCGATCTGACCATGCCGCACATGGACGGCGCGCAGTGCTTCCTTGAGCTGCGAAAACTCGACCCCGATGTCAAAGTGATCGTCTCCAGCGGTTACCACAAGCAGGATGTCATCGGGAATTTCGCCGGCGAGGGATTGTCCGGCTTCATCCAGAAACCCTACCAGCTGTCGTCGCTGGCCGCCGTGATCAAGGAAGTCATCGCGAGCCGGCTTCCCCCCAAAGCCTCACACCCTGCCTCCTCCGGCAAGTAGGGGCGCCTTCGTTGCCGGCAAAAGAGTGATGTCAAGAGGGGACCTTTTCCTGAGGTTTTCAGGTGAATCCTGGAATTTATGACAGTGGCCGAAAAATTGGTTGACACCCGAGCTGGTGGCGGCTATATTGACATCCACTTTCAACTTGGAGCCCTCATGAAACGAGCCAAGAAAAAGATCTTCGCTGACTTCATCGCACAGCGCGGGCTCAAGTCGACCAAGCAGCGGGATATCATCCTCGACAGCTTCCTCTCCAGCGACCGCCACCTGAGCATCGAAGAGCTCTACCTCAAACTGCGGGCCAAGCACTCCAACATCGGGTATGCCACCGTCTACCGGACGTTGAAGCTTTTCGCCGAGGCCGGCATCGCACGCGAGATGCAGTTCGGCGACGGCCAGACCCGCTACGAGCACGTGGGGGAGGGGGAGCACCACGACCACCTGGTCTGCACCAGGTGCGGCAACATCGAGGAGTTCGAGAACGAGACCATCGAAAAGCTCCAGGCCGAAATCGCCGCCAGCCGCGGCTTTTTGATCGAACGGCACCGGTTGGAGTTGTACGGGTTGTGCGTAAACTGCAGGAAGTGATCCTCCGGTTTTCCCAGGTCCATCTCCCAAGCCCCAATCCCCATCACCGACCTTCCGCCGACCGAACGTGGTGCGGCAAGCGCCGGGATTTTTTGTGAGAGACCGATGAAAGTGATTTTCATTGGCATAATAAGCAGGTTCTCACCTGCCGGCAAGACAAACAAGCAGAGGGGTCGTCGCAATCATGGCTTTATTCAAGAAAAAAGGTTCCTGTCACGAAACTCCTTCCGTCGCCTCCAGCGGTGCCCGTAAGGTCGCCCTGGTCGGCAACCCCAACGTCGGCAAAAGCGTTCTCTTCAATGCCCTGACCGGCGCCTACGTGACGGTTTCCAACTATCCCGGCACCTCGGTGGAGGTGAGCCGCGGCAATACGGTCGTCAACGGCGAGCAGTTCGAAATCATCGACACCCCGGGGATGTACTCGGTGCTCCCCATCACCGAAGAGGAGAGGGTGGCCCGGGAGATCCTCCTCAACGAGCGCCCCTACCTGGTGCTCCACGTGCTCGACGCCCGCAACCTGGAGCGGATGCTCCCCATGACCCTGCAGCTCATCGAGGCCGAGCTCCCGGTGGTGCTGGTGGTCAACATCATGGACGAGGCCGCCCGCATGGGGCTCGAGATCGACATCGCGCTCCTCTCCGAGCGGCTCGGCATCCCGGTCATCGGGGCGGCCACCGCCAAGAAGGTCGGTCTCCCCGAGATCCGGGAGGCGGTCTCCAAGGGGAGCGCCGCGGCTGTCTGCCGCTTCAGCTACTCGAAGTCGCTGGAGGGGGACCTCGCCCAGATCTCCGGGCTTTTGAAGGGGGAGTACATGCTCTCCAGTAAGGCGATCTCCATCCTGCTTTTGCAGGGGGACAAGGAGGTGGCCGAGCTGGTGCGGGTGGCGGAGGGGGAGGGCTATCCCGCGATCGATGCGGTCGTGAAGGAGAAGCGCTTCGAGCGGAGGGAATCGCTCCATCTCGACCTCTCCATGGAGAGAAAAAGGGTGGTGAAGGGGGTGCTCGACGGGGCCTTCAAGGCACCGGCCAAACGGGTGGTGACCCTGGCCGAGAAGATCTCGCGGCTCACCGTGCGCCCGGCCACCGGGGTCCCCCTCCTGCTGCTCGTCCTCTACTTCGGCCTGTACAAGTTCGTGGGGGACTTCGGGGCAGGCACCCTGGTGGACCTCCTCGAGGAGAAGGGTTTCAAGGAGTTCTTCAACCCGTGGATCACCGGGGTCGTCAGGCATTTCGTCCCCTGGGAGATGATCCAGGAACTCTTCATCGGCGAGTACGGGATCATCACGCTGGGCATCCGCTACGCGGTCGGCATCATCCTCCCCATCGTGGCCACCTTCTTCCTCTTCTTCTCCATGCTCGAGGATAGCGGCTATTTCCCGCGGCTGGCCCTCTTGGTCGACCGCCTCTTCAAGACCCTCGGGCTCACCGGCCGCGCCGTCATCCCGATGGTGCTCGGTTTCGGCTGCGACACCATGGCCACCATGGTGACCAGGACCCTGGAGACCGTGCGGGAGCGGGTGATCGCCACCTTGCTCCTGGCCCTCGCCATCCCCTGCTCGGCGCAGTTAGGCGTCATCCTGGCCCTCCTCTCCAAGGCGCCGGGGGCGCTCCTCGTCTGGGCCGTCTGCCTCCTCGTCATCTTCCTCTTCATAGGTCTTCTGGCCGCCAAGGTCCTCCCGGGCGAGACCCCCATGTTCTACATGGAGATCCCCCCCATGCGGCTTCCCCAGCTCTCCAACGTGCTGACCAAGACCTACACGAGGATGCAGTGGTACTTCATGGAGATCCTCCCGCTCTTCATCCTGGCCTCGGTGCTCTTGTGGCTTGGCAAGATCACCAACTTCTTCGAGACCATGGTGAGGGGCTTGAGCCCGGTGATGGCCGCCCTGGGGCTCCCCAAGGAGGTCGCGGTCGCCTTCATCTTCGGCTTCTTCCGCCGCGACTACGGCGCCGCCGGCCTCTACGACCTGCAAAGCCACGGCCTTCTCAACCCGCGGCAGCTGACGGTCGCCGCGGTCACCCTGACCCTCTTCATCCCCTGCGTGGCGCAGTTTCTCATCATGAAGAAAGAGCGCGGCTGGAAGACGGCCATCGCCATCGGCCTCTTCGTCTCCACCCTGGCCTTTGGCAGCGGCTGGATGCTGAACCGCTTCCTCCTTTTCACCTCGATCCTGTAGGGGACGCACGTTCATTAGCAATTGGCACCGCACGTTGTAAACTTTAGCGGTAAAAAGGAAGAAAGCAGATGGCGGCAGATAGTAACCTCATCCGGTGCGGGTTTTGCGGGCACGAGTTCGCCGAGGAGCAGGGCAACGTCGGGTGCAAGAATTGCCCGATGTCGGGCGGTTGCAAGATGATCAAGTGCCCCCGCTGCAACTACGAGAATCCTCCCGAACCGGCCCTGGTAAAGGGGATAAAGAGACTGCTTGGACGATGAAAATTGGCCAGGTGCGAACCCTTTCGCCCGCCGACGATACCGATACCACGATTACGATCAACCCCTTACGGGAAACAGGTTCCCCCGGGAGCCGGAAAAAGGAGATGTATATGAAGCTCAGTGACAAGGCCGAAGAGATCCTGGAAGCCCTCTGGATCGAGTCTGAAGAGAACGGACGCGGCTACGCCGAACTCGACCAGATGGAGTTCGCTCCCTCCGACCCCGCCTACCAGGAGCTCTCCTCCCAGGCCTTCGTGGAGATCAAGGGGGGGAGGATCTACTTCCGCCCCGAGGGTCGCGAAGAGGGGAGAAAGACCATCAGGCGGCACCGGCTTGCCGAGCGCCTCATGATGGACGTCCTCAACATCCGCGGCGAAAGCGGCGACATCAAGGCCTGCCAGTTCGAGCACCTCCTCAACGAGGGGGTCGACACCAAGGTCTGCACCATGCTCAACCACCCCTCCACCTGCCCGCACGGGAAACCGATCCCGGCCGGCGACTGCTGCGAGGAGGCGAAGAAAAGCGGCGACCTCGGCGTGGTGCCGCTCACCGAGCTCAACTCCGGGGAGGAGGGGGACATCGCCTACATCCAGACCGAGGACAGCAAGAAGATGCAGAAGCTCATGGCCATGGGGGTGTTGCCGGGAAACCGCATCTCCCTTTTGCAGTCGTTCCCCTCCTACATCTTCAGGGTCGGCTTCTCGGAGTTCGCCATCGATTCGGCCATGGCCCGCGAGATCTTCGTCCGCCGCTAACCCCTTGGTCCCACGGTTTCTTTCCAAAGCCCCGCCCCGCGGGGCTTTGGCTTTTTTTCCCGCCCGACTTCCCCCAGCCGACTTCCCCGCCAACCTCTTCAAAAATGTATTCAAGAATTCACTGCCCGGGTCGATAGATTAAGACAGTAACTCCATAACTCTCATAAAGATACCACCGCCTCACCGCCAGCACGGCTAAAAGGATAATGGGATGACAGCTGCTCTAAACGAGGATTTTGTGACCACGGCCCCCGGACGGGAAGCCGCCGGACTGGCCGTTCAATGGGCGCAGGTGCTGGCGGGGGTCGTCGAGGAACTCGGGG
Source organism: Geomonas sp. Red276 (assembly GCF_054784495.1). Lineage (NCBI taxonomy): Bacteria > Pseudomonadati > Thermodesulfobacteriota > Desulfuromonadia > Geobacterales > Geobacteraceae > Geomonas > Geomonas sp. Red276. The sequence goes on from NZ_BLXW01000012.1 coordinate 35,473, forward strand.
TCATCTCCCGCAGCACCGAGGACGAATTCCTGGCGATCGGGGCGCGGCTGCAGGACATCTACCAACAGGGGACCGGCATCTCCAAGCTGGCCACCGGCGTGGTGGAGGAAGTCGCCGGTGGCAAGGTCACCAACTCGATGGCCGAGCTCGGCCGGGCCCTCGACGAGATGGAACGCTACGTCAACCGGGCCGGGGAGGAGATCGGGGCGAGCTCCGACACCCTGCGGGAGATCCTGACCCTGCTGGAGCAGGTGGCCACCCCGCTCTCCGGGTTCAAGAAGGTCAACAAGGTGCTGAGGATGCTCGGCATCTCGACGAAGATCGAAAGCGCGCGGCTTGGCCAGAGCGCCGCCGGGTTCGATACCCTGGCGAGCGACGTCGGCCACCTCTCGGTACAGGTGAACGAACGGGCGGCGGATATCATCCGGAGAAAGGACGACCTTTCGCTGGCCATCGGGGAGACCCTGAAGGGGGTCTTGAGCTCCGGTGCCCACCAGCACGACCGGGTCCTCGCCATCGTCAAGAAGACCCGGTCGTGCCTCGACACGCTGACCGCCATCAACTCCCGCTGCTCGAACTCCGTCGCCGGGGTATCCGCCATATCGGAAGAGGTCTCCCGGGGGATCGGCGAGGTGGTCATGTCCATGCAGGCCCACGACATCGTGCGCCAGCAGATAGAGCACGTGGAGCAGGCGCTCGGCGACCTGCGCAGCGGGGTGCAAAGCGGGCTGGCGGGCGCCGACGACGCGGCCTGCATCTGCGAGCTGCAAAGCGCCCAGTTAAAGCACGCCTCCTCATCGCTCGACCAGGCCGCCAACACCATCATCGGCACCTTGCAGGATATCGCCCGCAAGCAGGGGACCCTCTCGGCCGAGATCAGCGGGCTCGCGGGGGCGGCCGACCAGGCGGGGGGGAGCTTCTTCAAGGGGATGGCCGGCGACATGTCGGTGGTCAACGAGGCGCTTTTGGAGAGCGCCCAGGCCAAGCGGAGCCTCTGCAACGCGATGACCTCGGTGGCCGACACCATCCAGGAGATCGCCTCCTTCGTGGGGGACATCGAGACCATCGGCGAGGAGATCAAGCTGATCGCCCTGAACGCTCAGATCAAGTCCGCCTACACCGGCGACGAGGGGGCTGCCCTGGGGGTGCTGGCGGAAGCGATCCAACGGCTCTCCATCGACGCCATCAACCAGACCGGCGCGGTTTCCGAGGTCCTGCAGTCGATCATCGCGGTCACCGAGCGCCTCAGCCAGGAGGCCTGCGGGCTCGACATGGAGGTGGAGGGGATGGTCACCACCCTCAACACCCTGGTGGGGGTCTTGAGCGAGGTGAACGAGACCCTGCGCGGCTCGCTGGCCGGCATGGACAGCCAGGCCGCCCTCCTGTGCGACGAGATCGAGCAGGTGACCTCCGGCTTCACGGTCCACCACAAGGTCACCCAGGTCCTCGACCGGGCGGTCCAGAAGCTTGGCGAGGTGATCCGCGAGGCCCGCCGGATCGCCCCGGGGACCGGCCAGGTGAGCCTGGAGGCCCTGGCCGAGCGCTACACCATGCAAAGCGAGCGGCACATCCACCAATCACTCGTCGATCAAGCACCGGCCTCGCCCGAGCCGGCTTCGGCAGGTGGCGACGACGGGCTGGGCGACAACGTTGAACTATTCTAGTCAGATGCGAGGAATACCATGGATGAACTGACCCTGAAGCGGGTAAAGCACCCCAAGAAGGATGGCATCGAGGAGCTGAAGGTCTCCGGAGGACTGCACATCGCCGAGGCCGCCAGGTTTCGCGAGGCGCTCATCGACGCCCTCGCCGCGGCGCCCAAGACGCTGCAGTTGAACCTCAACGAGGTCACCGAGATGGACCTCACCGGGCTGCAGCTCCTCTGCTCGGCCCATCACAGCGCCCTGCTGGTGGGGAAGGGCTTCAAGATCGTCGACCAGAACGAGGTGTACACCCGGGTGGCTTCCGAGGCCGGCTTCGAGCGGCACATCGGATGTCCCCGTGACAATAACAGCAGTTGTATCTGGGTGGGAGGAGCGCACTGATGGCAAAGGTAATCATGACGGCAGACGATTCCGCGAGCGTGCGGCAGATGGTGAGCTTCACGCTTAAGCAAGGTGGCTACGAGGTGGTCGAGGCCGTGGACGGAAAGGATGCCTTGCAGAAGCTCTCGACCACCAAGGTTGACATGCTGATCACCGACCTCAACATGCCCAACCTGGACGGCATCGGGCTGATCAAGGGGGCCCGCGGGCTCGCCAGCTGCAAATTCATCCCGATCGTCATGCTGACCACGGAATCCCAGGAATCCCGGAAACAGGAAGGAAAGGCCGCCGGCGCCACCGGCTGGATCGTCAAGCCTTTCAAACCCGAACAACTCATGGCGGTTGTTAAAAAGGTGCTCGGATGATCGACGTTCATCGACAGGCGTTCAAGGAAGAGGCCTACGAGCTCCTCTCGGAGCTGGAGAGTTCCCTTTTGGAGCTCGAAGAGAGGCCCGAAGACGAGGAGCTGATCGGCAGGGTCTTCAGGGCCATGCACACCATCAAGGGGTCCGGGGCCATGTTCGGCTTCGACGACATCGCGGCCTTCACCCACGAGGTGGAGACCATCTTCGACATGGTGCGAAACGGCAAGCTCCAGGTGACCAAGAAGCTGGTCAACCTCACCCTCCAGGCCCGTGACCTGATCAAGTCCATGCTGGACGGCTCCGATCTCGGCAACGGAGGGGACATCGACGCGAGTTTCCGGATCATCTCGGGGCTCAGGGAGCTGGCCGGCGAGGCGCCCCCCGAGGCCCCGGTCGAGGCGAGCGCCGAGCCGGTGCCCGTTGCGGTGGCGAGCGACGCCACCTACCGGATCCGTTTCATCCCCGGGCATCACCTCTTCACCTGCGGCTCGAACCCGCTGACGCTGCTGGCCGAGCTCAGGGATCTCGGGCCGTGCAACGTGGTGGCCCACACGGGAGGCTTCCCCACCCTGGAGGAGATCGATCCGGAGGGGTGCTACGTCTTTTGGGACATCATCCTCACCACCAACCGGGGAGAGGATGCCATCAAGGACGTCTTCATCTTCGTGGAGGACGACTGCGAGGTGAAGATCGACAAGATCGCCGACTACGGCCCCGATGCCGACAACGCCGACTACAAGAAGCTCGGCGAGATCCTCCTCGAGCGCGGCGAGATCAGCCGGGAGGAGATGAACGCGGTACTGGGCGAGCAGAAGCGGTTCGGCGAGCTGGCGGTCTCCAAGGGGATCGTCGAGCAGCAAAGCGTCATGAGCGCCCTGGTCGAGCAGCAGCACGTGAAGGAGGTGCGCCAGGCGGCCCAGCAGGCGGAATCGGCCTCCAGCATCAGGGTTCCCGCCGAGAGGCTCGACGTCCTGGTCAACCTGGTGGGCGAGCTGGTCACCGTCCAGGCGCGGCTCACCCAGACCGCGGCCTTACGGGGGGACGCCGAGCTGGTCGCCATCGCCGAGGAGGTGGAACGGCTGACCGGGGAGCTCCGGGACAGCGCCCTCAACATCAGGATGCTCCCCATCGGCTCGACCTTCTCGAAGTTCAAGCGGCTGGTCCGCGACCTCTCCTCGGAGCTTGGCAAGGAGATCGAGATGACCACCGACGGGGCCGAGACCGAGCTCGACAAGACCGTCATCGAGAAGCTCAACGACCCGATGGTGCACCTGATCCGCAACAGCCTCGACCACGGCATCGAGCTCCCCCAGGTCCGGGAGGCGGCCGGCAAGCCCCGCCAGGGGACGGTCCATCTCGCCGCGGTCCACTCCGGCGACAGCGTCCTCATCACCATCACCGACGACGGGGCCGGCCTCGACAAGGAGGCGATCCGCGCGAAGGCCATCGAGAAGGGGGTCATCCCGGCCACCGCCGAGCTCACCGAAAAGGAACTCTTCAACCTGATCTTCGCCCCCGGCTTCTCCACCGCCAAGAAGATCTCCTCGGTCTCCGGCCGCGGGGTCGGCATGGACGTGGTCAAGAAGGCGATCGAGGCGTTGCGGGGGAGTATCGACATCACCAGCGTGGCCGGGGAGGGGACCACCATCACGGTCCGCATCCCGCTCACCCTGGCCATCATCGAGAGCCTCCTCGTGAAGATCGGCGACGACTCCTTCATGATCCCGCTCGCCATGGTGGACGAGTGCGTGGAGCTCACCCGCGAGGACGTGGCCCGCTCCCACGGAAGAAACCTTGCCCACGTGCGCGAAACTCTGGTACCCTACATCCCCCTCCGGGAGCGCTTCCAGGTGGCGGGGAATCCGCCCGACATCGAGCAGATCGTCATCACCCAGGTCAACGGCACCCGCGTAGGCTTCGTGGTGGACAACGTGATCGGCGAGCACCAGACGGTCATCAAGTCGCTCGGCCGGGCCTACAAGAACGTGGAAGGGATCTCCGGCGCCACCATCCTCGGCGACGGCTCGGTGGCCCTGATCCTCGATGTCCCCCAACTCGTGCAATCGGTAGAGGCCGAAGCGGCCTGATGGAGATTTCATGCAATCCGGAGTGAATTCAATGGCCGAAACCGGCACGCTGATCGACCGACCGGCAACCCTTTCCACCAAGGACTTCAACCGGCTGAGCCGATTCATCTACGACACCTGCGGAATCAAGATGCCCGATGTGAAGCGGACCATGCTGGAGGCCCGCCTCCAGAAAAGGCTCCGTGCCCTGGGGATGCACAGCTTTTCCGACTACTGCGAGTACCTCTTCGACCCCCACGGGATGGAGCAGGAACTGGTGCACATGCTCGACATGGTCACCACCAACAAGACCGATTTCTTCCGGGAGCCGGACCACTTCGACTACCTGACCCAGACCGTGCTCCCGGACTGGTGCCACCGCCATCCCACCGGCACCCTCTCCATCTGGAGCGCCGGCTGCTCTTCCGGGGAGGAGCCGTACACCCTGGCCATGGTCCTCACCGAGTTCGCCGAGCGGACCCCCGGCTTCGACTTCAAGATCCTGGCCACCGACATCTCCACCCGGGTGCTCGACAAGGCCAAGGCGGCCATCTACCACGAGACCCAGGCCGACCCGATCCCCCTTTACCTCAAGAAGAAATACCTCTTGAGGAGCAAGGACCACACGAGCGGACTGGTCAGGATCGTGCCGGAGCTGCGTGAGAAGGTCCGCTTCCAGCGGCTCAACTTCATGGACGACGACTTCGGCCTCAGGGAGCAGATGGACATCATCTTCTGCCGCAACGTGATCATCTACTTCGACCGCCCGACCCAGGAGCGGCTGCTGCAGCGTTTCCACCGCCAGATGAAGCCGGGGGCCTTCATCTTCATGGGGCACTCGGAGACCCTTTCCGGGCTGGACGTCGCCCTGGCCAGCGTCTTCCCCACCGTGTACCGGAAGATGAGATGACCGCCGATGACCAGCCCGCCACGGTGTACCTGAAGCCGGGTGGGCTGGTCATCGCGTCCCAGCCCACCCTGGTGACCACGCTCCTTGGTTCCTGCGTCGCCGTCACCCTCTACTGCCCGAGGCTCAGGGTGGGGGCCATCTGCCACGCCGTTCTCCCCGCCTGCCGCCGTTCACCCTGCCGGGAGTGCCAGGTAGAGGGGGCCAAGTACGTTCTCTGCGCGGTACGGCTCATGCTGCGGGACCTGGCGGAGCGGGGGATCAACCGGAGCGAGATCCAGGCCAAGCTGTTCGGCGGGGCCGAGATGTTCAACTGCCGCGGAAAAGGCGGGAGCGTGGGGAAGCAGAACGCCGATTTGGCCCTGCGGCTGCTGCAGGACGAGGGGATCCGGCTGGTGAGCCACGACTTCGGAGGGGAGCGGGGGAGAAAGCTCATCTTCAACACCGACTCCGGCGAGGTCTACCTGAAGAAGCTGAAGAAATCGGAGCATTAGCATGCAGAAAAAGATTCGGGTCCTGGTGGTGGACGACTCCGCCGTCGTGCGCCAGACTATGGTGGAGATCCTCTCCTCCGACCCCCACATAGAGATCATGGCCACCGCCGGGGACCCCTTCATCGCGGCCGACCGGATACGCCACGAGGTCCCCGACGTCATCACCCTGGACGTGGAGATGCCCCGCATGGACGGGATCACCTTCCTTCAGAAGATCATGTCCCAGCACCCGATCCCGGTGGTGATGTGCTCGAGCCTCACCGAGCAGGGGTCGGAGACCGCCCTCAAGGCGCTCGAATACGGGGCGGTGGAGATCATCCAGAAACCGCGCCTGGGGACCCGCGAGTTCCTCGAGGAGTCCCGGATGAGGATCTGCGACGCGGTCAAGGCGGCCGCCCAGGCGCGGGTGAGGCGCTTCGTCCCGAGCCGGGCGGTGGCTCCCAAACTGACCGCCGACGTCATCATGGAAAAGCCCAAGAGCCACGCCATGATCCAGACCACCGAGAAGGTCGTGGTGGTCGGCGCCTCCACCGGCGGGACCGAGGCGCTGAAGATCTTCCTCGAGTCGCTCCCCGCCGACTGCCCGGGCATCGTCATCGTCCAGCACATGCCCGAGGGGTTCACCCGCGCCTTCGCGAGCCGTCTGGACGGCCTTTGCCGGATCACCGTCAAGGAGGCCGCCGACAACGACACCGTGGTCCGGGGGAGGGCGCTCATCGCCGCCGGCAACCACCACCTGCTTTTAAAACGCAGTGGTGCGCGGTATTATGTCGAGATCAAGGACGGCCCCCTGGTATCCCGCCACCGCCCGTCGGTCGATGTCCTCTTCCGTTCCGCCGCCCGCTACGCCGGCAAGAACGCGGTGGGGGTCATCATGACCGGCATGGGAGACGACGGCGCCCGCGGCATGCTCGAGATGAAGCAGGCGGGCGCCGTCAACATCGCCCAGGACGAGGCGAGTTGCGTGGTGTTCGGCATGCCCAACGAGGCGATCAAGATGGGCGGGGTCGACATCGTCAAGCCGCTGGACGCCATCAGCCGTGAGGTGCTGAAGCTCTGCGGCTGATCCCCGTTTTGGGGCTGCCGCAACAAACGAGGGGGAGGGTGGTTCCCCCGCATTCGAGGTTGCCATCATGGTGGACGAGCAATTCTTCCTCGGGCGCCAGCCCATTCTCGACCGGAGCCAGCGGCTCTACGGTTTCGAGATCCTCTTTCGTTCCGCCAGCAGCCTGAACTCCGCCGAGTTCTTCGACATCCAGGCGGCCAGCGCCTCGGTGATCCTCAACGCCCTTTCCGATTTCGGCTTCGAGGACGTCCTCGGCCGCCACAAGGGTTTCTTCAACGTCACCCGCGAAATGCTGATGACCGATGCCATCGAGCTCCTTCCCCGGGACCGGGTGGTGATCGAGCTTTTGGAGACCATCGCCGCCGACCAGGAGGTGGTGGAGCGCTGCCACGAGCTGAAAAGGCAGGGATTCACCCTGGCCCTGGACGATCACATCTATTCCCCCGCCTTCCATCCCATCTACGAGCTGGTCAAGATCGTCAAGCTGGACGTCCTCCAGATCCCCAGAAACGAGCTTCCCCCCATGGTGGAAAAGCTCAGGGAGTGGCCGCTCACCCTCTTGGCCGAGAAGGTGGAGAGCGCGCAACAGTACACCTTCTGCTCCTCCCTTGGGTTCGAGCTCTTCCAGGGGTACTACTTCGCCCGCCCCGTGCTCCTCAGGCAGAACAAGGTGGACGTGGGGAAGGTCACCATGCTCCAGCTCATGCAGCAGGTGATGGCGGACGCCGACATCTGCGACATCGAGGAGACCTTCAAGCAGAGCCCGCCGCTCACCTACAACCTCCTCAGGCTGGTCAACTCGGTCGCCATCGGCCTGCGGGTCCGCATCAAGACGCTGCGCCACGCACTCACCGTCCTCGGGCTCGAGCAGCTAAAGCGCTGGATCACCCTGGCCCTCTACGCGAGCGATTCCGAGGAGGGGGTGCAGGCGCCGCTATTGGAGATGGCGGCCACCCGCGGCAAGCTCATGGAGCTCCTGGTCCAGTCCCAGGGGATGGCCGGGTGGCGCGAGCTTTCGGAGCGGGCCTTCATGACCGGGATCCTCTCCCTGATCGACGTCCTCTTCGAGGATTCCATGGAGGACCTGGTCGGCAAGCTCAACCTGGTGGAGGACGTGCGCGCGGCGCTTTTGCGCCGGGACGGGAACCTGGGCGCCCTCCTCACCCTGGTGGAAAAACTGGAGCAGACCGACTTCGCCTCGCTCAACGACCAGCTCGATGTCTGCCGCTTATCTCATGAAAAGCTCCTCTCCGCCCAGATCGCGACCATCGCCTGGACCGACCGCCTGACCACATCCATCTGATTTCACACCTTGACACGGCGCTTCCTTTTGATGTAACGTTTTACGTCCCGCCAATGAGGGACGGAGCTGCCCGTTTTTAAGGCGGCTCCCACCGGCTCGCATCGTACGTCCAGCCACACGATCTCCAGATCACAAACGACAGAAGGGGAGCTCACGTCCGGTTTTCCGGCCGCATCCCCCACGAGAAGCCAATGAAAATTACCGCCGTTATTCCGGCCAGGTATGCATCCACGCGTTTTGAGGGCAAGGCACTGGCCGACATCATGGGCAAGCCCATGGTGCAGCATGTCTATGAGCGGGCGCTGAAGGCTTCTTTGGTCTCGGACGTGATCGTGGCCACCGACGACGAGAGGATCGCATCGAGGGTGCGCGCCTTCGGCGGGAAGGTGGAGATGACCTCGGTCTCCCACGAGACCGGCACCGACCGCCTGGCCGAGGTGGCGAAGCGGATCGACGCCGACATCCTGGTCAACGTCCAGGGGGACGAGCCGCTGATCGACCCGGCCATGATCGACCAGGCCATCGCTCCGCTTCTGGAGGATCCCACCCTCCCGATCGCCACCCTGAAGAGCCGGATCAAGACCCTGCACGACTTCCTCTCTCCCAACGTGGTCAAGGTGGTCGCCGACTTCAAGGGGAACGTCCTCTACTTCTCCCGTTCGCCGCTTCCCTTTTTCCGGGACAAGTGGAACGACCTGAAGGACGAGGCCTTCGTCTCCGGCAAGCTCCTCTGCTACAAGCACGTGGGGCTCTACGTCTACCGGCGCGAGTTCCTCCCGGTCTTCACCGCCTTGAAGCCAACCTACCTCGAGCTCTCCGAGAAACTCGAGCAGCTGAGGGCCCTGGAGAACGGGTACCGGATCAAGGTCGTCGAGACCGACTTCGAGTCCATCGGGGTCGACACCCCGGCCGACCTGGAGAAGGTGCTCTCCAGGCTGAAGGCGGGGTAGGGGGGCGCCCCGTCCCAAGGCGGGGGCAAGCAGCAAACGAAACACAGGATTTTCCAGTCAGGCCACACCGGCAGCCAACGTCAATGAACGGGGCCGCGGGTGCCGCCTGTTACACCCGGGGGTTTTAAACAGTGAAGACAAAATTCATCTTTGTGACCGGCGGCGTTGTTTCTTCGATAGGCAAGGGACTCGCCGCCGCTTCTTTGGGCGCTCTTCTCGAAGCGAGGGGGCTGAGGGTCACCATCCAGAAGCTCGATCCGTACATCAACGTCGATCCCGGCACCATGTCTCCCTTCCAGCACGGCGAGGTCTTCGTTACCGATGACGGCGCCGAGACCGACCTCGACCTCGGCCACTACGAGCGCTACACCTCGTCGAAGCTCTCCAAGAAGAGCAACTTCACCACCGGCCAGGTATACTTCTCGGTCATCGAGAAGGAGCGCCGGGGTGACTACCTGGGGGGGACCGTCCAGGTCATCCCGCACATCACCGACCAGATCAAGCAGAACATCCTGGAGAACGCCAAGGGAAGCGACATCGCCATCGTGGAGATCGGCGGCACCGTGGGCGACATCGAATCGCTCCCCTTCCTGGAGGCGATCCGGCAGCTGAAAAGCGACCGCGGGGCGGGGAACGTCCTCTACCTGCACGTCACCCTGGTCCCCTACATCAAGACCGCCGGCGAGCTGAAGACCAAGCCGACCCAGCACTCGGTCAAGGAGCTCCGCGAGATCGGTATCCAGCCGGACATCCTCCTTTGCCGCTGCGAGCAGGAGATCCCGCAGGAGATGAAGGCCAAGATCGCCCTCTTCTGCAACGTCGACGAGAAGGCGGTCATCACCTCCCAGGACGCCGAGCACATCTACGCCGTGCCGCTCGCCTTGAACCGCCAGGGGCTCGACGAGCAGGTGGTCGAGAAGCTCAACATCTGGACCAAGGCTCCGGATCTCTCCCACTGGCAGAAGGTGGTCTCCAAGCTGACCGATCCGGGCTCCGGCGAGGTCAGCATCGGCGTGGTCGGCAAGTACGTCGACCTCAAGGAGTCCTACAAGTCGCTCTCCGAGGCGCTCACCCACGGCGGGATCGGCAACGACTGCCGGGTCAAGATCGTCTACTTCGACTCCGAGAAACTCGAGGAGGAGGGTGCCGAGGCGACGCTTGCCCAGGTGGACGGCATCCTGGTCCCGGGCGGCTTCGGCGAGCGCGGTACCGAAGGGAAGATCAAGGCGATCCGCTACGCCCGCGAGAACAAGGTTCCCTTCTTCGGGATCTGCCTCGGGATGCAGATGGCAGCCGTCGAGTACGCCAGAAACGTCTGCAACCTCCCGGAGGCCTTCTCCAGCGAGTTCAAACCCGAGTGCGCAAGCCCGATCATCCACCTCATGGAGGAGCAGAAAGGGGTCGAGCGCAAGGGTGGCACCATGAGGCTCGGCGCCTATCCCTGCTCGCTCACCAAGGGGACCTTCGCCCAGAAGGCCTACGGTGCCACCGAGATCTCCGAGCGTCACCGTCACCGTTACGAGTTCAACAACCAGTTCCGCAACCAGCTGGTCGAAAAGGGGATGGTGGTGTCCGGCCTCTACCGCGAAGGCGACTTGGTCGAGATCGTCGAGCTCCCGGACCACCCCTGGTTCCTGGGATGCCAGTTCCACCCGGAATTCAAGAGCAAGCCCTTGAATCCCCATCCGCTCTTCAAGGCGTTCATCGCGGCTACCAAAGAGCACCGCAAAGGGTAGCGGTTCACGGGGACCGGCTCCTGAAAGGTGCCTGTCCCCCTTTCCGGCCGGCAGTGGGCTTCATTAAAACGTGCCTGACCCTCTCGGGGGGAGACTGCTGCCGCTTACAGGGGAACTGAATGACGAGAGAAGTAGCCGTAGGCGGAGTGAAAATAGGCGGAGGGAAACCGCTCGTGCTGGTGGCGGGCCCCTGCGTGATCGAAAACGAAAAAGCGACCATGCGCCATGCCGAACGGCTGATGACCATCTGCAACGGCGTCGGCATGCCGCTCATCTTCAAGGCATCCTACGACAAGGCCAACCGCACCTCGGTGACCGCCTACCGTGGGCCGGGGCTCAAGGAAGGGCTCCGCATCCTGGCCCGGGTGAAGGAATCGCTCGGGGTTCCCGTCCTGTCCGACATCCATTCCATCGAGCAGGTCGCACCGGCCGCCGATGTCCTCGACGTGATCCAGATCCCGGCCTTCCTCTGCCGCCAGACCGACCTGCTGATCGCCGCCGCCCAGACCGGGAAGGTGATCAACGTCAAGAAGGGGCAGTTCCTGGCGCCTTGGGACATGAAGAACGTGGTCGGCAAGCTCCTCTCCTGCGACAACGAGAACATCGTCCTCACCGAGCGGGGCGCCTCCTTCGGCTACAACAACCTGGTGGTCGACATGCGGAGCTTCCCGATCATGCGCGCTACCGGCTGCCCGGTGATCTTCGACGCCACCCATTCCGTCCAGCTTCCGGGCGGGGAGGGGAGCTCGTCCGGGGGGCAGCGCGAGTACGTGGAGTTCCTCTCCCGGGCCGCGGTGGCCGCCGGCGTCGACGGCGTCTTCATGGAGGTCCACGAGGCCCCCGAGCAGGCGCTTTGCGACGGCCCCAATTCCGTTCGCCTCGACGACCTCCCTGCGCTTTTGAAGAAGCTCAAGGCCATCGACCAGGTGGTGAAGCAGTGATACTGGAAGAAGCGAAAAGGGTAATCAGGGTCGAGGCCGAAGCGCTCAAGAACCTCGAATCCTCCATCGACGGCACCTTCGAGCGTGCCGTGGAGATGATCCTCAGGGCCCCCGGCCGCGTGGTGGTGACCGGGATGGGCAAGTCGGGGCTGATCGGCCAGAAGATCGCCTCCACCATGGCCTCCACCGGCACCCCGGCGTTCTTCCTTCATCCGGCGGAAGGGATCCACGGCGACCTCGGCATGATCATGAAGGGTGACGTGGTGATCGCCATCTCCAACTCCGGCGAAACGGAAGAGGTGGTCCGCATCCTCCCGATCATCAAGCGCCTCGGCGCCTCACTGATCGCCATGGCGGGTAACCCCAACTCCTCCCTGGCCAAAAGCGGCGATCTCTTCCTCGATATCTCCGTAAAGGAAGAGGCCTGCCCCCTGGGGCTCGCCCCGACCGCCTCGACGACGGTGACACTCGCCATGGGGGACGCCATCGCGGTGGCGCTCCTGGTTTCCCGCGGCTTCAAGGCCGAGGATTTCGCCCTCTTCCATCCGGGGGGGGCGCTCGGGAAGAAACTCCTCCTGAAGGTCGAGAACGTCATGCACTCCGGGGAAAACCTCCCGCTGGTAAGCGCCGACACCCTCATGAGGGAAGCGCTCTTCACCATCACCTCCAAGGGGCTCGGGATCACCGGGGTCACCGACGACCGGGGGGCCTTGGTGGGTGTGATCACCGACGGCGACCTCCGCCGTGCCCTGGGGAAGGGGCTCGACATCATCAACCTGCCGGCCTCCGCACTCATGAAGACCAAGCCGAAGCGGATCCGCAGCGACGAACTGGCCGCCCGCGCCCTGCAGCAGATGGAGCAGTACTCGATCACCTCGTTGTTCGTCTTCGCCGACGACGAGAGCGCCGCCCCGGTCGGCATCGTGCACCTGCACGATCTCCTCAAGGCCGGTATCGCCTGACACCTTCCACATGGCGCTATCTATAAACCCTCGCCCCTTTAGGGGAGAGGGTGCCCGGAGGGCGGGTGAGGGCGGTTCTTCACTCTTTCCCCCATCACCCTAACCCTCTCCCCCAAGGGGGCGAGGGGATGTACGTTGAGACAATCGGAATACAACAAGAAGACCACCGAACATATAGAGGTACCCGTGGAAGAGAGAGTGAAAAAGATCAAGCTTTTGATCCTGGACGTGGACGGTGTCATGACCGATGGCCGGATCATCTTCGATTCCAACGGGGTGGAGAGCAAGTTCTTCAACGTGAAGGACGGCCACGGCATCAAGATGCTCCAGCGGGCCGGCATCGAGGTGGCGATCATCTCCGGCCGCGAATCGGTGGTGGTGACCAACCGGGCCGCCGAGCTCGGCATCAAGATCGTCTACCAGAAGTCGCTCAACAAGCTCGAGCCGTACCAGAAGATCCTTTTAGCCACCGGCCTCACCGACGAAGAGGTCGCCTTCATGGGGGACGACGTGATCGACATCCCGGTCCTTCGCCGGGTCGGCTTTGCCGCCGCCCCCGCCGACGCCATCGCCGAAGTGCTCCCCCACGTCCACTACGTGACCCAGGCCCGCGGCGGCTGGGGTGCCGTCCGCGAGGTCTGCGATCACATCATCAAGGGGCGGGGGCTCTGGGAAGAGATCACCAGCCGCTACTACGTTTGAAAGGCGAGAACCTCCCTCACCCGCCCTTCGGGCACCCTCTCCCCTGAAGGGGCGAGGGTATATCAAATGGCCCTTCGGACACCCTTCCCCGTGAAGGGGCACCGGCATCTCCCCCCCGTTTAACCTTTACCCGAAGTATCGGGCCCAACCTTCCAACTTCCTGCCGTTTTTCTCTCCCGTCCCCCCGTTTTCACCCTCCCTGTTTTTCTGGTGGCCGGCTTATTAATGAAAATGTTGCTTTTTTACCCAATTCCCCACAATTCCCGTTTACTTTGGGGATTCCTAATGCTATAAGACAACACTCGGTCATCATCTCTCATATCCCTTGAGCTCTCAGTATTTGGTGGTCTTAGCCTCCGATTTTAACTCATGGTGAATGCATCTATAGCAGGGGATTGTATGGTGGATAAGCTGGGCCTGGTTCAAGATAGTTCGGGAAAACAGATCACTCTGCTCGAACTGCTCAAAGTTCTCGTCAAACGCAAACTTCTCATCATTTCTGTCTGCGGCGTCACAGCCCTGGCAACCTGCGTAGTCACTCTTTTCCTCCCCAATGTCTATGAAGCCTCCGCCAAGGTGCTCCCCCCACAGAAGGAGGGTGGAGCCGGACCGCTCTCCGCGGTACTGAGCCAGGCGGGAGGCATCGCCGCACTGGCTGCCGGAACGCTCGGCGGCGGCGACGTCTACGTCGACATCCTTAAAAGCCGTTCCCTTAAAGACAATGTCATCCAGAGGCTCCATCTCTCGCGGAGCGCCTCTCCGCAGGCCATGGACGACGCCCGCGACCAGCTCGACCGCAAGCTCTCCATCCAGGCCGCCAAGAACGGGATCATCACCATCGCGGTACGCGACCGCGACCCCAAGCAGGCGGCCGTGGTGGCCAACGCCTTCTCCGATGAACTGAGCCGGACCATGGTCCGCCTGAACCTCACCAAGGCCGGGAGCGAGCGGCTTTTCCTCGAGAAACGCCTCGATGTGGTCAAGGGGGACCTGAAACGGGCCGAGGAAGACCTCAAGAACTTCGCCCAGCAGAACAAGGTCATGCACGTCGACTCCCAGGTCACCCAGTCCTTCACCATCATCTCGAAGCTGAAGGGGGAGATCACCACCAACGAGGCCAAGCTGGCCGCTCTTAGGCAAGCCCAGACCGACCAGAGCCCCGAGGTGCGGGCCCTTTCCACCAGTATCAAGAACATGAGGGCCAACCTGGCGCAGATGGCCGGTTCGGGCGGAGCGGCCGAGGGGCTTCCCTCGATCGGCAGCGTCCCCGCCCTCGGGCTCGAATACGCGCGGCGCGAGAGGGAATTCAAGATCCAGGAAAACCTCTACGAGCAGCTCACCAAGCAGTACGAGATGGCCAAGCTGACCGAGTCCAAGGATTCCTCCTCCCTCCAGGTCCTGGACGAGGCCATCCCGCCGGTTCGCAAGGTGTTTCCAAGGCGTGCCGCGACGGTGGTGATGGCCACCACGGCGGCCCTGGTGGTTTCCATCCTCCTCGCCTTCTGGCAGGAGTACCTGGACCGTCTGGACCCCGTCGAGCGCAAAAACTGGAACGAGATGAAACGCCAACTCTTAAGGCTTCGTTAGCATGTGGTACTTTCTTGTTCGTCGCGGTGCGCTTTTCGCGGAACAGTGCCTGAAGGAGTGACGTCATGCTGGTCCTGAAACCATACGGCGGCCTGGGAAACCAGATGTTCCAGTACGCCTACGCCAGGTGGCTCCAGTCCCGTTACCGGGACGACCTGGTGCTCGACCTCTCGTGGTTCGCCGAGAACGGGGGGCGCTCCTTTTCCCTGGGCAGATTGAACCTGCCCGATAACCTCCGGGTGCTGGACCCCGCCGAACTCCCGGGCGTTTACAACCTTTTCTACAAGCTTTGCTACCGGTTGTTCGGGGGAAAGTTCCACGGACCGCTTTCCTTCGCCCTCATGAGCAAGTTCGGCCTCTACGTTTCCGAGGACGTCTGCTACTACCCCTTCGTCCGTTCCACCTTTTCGAACAAGTACGTGATCGGGCTTTTCCAGTCGGAGCGGTATTTCAGGGACATCGCGCAGACCCTGAAGGGTGAACTCAGGGTGAAGGAGCCTCCCTCCGCCTCGAACCTCAAGCTGACCGAAGAGATCTCCTCGTGCAACTCCGTCTGCGTCCATGTGCGCCGGGGTGATTACGTCGGGTGCTCCCGTCACGAGGTCTGCGGGGAAGAATATTTCCGCAAAGCCCTCGACATCACGGGTACCCGGCTTGCCGACCCGGTCTATTACATCTTCTCGGACGATATCGCCTGGGTGAAGGAACACTACCGGTTCCCGGGCACCGTCCGCTTCGTGGAGCAGGACAATCCCGACTATGAAGAGCTGCGCCTCATGTACTGCTGCAAGCACTTCATCATGTCCAACAGCAGTTTCAGCTGGTGGGCGTCCTACCTGGCGGACAACCCCGGCAAGGTGGTGGTCGCCCCGAGCCGGTGGTTCAACGGCGAGCTGAAGACGGACGTCCATCTCGACAGCTGGACGGTGGTGCCGGTATGACCATCCCCAAGGTGATCCACTACTGCTGGTTCGGTCACAACCACAAGCCTCCCCTGGTCGAGCGCTGCATGGCCAGCTGGCGGCAGGCGCTCCCCGGGTACCGGATAAAGGAGTGGAACGAGAGTAACTTCGACACGGGGTGTTTTCCGTACGTGGCCGAGGCGTATGAGGCCCGTAAGTTCGCCTTCGTGAGCGACGTGGCCCGCGGCCAGGCGCTCTACCGCGAGGGGGGGATCTACCTCGACACCGACGTCGAGGTGCTGAAATCGTTCGATCCCCTCCTGGTCCACCGATCCTTCTGGGGGTTCGAGGCCGGGAACTTCCTCGCCACCAGCACCTTCGGTTCCATCGCCGGTCACCCGCTTTTGGCCGCCTACCTGGAGCACTACCGGGACCGCCACTTCGTCAAAGAGGACGGAAGCTACGACCTGACCACCAACGTGTCGCTTTTGACCTCGCTCTGGGAAGGGGAGGGGATCGCCCTGGACAACGCGATGCAGCGGACCTACGACGGCGACTGCATCTACCCCCAGCGCTACTTTTCCCCCTACGATTACCGGACCGGGGGGACGGCGAGCTATCCGGAGAGCTACACCATCCATCACTACACCGGGACCTGGAACTCCTCCCGGCTGGCCGAGATAAAAAGGGCGGTGAAGCGGGTCTCCCACGCCATCCTCGGGGAGCGGCTCTCCTCGGCGCTCTGGCTTAAGAACCATGCCAAGTAGCACGCCGAGGGTCCTCATCGTCTCGGCCGGGCTCGAGATCGGCGGCATCGAACGAAGCCTCCTCGGGCTCTTGGGAGGGCTCGACTACCGGCGCTGCCGGGTGGACCTCCTGCTGCACCGCCACGACGGCCCGTTCATGCGTTATCTCCCGGAGGGGCCGCGGCTTCTCCCGGAAGTGCGCTCCTACGGGAGTTTCGAGCGGCCGATCCAGCTCCTCGTGCGGGAGGGGAACGCGGGGCTCGCCGCCGCCCGCCTCCTCGCCAAGGCGCGGTCGTTTGCCGACCGTTGGAAGGAAGGGGTGGTCGAGCCGGGCTACCTGCAACTGCAGAGGAGCTGGCGGTACGCGCTCCCGCTTCTTCCGGAGGTGGCGGGAGAGTACGAACTCGCGGTCAGCTTCATGGTGCCGCACTACCTGGTGGCCCGGCGGGTGCGGGCCAGGGTCAAGGTAGGCTGGATCCACACCGACTACACGAGTATCCCGGTCGAGGAAGGGCCCGAGGATGCCATGTGGGGGAGCCTCGACCGGTTGGTCGCCGTCTCCGATGAGGTCGGCAATTCATTCGGGAAAAGGTTCCCCCGTTTCGCGAGCCGCGTACAGGTCATCGAGAACATCCTCGCCCCCGAGCTGATCCGCCGGCAGGCCTCCGAATTCACCCCGGACGAGATGCCTTCCCTCCCGGGGGTGACCCGCATCCTCAGCGTCGGCCGCTTCTCGCACGCCAAGGGGATCGACCAGGCGGTGCTCGCCTGCCGCCGCCTCCTCGACAAGGGGCGCCGGGTTCGCTGGTACGCGATCGGCTACGGCCCCGACGAGCCGATGATCCGCGCCCTGATCGCCGAGCACGGCCTGCAGGAAGATTTCGTGATCCTGGGGCAGAAGATCAACCCGTACCCGTACATGGCGGCCTGCGACCTCTACGTGCAGCCCTCCCGCTACGAGGGGAAGGCGGTCACCGTCCGCGAGGCGCAGGTCCTCGGGAAGCCGGTGGTCATCACCAGGTATCCGACCTCGTCGAGCCAGGTGGCGGACGGGGTGGACGGGCATATATGCGAGATGGGAGTGGAGGGGATCGCCGAAGGGATCGGCCGCCTGATCGACGACCCCGGCTACCGCGAGGCGCTGGCCGCTGCGGCCCGTGAAGGGGATTACAGCAACCGCTGCGAACTGGAAAAGATCTACCGCCTGCTGTCTCCGCTTGGCTGAAACGGGCTCAGCCCCGGTTTCGGGAAAAAAAGCAGGCTTTTCGAGGAAAAAATGGGCATGGTGAAGCGCTACCTCTGGAAATTGTATAACGGCATGGTACTCTTCGGGTTCGATCCGATGAAGACACTGGCCACCTGCCGGGCTTTGCCGGTCTATTACCGTGAACTGGCCGAGTTCAAGCGACAGGCGCAAGCCGCGGGTGGCACCTTCCATTTCGGCGAACTCTGGCCGCTGCTCCACGATCGGAGCTCCGAAAGCGGGGTCGCATCGGGACCCTATTTCCACCAGGACCTCCTGGTGGCCCGCCGCGTGCTCGAAAACAATCCGCAACGGCATGTCGATATCGGTTCCCGGGTGGACGGCTTCGTGGCCCACGTCGCCACCTTCCGCGAGATCGAGGTGTTCGACATCAGGCCGCTTGAGAACCGGGTCCCCAACATCCACTTCTCCTGCGTCGACCTGATGTCCCCGATGGAGGAGCGCTATCGCGAGTGCTGCGATTCGCTCTCCTCGTTGCATGCCGTGGAACATTTCGGGCTCGGCCGTTACGGCGACCCGATCAACTACAACGGCTACCTTGACGGCATCAACAACATGGGGCAGGCCCTCAAGAGGGGAGGGAAGTTTTACTTCTCGGTCCCGATGGGGCCGCTCAGGGTCGAGTTCAACGCGCACCGGGTGTTCAGCCTCCGCTTTCTGCTCGACCTGTTCGCCCCCAACTACCGGGTCGACCGTTTCAACTACGTGGACGACCGGGGGCTTTTGCACGAAAACGTCACCCTTACCGACGCGGTAATTGCCGACAACTGCGGATGCCGCTGCGGCTGTGCGATCTTCGAAATGACCAAACTTTAACGCCGCCACCGCGGCCAGGAGAGCTCATGATCCAAAGCATTAAGAGTGTCCTTAAGAAAACGCCCGTCTACACCGTCTATCGCAAGTACCGGGAAGCCGAGGAACTGCAGCAACTCTCCAAGGGGATTCTGGAATGGACCCAGGAAGACGACCACATGATGGAGTTCTACCGGCAGTTCGTGAACCCCGGCGACACGGTCTTCGACGTGGGGGCGAACCTCGGCAACCGCACCAAGGTGTTCCTCAAGCTCGGCGCCAAGGTGGTGGCGGTGGAGCCCCAGAAGCGCTGCGGCGACTTCCTCGAGCAGACCTTCGGCACCAATCCCAACTTCAGGCTGGTCAGAAAGGCGCTCGGCCCCAAACCGGGCCAGGCGGAGATCAACATCTGCCCGGAAAGCACCGTCACCTCGCTCTCGCAGCAGTGGATCGAGGCGGTCAAGGAGAGCGGGCGCTTCGGCGGCTACCAGTGGGACCGCAAGGAAGTCATCCAGATGGACACCCTCGACAACCTGATCGCCTCCCACGGCTCCCCCGCGTTCATGAAGATCGACGTGGAAGGGTTCGAGTACGAGGTGCTCTCCGGCCTCTCCCGGCCTGTGAAGGCGATGTCGCTGGAGTTCATACCGGAGTACCTGGAGAACACCTTCAACTGCATCGACCACGTCAGCAAGATCTCCCCGGCCCGCTTCCAGATAAGCCTCGGGGAGTCGCTCTCCTTCCACTTCCCCGAGTGGATCGGTGAGGACCAGATCAAGCCGCGTCTCTCCGCGGTCGATGCCAAGGCCTTCGGTGACCTGTACATCAGAACCGGTGACTGATCCCGCCCGCATCCGGCCTTCGGCCGCGGGGGCAGGGGAGGGGGCGGCGATCGAACTGGTGACCGTCATCGTCGGCGCCTACAACGTCGAGCAGTTCCTTCCCCAGGGGATGGAGTGCATCCGCAACCAGAGCTATCCCCACTTCGAGGTGATCCTGGTGGACGACGGCTCCACCGACGCAACCGGGGCACGCTGTGACGCCCTGGCGGCGGAAGACCCGAGGATCCGGGTGGTGCACCAGCCAAACGGCGGCCTGGCCAGCGCCCGCAACACCGGGCTTGAGCACGCACGCGGGACCTACGTCGCCTTCTACGACGTCGACGACGCGGTCGATACCGACTGGCTCGAACACAACGTCGAGATGATGCGGAAGACCGGCGCCGAACTGGTCATGCACGGGCTCACCGTCTGCGACCACCAGGGAGCGCTCCTCGATACGCTCGCCTTTCCCGAGCTCCACCTGGTCGAGAACCGGCAGATCAAGGAGCGCTTCGCCGAGCTCTTCGTCTTCGTCCGCCACGGCAACGGCTTCATGATGAACAAGTTCTACCGCAAGAGCTTCCTGGACCGCCAGGGGGCCCGCTTCGGCGACGAGAGGATCCGCCAGGACGAGCCGTTCAACCTCCGGCTCTACCCGCACCTCTCGAGCCTGGCGGTTTCCGGGCGCACGCCGTACCACTACGTGGTCTACCCGCACGGTAACGCCGGGACCCGTTACGTCCCGGAGAAGTTCGCCATCTGCCGGTCGATCTACCGGGGCTTTCGGCAGTTCTGCCGTCAGTGGGGGCTCGAGGACCCGGCGCTTGACGCCTACAACCATGGGCGCTACCTGGGGAACCTGGTCGAGATCTTCCTGCTGAACCTCGTGCACGACGATTGCCGGCTTCCGGTCGCCAAAAGATGGGAGGAGGCCCGGAAAATCATGGCCGATCCCGATACCTCCGCCTGTCTGCGGTCCGTTGCCGCCCCGGCCGAGGGGGGGGAGGAGCGCTTCTACCGCTTCTGCCTGAAACACCGGCTGGCCCTGACCATGCTCGGCGCCTGCTGGATGAGGAAGCAACTGAAACGGCTTTTAAAAGGTGGCACCAGATAAATGTCCCAAGGCAGCAGCTATCGTAACATCCTGAAGTCCACCATCCTGATCGGCGGTTCCTCCGCGCTCAACATCCTGATCGGGATGGTGCGCGCGAAGTTCGTGGCAACCCTGATCGGCCCGGCCGGGGTCGGGTTGATCGGGACCTACAACCAGATAACCGGCCTGGTGACCACCGTCTCCGGCCTGGGGCTCGGGAGAAGCGGCGTCCGCCAGGTGGCCGAGGCGGTGGGGAGCGGCGACGACGCCGTGGTCGCCCGCACCGTGCTTACCCTGCGGCGCACGGTCTGGATTACCGGCGCCATCGGCATGCTGGCCATGGTGCTCTTTTGCTTCCCGATCTCGCACATCACCTTCTCCGGCGGACAGTACGCCTGGAGCATCGCGCTTTTGGGGATCACCATCCTCCTCTCCTCCATCGCCTCGGGGCAGGCCTGCGTGCTGCAGGGGAACCGGAGGGTGGGGGACCTGGCCCGCATCAGCGTGCTCGGGGCCTTGAACGGCACCCTGATCAGCATCCCCTGCTTTTACCTCTGGGGGATGAACGGGATCGTGCCGAGCATGATCCTGAGCGCGGCCGCCGCACTGGTCACCTCGTGGTGGTTCGCCCGCCGCGTCCCGGTCCGGAAGGTCCCCTTAAGCTGGGGGGAGAGCCGCGACGAGGCGAGGCAGCTCCTCTCCCTGGGGGTGGGACTCATGGGGGGGAGCCTGGTGTCGAACATCTGCACCTACCTGGTCCAGATCCTCATCGTCCGCCAGTTCAACCTGGAGGGGGCCGGGATCTGCCAGGCGGCGCTCGGGCTTTCCGCGGTCTTCGTCGGTTTCGTGCTGAGCGCCATGGGGACCGACTACTACCCGCGGCTGGCGGCGGTCTCCAACGACCACCAGGCGCTGGAGCGGATGGTCAACGAGCAGCTCGAGGTCTCCATCCTGCTGGCGCTCCCGGGGCTTGCCGCCATGATCGTGATGGCCCCCTGGATCATCCGGCTGTTCTATTCGTCATCCTTCGTGGCCGCGGTGCCGGTATTGAGGTGGTGCTGCTTCGGGATGCTGGGGCGGGTCTTCTCCTGGCCGCTTGGGTACGTCCTGATGGCCAAGGGGAAGGGGAGGCTCTGCTTCATGACCGACGCGGGATCGGCCCTCATGCATCTCGCCTCGGTCTTCTTGCTGAGCAAGCTGATCGGCATCAACGGCGTCGGCATGGCCCTGATCGCCCAGAACGTTTTCTACACCGCGGCCATGGTGGTCATCATCAAGAAGGTGGCCGGGGTGAGCTGGTCGCGGGGAACGACCCTGCTGACGCTCTTCTCCCTGGGCCTTTTGTCGCTTCTCATGGTGAACCTCACCTATAACGACAACGTCTGGACGAGCTGGGGGATCAACATCGCACTGGTCCTTCTTTCCGTTCTCCTTTGCCTGCGGCAGCTGGTGGCCAAGAGCGAGATGAACGTGTGGGAATACGTGATGGCGAAACTGCGGCTCACCTGACGGGGGGCTTTTTGGGTGGATCGATGCCGTTATTCAGCGTGGTGATACCGCTTTACAACAAGGAGTCCAGCGTGGCCGCCACCCTGGAGAGCCTCCTTGCCCAGAGCTTCGCCGACTTCGAGGCGGTGGTGGTGGACGACGGCTCCACCGACCGCGGGCCCGAGATGGTCGAGGAGGTCGCCGACCGCCGGATCAGGCTCGTTCGCCAGGAAAACGGCGGGGTGAGTGTGGCCCGCAACCGGGGCATCGCGGAGGCGACGGGAGAGTGGGTGGTCTTTTTGGATGCCGACGACCGGTGGGACGCCGACTACCTGGAGTCGTTCCGGGACGCCATCTCCCGCTTCCCCGGCGTCGAGGCGTGCTTTTGCGCCTATCACGAGATCACCGAGGAGGCCACCCGCGTGGTGGGGCTCGCGGACGCGGGATGCGCCCCCCTGCTGGTCGAGGATTACCTCGCCTTCGAACTCTCCACCGCCGGCATGTGGACCTCGGCCACCGCGGTCAAGCGGGAGGTCTTCGGGCGGGTCGGCGGCTTCACCCCGGGAGTCAGGATGGGGGAGGACCTCGAGATGTGGATGCGGCTCGCCTTCGAGTGCCCACGGATGGTGTACCTGCCGCGTGCGCTCGCCTGGTACGACCGCCGGGGAGAGGGTGCCTGCCGCCAGGACGCCCGCCGGCTCGCCGGGCGCGGAAAGCCCCACTACCCGCGGACCTTCCTGGTCATCGAAAAGTACCTGCGGGAGGGGCGGATACCTCCCCGGCTCCGTTTCTCGACCCGGAAGTGGCTGGAGGCCAAACTCCCCCCCTTCCTGCGCGACAAGGGGTACGGCCGTGGTTTCCGCGTCGGGTTCACCATGCTCTGGAGGCACGCGTCCCCCTTCCGCGACCCGCTGCTCTGGTCCAGGGGATGCGCGAACTTTTTGCTGGGTCTGCTCCTTTCCCTGCAGGGGCTCGTGCGGCTCGCCAGGGTATTGAAGGGGGCAGGGAAGGTCGCGGTCTCCTGAGAGGAGCCCGTTGCCAATTCACCGGAGGTGCCGCAGACGATGATCATCAGACTCGTTAAGAAGCTCATCCCCGAGAGGGTGAAGAGGATCTATCACCTCAGGAAGGTGCTCGGTTCCACCTCCTCCGCCATCAGGTACAGCGCCGCCCCCGGTGGAAAGGTGGTCGACGTCACGGTCGGCGGGGAGAATCTCCGCATCCGGGCGGGGAGCTCGGATCTGGAAGTGGCCATCAGCAGCCTCCACCTCGAGGAATACGGCGACATCTCGTGGCCGCACGCCTCGGTCATCGTGGACGCCGGAGCCAACATCGGCACCTCGGCCATCTATTTCGCCAGGCGTTTCCCCGAGGCGACCGTCTACGCCATCGAACCGGAGGAGGATAACTTCCGTCTGCTAGTGGAGAATACCGCCTCCTACGGAAACATCGTCCCCATCAGGGCGGCGCTCTGGGGAACCCGCTGCAGCAGGAAGATCAAAAACCGGCAGACCGGCCCCTGGGGCTACACGGTGGCGGACACCGACGGCGCGGCCGAGGCCACCGGGCAGGAGATCGACTGTATAACCATGGCCACCCTCCTCGCCGACTTCGGGCTGGAGAGGATCGACATCCTCAAGATAGACATCGAGGGAGGGGAGAAGGAGGTCTTCGAGGCAAGCGCCTCCTGGATCGACAAGGTCGACGTGGTGGCCGCCGAACTGCACGACCGTATCACCATGGGTTGCGACCGGGCCTTCTACCTGGCCACCAAGGATTTTCTGCGCTTCGACAAGCACGGTGAGAAGGTGACCGCTTACCGGTGCTGAGGTAACCTGGACCGCGGGTGCGAGGCGCCTCGCACCGCGGAGAATTGTGGAGTAGCAAAGAGGCATGTTCCCCTACCTGTTCACCTTGGCCGTCGTCGTCTGCCTCGGGTACCTGGCCACCCGCAAGGGTGTCCTTCCCCATGAGTCCAAGGTGTACCTGTCGGTGGCCTTTGCCGCCATGGTGCTTTTGGGCGGGCTGAGGGACCAGCGGATCGGGACCGACAGTCCGCTCTACGTCCGGCTGTGGGACGTCATCCATACCATGACCGACGTGGTGAGGGTGAGCCTGGTGGGGGGGGACGAGTACGGGATCTGGGTCTTGAGCTGGCTGCTGAAAAAGTTCTCCGACCAGTACATGATCCTGTTTTTCGCGGTGGCGCTCATCGTGGTGGGATGCTACTTCAAATCGATCGTTACCCATACGACCAACCTGACCATCTCGCTTTTCATCTTCATCACCACCGGTTTCTACACCTTCTTCTTCAACGGCGAGCGCCAGGGGCTGTCGTGCGCCATCTGTTCGCTGGCGCTGAAACCGGCCATGGAGAGGAACTTCAAGAAGTACCTGGCCATAGTCTTGCTGGCCCTTTGCTTCCACAAGACCGCCATCATCATGCTCCCGGTCTACCTGGTGCTCGGCAAGACCAACACCTTAAAGACCAATCTCCTCTACCTCGCGGTCGGCGTGGTGGGGGTGGTCGGCCTCCAGAAGGCGGTAGAGCTCAGCTCCAAGGTGGACGAGCGCTACAGCGGGTACGCGGCGGGCGCCGAGGGGGCCTCGGGCGGCGGCGGGTACCTGATCAGCGCCTTCAACTGTGGCTTGACCCTGTTCTTCTTCCTGATGAAGGACCGCATCACCGTGGACCGGCGCCGCTACGAGTTCTTTCTGAACATGCTCTCCTTGGGAGCGGTCATCTCCATGGTCTCGGCGGTGACCGGCACCGATCCCTCGGGCTTGTTGCGTTTCACCCTCTACTTCAACCTCGGGGCCGTCTTCCTGTGGCCCATTCTGTACGAGAACGTCGACAGCAGCTGGTCCAAGGTGGTCGCCAGCTACCTGGTCATGGTCTGCTACATCGTCTTCTTCACCATGACCACCCAGCGGTTCAGCGACCTCGCGCCGTACCGTTTCAACCCGCTGCTGACCCTGTTTTAGCGCCTGGAGATTGCTGGATGCCCATCAGCATAGGAATACCTTTTTACAATGCCGAAGCCTTTCTTGCCGATGCCATCAGGTCGGTGTTTGCCCAGAGTTACCAGGATTGGGAGCTGATACTGGTGGATGACGGATCCACCGACGGTTCGCTGGAGATCGCCCGTTCCGTGCGGGATCCCCGCGTCCGCGTGATCTCCGACGGCACCAACAAAAGGCTCCCCTACCGGCTCAACCAGATCACCGCCGAGGCGAGGTACCCGCTGATCGGGAGGATGGACGCCGACGACCTGATCTCCCCGACCCGCTTCGAGAAGCAGGTGAGGATCCTCGATGAACATCCCGAGCTCGACCTGGTCACCACCGGGGTCTGCTCGGTGACCAACGACCGCCGTCCGGTCGGGGTGCGCTGCGGCTCCCCCGATGACGAGATCACCGGCCGGGGGCTGCTTACCTGCCGCTGCGCGGTGGTGCACGCCGCCATGCTCGGGCGCCGGGCGTGGTTCCAGCGCAACCCCTACGACCCGGCCGCCAACCGGGCCGAGGACTACGAACTCTGGCTGCGGGCGTTCTCCAAGAACGACTTCAAGCTCCATATCCTCAACGAGCCGCTCTACTACTACCGCGAGGAGGAGAACATCACCCCCAAGCGGCTGATCGCCTCCTACCGGAGCCAGCGCGGGCTCTACCGCCGCTATGCCTTCCTGGGGCTTAGCCGCGGCGAGGTCGCCGTGATGCTCCTGAAATCGCTGGGGAAATCGCTCACCATCCGCCTGCTGGCCGCCTGCGGCCGGCTCGACCTGTTGCTCGAGCGCAGGAATAGCCCCATCGAGGACGTGAACCTCGTTTCCCATTTCGACCGCGAGATCCAGCAGGTGCTGGCGACCCGGGTTCCGGGGCTCGACTGATGGAAAGGATGCCCGCAATGGCCGATCAAAAAAGGCTCCTCATTCATGTCGCCACCGTCCCGCAGTTCCTCTACTACTTCCTGGACGGGCAGGTGGGGTACATGAAGTCCCAGGGGTTCGAGGTGCACTGCGTCTCGTCGGAAGGCGATCTCCTCGACGAGCTTTCCCAGCGCGAACAGGCGCCCGTGCACCGGATCGCCCTGGCCCGGTCGATCTCGCCGGCGGCGGACCTGGCGGCACTGTATCGCCTGTACCGGCTCTTCCGCACGCTCAGGCCGCAGATCGTGCACGCGCATACGCCGAAGGGGGGATTGCTTGGGATGGCAGCCGCCCGCCTGGCCGGGGTCCCGGTCAGGATCTACCACATCCACGGTCTACCCTACATGACCGCCACCGGGCTTTCCCGGAAGCTTTTGAAGTTCACCGAGCGGGTCTCTTGCCTTTTGGCCAACCGGGTGCTCTCGGTCAGCCCTTCCATCCGGCAGGTGGTCCGCGAGGACCTGATCTGCCCCTCAGAAAAAATCGGCGTCATCGCCAACGGCAGCATCAACGGCGTCGACGCGGCCGGGACCTTCAACCCGGAGAAGGTAGACCGCGGCCAGGTCAAGCGGGAGCTGAATATCCCGGACCGGGCGCAGGTGATCGGCTTCGTGGGGAGGATCGTGCGGGACAAGGGGATCGCGGAACTGCTCCAGGCGTGGGAAAGCCTGCGTCAGACCCTCCCCGAACTCTACCTGCTGCTGGTCGGCCCGCTGGAAGACCGCGGCGAGATCGCCCGCGCGCTCAGGGACAAGCACTCCCACGACCCGCGCATCATCTGCACCGGGGAGGTCCGCTGCGCGGCACCGTACTACGCCGCCATGGACGTCCTGGTGCTCCCCTCCCACCGGGAGGGCTTCGGGCAGGTGCTGGTGGAGGCCTCCGCCATGAACCTGCCGATCGTCGCCACCAGGGTCGCCGGCTGCGTCGATGCCGTGGTGGAGGGGGAGACCGGCACCCTGGTCCCCCTCAAAGACGCCCGGGCCCTGGAAGAGGCGCTCGCCCGCTACCTGCGTGACCCCGGCCTGATGAAAATCCATGGCGACAACGGGCGGCGCCGGGTGTTGTCCCTTTTTCGTCCCCAGGACGTCTGGAAGTCCACCCTGGCCGAGTACGCCCTTCTCTGCGGTGGACCGGGAGTGCCCGGCACCCCGATAGCCTTACGCGACAGTCCACAGATCGAAAGTAGGTTCTCTATGATCAAGATCCTGTACGTCACCCGCGTCCCCATTACCGCCGTCCGTTTCATCCTCCCACTGGCCAGCAGGCTCCGCGAGCTCGGGGTTACCGTGGAGTTTGCCTTCGGGGAAGGGGAGGGGCTACCGGACATGGACGCCTCGGGATTCCGGTACCACCTGATGACCATGAACAAGCGGTCCATCTCGCTGCAAAACGCCGCCGTGGTTCGCGAGCTGGCAGGGATCATCGAAAGGGGAGGGTACGACCTCGTCCACACCTATTCGCCGGTAATCGGCATCTACGGACGGCTGGCCGCCCGGGCCGCGGGAGGAAAGCGCCCGCTGGTGGTCCACTCCGTGATCGGCTCGCTCCTCGCCGAAGGGGTCCCCCTTTCCCACCGCATCATGTACATCGCCTCGGAGCTCTTCACCTCCTCCCTGGTCGATCTCTTCATCACCCTCAACGACGGCGATGCCGACGCCATGGTCCGCCACCGGCTGGCCGGCCAGGAGAAGGTCGTTTCGCTTAAGTACGAGTACGGGGTCGATCTCCAGGCCTTCGATCCCGCCGGAGTGGACCGGGGGAAGCTCAAAGAGGTGCGCTCCAGCCACGGGCTCGACAGCGGCGAGCCGGTGATCGGTTTCGTCGGGCGGATGATCGGCGCCAAGGGGATCCTCGATCTCTTCAACGCCTACCGGATGGTGCGCGAGCGGGGAATCCGGGCCAAGCTCGTCTACCTGGGGGATGTCCTCTCCACCGACGGCGACCAGCAATCCTTCCGGACGCTGAGGCGCATGGTGGCCGAGGCCGGGCTCGAGAAGGACGTCCTCTTCCTTGGCTTTCAGAAGGAAGTCCCCTTCTACCTGAGCCTCATGGACGTGGTCATTCTCCCCTCCCACCACGAGGGGTTCCCGCGCATCCCGGTGGAGGCGGGCGCCCTGGGGAAACCTTCCATCACGAGCGCCACCTCCGGGGCCGACGTCGCGGTGGAGGACGGGGTGACCGGGTACATCGTCCCCATCAAGGACCCGAAGAGCCTCGCCGAGGCCATCGAGAAGGTGGTCGGCCATCCTGAACGCGCCCGGGAGATGGGGGGGCGCGCCCGGCAGCGGGTGGTGGATCTCTTCGACCAGGTCAAGATCGTCGAGCAGCAGGTGGACATCTACCGCACCTTCCTCAAAGGGAAGGGGATCTCCTCGTTTCCGGGGAACCTGGCGGCGGGGGGGTAGAAGGAGCGATGAAGCGTCTGTTCGATCTCCTGGTGAGCGGCCTCCTTTTGCTCACCCTCTCCCCGTTTCTTCTGGCCCTCGCCCTCCTGGTGCGGCTGAAGTTGGGGAGCCCGGTGCTCTTTCGCCAGCAGCGTCCGGGGCTTAACTGCCGGCCGTTCATGATGTACAAGTTCCGGACCATGACCGACGCCCGCGACGGCCAGGGCGAGCTCCTTCCGGACCAGGTGCGGCTCACCCCTTTCGGGAGGTTTCTCCGCAGCACCAGCATGGACGAGCTCCCCGAGCTTTTGAACGTGGTCAAGGGAGAGATGAGCCTGGTGGGACCGCGTCCGTTATTGATGGAGTACCTCCCGCTCTACTCGGCCGAGCAGTTGCGCCGGCACGAGGCGCGCCCCGGCATCACCGGCTGGGCCCAGGTGAACGGCCGCAACGCGCTGAGCTGGGAAGACAAGTTCCGGCTGGACCTCTGGTACGTGGAGAACGGCTCCTTCCTGGTGGATCTGAAGATACTCTGGCTCACCGTGGCCAAGGTCTTCGCCCGGGAAGGGATCAGCCAGGAGGGGCAGGCCACCATGGAAAAATTCAGAGGCAACCAGTAACCATGGAGTACACATGACCGAATCAGCTAAACAGGGTATTTTCGTTTTCGGAGCGAGCGGCCACGCCAAGGTGGTCATCGACATCATTGAAAAAGAGGGGCGCTACCGCATCGCCTTCCTGGTCGACGACGACCCCGCCCTGAAGGGGCGCGAGATCTACGGCTACCCGGTAGTCGGGGGAAGGGACGCCTTGCGCGAGCGCTGGCTGAGGCAGGGAGTGATCGCGATCGGGGACAACGAATCGCGGCGCTCGGTGGCCGGCTGGCTGGCGGAAAACGGCTTCCGGCTGGTCACCGCGGTTCATCCGGCCGCCACCCTTGGCCGCGGCGTCAAGGTCGGGGACGGGACGGTCATCATGGCGGGCGCGGTGATCAATTCCGACGCGGTGATCGGCGAGAACGTCATCGTCAACACCCGGGCCTCCATCGACCACGACTGCGAGGTCGGGGCCTTTTCCCACATCGCACCGGGAGCCGTCCTCTGCGGAGAGGTCCGGGTCGGGGAGGAAAGCTTCGTCTGCGCAGGGGCCACCATCATCCCCAACACAACCGTCGGCTCGCAGGCGCTGGTAGGCGCCGGCGCCACCGTGATCGGCGACGTAGCCGACGGAGTCCGGGTGGTCGGGAACCCGGCCCGGGTGATCGGCGGTCCCAAGTAGCGTAACTCCTGGCAGCAGCAGGGCTCCCATGAAAAGGAGCTGGTCCCTGCTGAACGAGTGTGAGAGCCGATTTCCGGCCGGCGGGCCTCGAAGAGGAGGTCCGCCGGCCTAGCTACTATTTCTGCTGTCCCGGGCCACCGGGACGGGTAAGGAGTCACCATGAGCGCACCTCAACTGGCGGTCGAAGGCGGAGCACCGGTCCGCACCACCCCCTTCGCCCCCTGGCCCTACTTCACCCCCGAGGAGATCGCCGCCGCCACCTTGCCGCTGGCAAGCGGCAAGGTCAACTACTGGACCGGCACCGAGGGTCGCGAATTCGAGAAGGAATTCGCCAAGGCGGCCGGATGCAGCCACGCCATCGCCCTGGCCAACGGCACCCTCGCCCTGGAGCTCGCCCTCTACGGGCTCGGGATCGGGCCGGGGGACGAGGTGATCACCACGAGCCGCACCTTCATCGCCTCGGCGAGCTGCATCGTCATGCGGGGTGCCACCCCCGTGGTGGCCGACGTGGACCCGGTGAGCCAGAACGTCACCGCCGACACCATCCGCCCCCTGATCAACGCCAGGACCAAGGCGATCATCGCCGTCCACCTGGCCGGCTGGCCCTGCGACATGGAGCCGATCCGGGACCTCGCCGCCGAGCACGGTCTCAAGGTGGTGGAGGACTGCGCGCAGTGCCATGGCGCCACCTACAAGGGGAGGCCGGTCGGCTCGCTGGGTGACGTGGCCGCCTTTTCCTTCTGCCAGGACAAGATCATGACCACCGGAGGGGAGGGGGGGATCCTCACCACCAACGACCCCGCCCTCTGGGAGAAGTGCTGGGCCTACAAGGACCACGGCAAGAGCTTCCAGGCCGTCTACCACCGCGAGCACCCGCCCGGGTTCCGCTGGCTCCACGAGTCGTTCGGTACCAACTGGCGGATGACCGAGATGCAGTCGGCCATCGGCCGCGTGCAGTTGCGTCTGCTCCCGGAGTGGACCCGGACCCGCCGCGAGCACTCCGCCCTCCTCACCGCCTGCTTCGAGCGCCTCCCCGCCCTGCGGGTCACCGTCCCGGGGGAGGGGATCGGCCACGCCTACTACAAGTACTACGTCTTCGTGCGTCCCGACCTGCTCAAGGAGGGGTGGGACCGCGACCGCATCATGAACGCGGTGACCGCCGAGGGGATTCCCTGTTTCAGCGGCAGCTGCAGCGAGATCTACCTCGAGAAGGCCTTCGATCAGCAGGGGCGTCCGGCGAAGCGCCATCCGGTCGCCAAGGAACTGGGGGAGACGAGCCTCATGTTCCTCGTACACCCGACCCTTGGCCGCCAGGAGATCCTCGACACCTGCGCAGCGGTGGAGAAGGTGATGGCCGCCGCAGCCGCCGCCGGCCGAACGGCTGACCCGGCGACGGCCTACGGAGTCCCGGCCCCTGTTTAGCGCGTTTCGACCTTAACCCCTACAGATCGAGTCGAGCTATGGACGTTTCCGGTGTAAAAGAGGAAGTGGCCGCCGGCGGTTCCCCCTCCGGTGTCAGCGTGGTGATCCCCTGCCGCAATGTCGGGGACGCGCTCCCGCGCCTTCTGGACGCGGTCGCCCTCCAGAGCTTGCCGCCGGACGAGGTCGTGGTCGTCGACTCGAGCAGCGGCGAAGAGAGCGCCCGGGCCGTCGCGTCGTGGCACGGCCCCTTTCCGGTCCGCTACCGCCGGGTGGAGTTCGCCTTTCCCGGCCACGCGAGGAACCTGGGCGCCGAAATGGCCGCCGGCGAGTGTCTCGCCTTTCTCGACTGCCGCACCATCCCGGAACCGTACTGGCTTAAGGAATCTCTTTCCCTCGCCAGGTCCGGGAAGGACGTCGTGGTGGCCGGGCTTTTCACCGGGGCACCCATCACCCCCTTCCAGAAGATCGTGCACGCCGCAAGCTACGGCAACGGGGCGATCAGGTCGCTCCCCGGCACCATCGTTCCTCGCAAACTCTTCCTGGAAAGCGGAGGCTTCGTCCCCGGTGTCCGGGCCGGCGAGGACCTCGAGTGGTTCGCCCGGCTCAAGGAGCGGGGGGTGGACTGTTCCCTGCCCAAGCGGCCGGTGCTGCGATACGAGGGGTATCCCCTCGACCTGGGGAGCGCGGTCAGGAAATGGTATGTCTATTCCATCTCGACCGCCTCGCTGGAGATCATCAACGACCAGAAGCTGACCTACTGCCTCATCCTCGTGGTCGGGCTGCTATTGTTCG
This sequence comes from Geomonas sp. Red276, assembly GCF_054784495.1. NCBI lineage: Bacteria > Pseudomonadati > Thermodesulfobacteriota > Desulfuromonadia > Geobacterales > Geobacteraceae > Geomonas > Geomonas sp. Red276. The sequence continues at coordinate 67,511 of NZ_BLXW01000012.1, forward strand.
CCCACAGGTGGAACGCGCTCTTGGCCCATTGGAACGAGCAGAGCCTCTGGTACATTCCCCATGTCACCAAGATATTCCTCGGGATGGTGCTCGTCGGATACGCGCTTTTGCGGGGGATCATCAGGCCTCGCCAGAGGAAAGTGGATAACTCCTTCCTCTTTCCCTGGAGGTGGGTGGCCATCTTCGCCGTGGGGCTCACGCTCGACCTCGCCAAGGCTCCCGGCAGGATCTACGGGGCCATCCTCATGCTGAAAAGGCGGTTCAGAACCGGTGACCGTCCGGCGGTGAACTCATGAGCAGCCGGCCGGTCACCAGGGCGGGGGTGCCCCTTTGAAGGCGGTCTTTACCGGGTACTACGGGTTCGACAACTTCGGGGACGACCTCTTCACCCTGGCCTGCGCTCTCGGCGCCCGGCGTTTCTGGCCGGAGGTGGACTGCTCGATCGCCGCTCCGCCGACCGCCGACCTGGCGGCCACCGGGGTGAAGCTCTCCCCGCTCGTGTCGGCGAACGGAGACTACGGCCAGGGAGGGTGGCTGGGCTTTGCCTGCCGCCTCGGAACCCTGGTCCGCGCCCTCTCCGCCAACGACCTGGTGGTCCTCGGCGGGGGATCGGTCTTCACCAGCGGAAGCCTGACCGCCTTGCGCAGGGTCCAGGAGGCGGCCTGCGCCCTCAGGCTCGCCCGCTTCGCCGCGTTGGGGATCTCCTTCGGCCCCTTCGAGAACACCGGGCACGAGAGGCGCTGCGTCGAATTCCTGAAACGCTTCGAGTACATCGCCACCCGCGACATGGCGAGTCACCGGGCTCTCGAGTCCTACCGGCTCCCCGCCAAACTGGCAGCGGGGCGCGATCTCGCCGGCCTCATCCCGCTGCTGCACGAGCCTGCCCCGGCGCCTTCCTCGCGGCCGGTGCTGGGGGTCGCGCCCTGCAACTTTCTCAAACCGGGCGTCGGCGAACTGCACGATGAGCTGTTCGCGGCGGTTGAGACCTTCGCCGCCGGCCGCGATCTCCTGGTCCGCTGTTTCGTGCTGAACTCCCATCCCCGTTTCGGGGACGACGAGCTCGCCGATCGCCTCATAGGCAGGCTTTCCGCCCGCGGGGTCGAGGTGGAGGGGGCCTCGCTCAGCGAGGGGACTCTCCACGTCTGGGACCGAATAGCATCCTGCCATCTCATGGCCAGCGTCCGCCTGCACGGGGCGGTGGCCGCCTACCTGGCGGGGGTGCCGTTTTTGATGGTCGAGTATCACGACAAGTGCGGCGAGTTCGTGGCCGATGTCGGCCAGCCGGAGGTGCTCCGGGTGGGAAGGGGAGACGCCACCCGGGAGCGGATACTGCGGGCTCTCGAGGAGGGGTTGGCGGCACCACCTCCCTCTCTGTCGCCGCAGGAGTACGCCCGGCAGGCCGCCGTCAATTTCACCGCCGCCCCCTGGTGCGGTGACCGCGGGGGAGGGTGGGGCAGGAGTGGTGATGCTGCGTAGACTGGCCATCAAGATGACCCGGGGATGGTCCATCGAGGGGAGCCTGTGGGGGATACTCCTCGATCTCCGGAGCCTCCTCAGGAACCTCCGCGGCTCGCTTTTGCACCTCTGGACCTACCACTTCCGGCGGGCGATCCGGGAGGCCCGCAAGGTCCATTTCGGCTGCGGCCGCGACCTTCTGGACGGCTTTTGCAACGTCGACCTCTACGCCCGCTCGGCGGTCCGGCTCGATGCCCGCAACCGGACCCCGTTCAGGGACGGTTCGATCTCCTTCGTCTACAGCTCGCACCTGGTCGAGCACCTGGAGCCCCGCGATCTCCTGTTCCACCTGGCCGAGTGCCGGCGGATCCTGGAGCCGGGGGGGCTCCTGCGGCTGGCGGTCCCCGATTTCGCCGCCGTCTTCCGGGCTTACCTCGATCGCGATGCCCGGTGGCTGGAGTCGGTAAAAAAACTGCGTCCCCTCACCGTGGAGGTGACCGGCATCCCCGAAGAGCTCGTCTGTTACGCCGATTACCTCGATGCGGCGGTCCACGAGTTCGGCGAGCACCGGGTCTGCCTCGACTTCGAGCGGCTGCGCAACCTCTGCGTGCTGGCCGGTTTCGATCCCGCCGGCATCGGTGAAGGCACCTTCGATCCCTCGGTCGATTCCGAGCTGAGAAGGCCCTATTCGTTCTACCTGCTCGCCCGCCGGTGACCGCCCCCACGGGCGTGGCACCCAAACGAGAGCATCACGAGCCCCCTTGGCCAATGGCAGGGGGGCGGGAGTGGCCATGACCTCTACCAACAAGCCGCTGTTCGTCACCCAGCCGTTCATGCCCCCCCTGGAGGAGTTTCTTCCTTACCTGGAGCGGATCTGGGAGAACAAGATGCTGACCAATAACGGTCCCATCCACCAGGAGCTCGAGCAGGCCCTGTGCGACCACCTCGGGGTCCCGCACCTCTCCCTCTTCGCCAACGGCACCCTGGCCCTGATGGTGGCCCTCCAGGCCCTGCGGATCACCGGCGAGGTCATCACCACCCCCTACAGCTTCGTGGCGACCACCCACGCACTGCACTGGAACGGCATCCAGCCGGTCTTCGCCGACATCGACGAGGGAAGCTTCAACCTGGACCCGGCCAGGATCGAGGCGGCCATCACCCCGAGGACCACCGCCATCGTCCCGGTCCATGTCTACGGCAATCCCTGTGACGTGGAGGGGATCCAGCAGGTGGCCGACACCTTCGGCCTCAAGGTCATCTACGACGCCGCCCCCGCCTTCGGGGTCCGGGTCAACGGCCGCTCGGTCCTCAACTACGGCGACCTCTCGGTGCTGAGCTTCCACGCCACCAAGATCTTCAACACCTTCGAGGGGGGCGCCATCGTCTGCCAGGACGAGAAGATGAAGCGGAGGATCGACTTCCTCAAGAACTTCGGCTTCGCCGACGAGGTGACCGTGGTCGCCCCCGGGATCAACGCCAAGATGAACGAGATGCAGTCGGCCTTCGGCCTGCTCCAGCTCAAGTACCTGGACCAGATGATAGAGCGCCGGGCCGAGATCGACGCCGTCTACCGGGAGGGGCTGAAGGAGATCCCGGGGCTTAAGCTCTTCGCCCCTTCGCCGGAGGTGAGCTGGAATCACTCATCCTTCCCGGTGCTGGTCGAGCACGCCTTTCCCCTGAAACGGGACGAAATGTACCAGCGCCTGCGGGCCGAGGGTATCCACGTCAGGCGCTACTTCTACCCATTGATCAGCGAGTTCCCCGCCTACCGCGGCCTCCCGTCGGCCCGCCGCGACAACCTCCCGGTGGCGAGCCGGATTTCCAGCCAGGTACTCTGCCTCCCCATCTACCCGGCGCTCACCGCGGATGACCTGCAGCGGGTCCTCCGCCTGGTTCGCGAACTGGCCCGGGGGAACTAGGGACGGATGAGGATGCCACCATGAAGCAGCGAAACGTCCTGGTGTTTCCCGCCGGCTCCGAGATCGGCCTCGAGATCGGCCAGGCCCTCAGGTACTGCAAGGAGGTGCGGCTCTTCGGCGCCGGCATGGACATCTCCAACCACGCCCGCTTCACCTACGCCGAGTACCACGTCCTCCCCAGCATCCACGCCCCGGGGTGGGTGGATGCCCTGGCCTCTCTCTGCGCGCGGCTGGAAATCGACTACATCTACCCGGCCTACGACGACGTCATCGTGGCGCTCGCCGACCACGCCGGTGAGATCCCGGCCACCGTCATCGCCCCCGAACCCTGGAGCTGCCGGGTCACCCGCTCCAAACTGCTGACCTACCTGGCCCTCTCCGGGAAGGTGAGGGTCCCCGAGCTCTTCCCCTCACCGGAGGCGGTGGAGAGCTTCCCGGTGGTGGTGAAGCCCGAGCGCGGGCAGGGTTCGCAAGGGGTGCAGGTCGTGCGTACCGCCGGGCAGCTCGCCTCGGCGCTCGCCGCGGTCGAGGACCCGCTCATCTGCGAGTACCTGGCCGGGGAGGAATTCACTGTCGACTGCTTCTCCGACCGCGACCGGGGGCTCCTCTTCGCCGGTGCCAGGCTGCGCGGCCGGACGAGAAACGGCATCTCGGTCAACACCACCCTGGCCGAGCTCCCCGAGGTCCGCCCCCTGGCCGAGATCATCGGTCGCGAGCTGCGGATGCGCGGGGCCTGGTTCTTCCAGATCAAGAGGAGCGCCGGCGGCGAGCTGGCCCTGCTCGAAGTCGCCCCCCGGATCGCCGGCTCCATGGCCGCCCACCGGGTCACCGGGGTGAATTTCCCCCTCTTGAGCATCTTCGAGGCGGAAAGGCTCCCCATCACGGTCGCCCCCATCCCGGTGCCGCTGGAGCTCGACCGCGCCCTGGGAAACCGCTACCGGCACCAGATCAGCTTCTCCGCCCTCTACCTCGACCTCGATGACACCCTCATCTGCCGAAACGAGGTCAACCCGCGGGTGATGACCCTGATCTTCCAGTGCATCAACCGGAAAAAGCCGGTCTACCTGGTGACCCGCCACCGGGAGGATCTCTCCGCCACCCTGGCCCGCCACCGGCTCTCGGGGATCTTCGACGAGGTGATCCATCTCAGGGAGGGGGAGCCCAAGTCCGCCTGCATCAGGGAGGACGACGCCATCTTCGTGGACGACAGCTTCGCGGAGCGCCGCGAGGTGGCGCAGGCACGCGGCATCCTGACCTTCGACTGCAGCATGATCGAGATCCTGACCGACCAGGCCGAGGATATCCCGTAATAACCGAACAAAAGGCGGTGAACCATGGTGGATGCCAGCGGGGAGATGACCCTCCTCGACAACCTTACCCAGACCTACGTGACCAGCGAGAGCCCGCAGGACCGGGCGATCAAGAGCCAGGCGGTGCGGACCTTCGCCCCGTTCATGGCCCCCGGCCGCCACGGGCTCGAGTTCGGCTGCTGCGACGGCTTCATGACCGCCCTTTTGGCCGAGAAGCTCTCCACCCTGACCGTGGTGGACGGCTCCCGAATCTTCATCGACACCGCCCAAAAGAGGGTGCCGGGGAACGTCACCTTCGTCCACGCCCTCTTCGAGGAGTATGCCCCGGGCCGCAAATTCGACTACATCTTCGCCACCTACGTCCTCGAGCACGTCGCCGACCCGGTCGCCTTTCTGAGGAAGGCGGGGAGCCTTCTCAGCGCGGAGGGGCTTCTCTTCGTCGTGGTCCCCAACGCCCGCGCGCTCTCCCGCCAGCTCGCCCGCCACATGGGGCTCCTCGACTCTCTCTACCAGCTCACCCCCAACGACATGAACCACGGCCACCGGCGGGTCTACGACCGGGTTTCCCTCGACCACGAGATCGAGGAGGCCGGGCTTTTTCAGCTCTCCCGCGGAGGGCTCATGCTGAAGCTTCTCGCCGATTTCCAGATGGACCGCATGATCGAGGCCGGCATCCTCGGCGAGAGCCAGCTCGACGGCCTCTACAGGATGGGGCTCGAGTACCCCGAGCTGGCCGGCTCCCTCTTCTCCGTCTGCAAAGCCGCTCCATGAGCCTCAAGGGGAACGTCCTCGCCAATTACCTGGGGCAGGGGTACGTGGCGGTGGTGGGGGTGGTCACCCTCCCGCTCTACCTCCGGTTCCTGGGGGCCGAGGCCTACGGCCTGGTCGGCTTTTTCGCCACCCTGCAGGCCTGGCTCCTCCTAATGGACCTGGGGATGTCGCCGACCCTCTCCCGCGAGGTGGTCCGCTTCCGGGCCGGGGCGGCGGGGGCCGGTGAGCTTCTCGCCCTGGTGCGCCGTTTCGAATGGCTGTTCCTTGGCCTCGGGGTGCTCCTGTTCGCCCTCGTGGGCTTCGGCAGCGACGCCATCGCCCACCGCTGGCTCAGGCTCGAAAGGCTCGACCCGGGAGAGGTCTCCCGCTGCGTCGTCCTGATGGGGGGGATGGTTTCCCTTCGGTGGCTCGCCGGTCTCTACCGGGGAGGGCTCCTCGGGATGGAGCGCCAGGTCTGGGTAAACGGCGCCGCGGTGACCGTCGCCTCGCTTCGCTACCTGGGGGCGCTGGTATTGCTCGCCTGGGTCAGCACCGCACCCGCCGTCTTCTTCGAGTACCAGATGGTGGTTGCGGTGATCGAGGCGGGGATCTTCGGCTGGAGGTTCCGCAGCCTCCTCCCCGCGGGGCGGCCCGGCGTCGCCGGCGTGGAGTGGCCCCGCATCCTCGGCTTCGCGGGCTACAGCGCCTACCTTTCCGCCATCTGGGTGCTCCTCACCCAGGTGGACAAGCTGATCCTCTCCCGGCTGCTGCCGCTGGGAGAGTACGGCTATTACGCGACCGCGGTGGTGGCGGCCAGCGCCATCCAGGCCCTTTCCGGGCCGATCTCCACCGCATTTTTGCCCAGGATCACCTACCTCCACTCGCAGGGCAACGACGAGGAGCTCCGCTCCCTCTACAGCACCTCCACCCAGGTGACGGTGGCCATCACCGCCGCCTTCTCCGGGGTCCTGGCCTTCTTCGCCCACCCGGTCCTCATGGCCTGGATCAACGTACCGGCCACCGCCGGCTCGGTCTCCCGCGTCCTCGTCTGGTACGCCCTCGGTAACGGCATCCTCTCGGTGGCGGCCTTCCAGTACTACCTCCAGTACGCCTTCGGCCAGCTGCGCCCCCACGTGATCTTCAACACCGTGCTGGTCCTCCTCTCGGTCCCCGCCATCTCGCTCGCCTCGGTACGCTACGGGGCCGTCGGGGCCGGGGGGGCATGGTTCGGCCTGACCTTCCTCTCCTTCCTCATCTGGCCACCGATGGTCCACCGCCGTCTTCTCCCCGGCTTTCACCCGGGGTGGATGACCCGCGACATCCTCCCCGTCGTCGCCGCCACCACCCTGTTCCTGGGCGGCGTGAGGCTTTTGGGGATACCGTTCGAGGAACTCGGCCGGGCCGGAAACGTGCTGGCGCTCGCCGGTATCACCGCCGCTGCCCTGACCGTCAACGTGCTCTGCTCCCCGGCCTGCCGCGGCATCATCCGCAACGGGGTGGCCGGCTACCTCAAGGCGAGGAGCGCCTCGTGAACCCGAACGAGGAACAGATCCGCCGGAAGTGGCGAGGCGACAGTCCGGTGGTGAGCGTGGTCTGCATCGCCTACAACCACGAGGAGTATCTCCGGGACGCCATGCAGGGGTTCCTGATGCAGGAGACCGATTTCCCGTTCGAGATCATCGTCCACGACGACTGCTCGACGGACGGCACCGCCGGGATCATCCGTGAGTACCTGAAGGCGTACCCCGGGGTGGTCCGTGCCGTCTTCCAGCCGGTCAACCAGTATTCCCGGGGAGGTAAATGCTTTCTGCTGGCGGCCGCCCACGCGGTGGGGGAATACGTCGCCGTCTGCGAGGGGGACGACTACTGGACCGATCCCGAAAAGCTCCAGCGCCAGGTCGAGCAGATGCGCCGCCACCCGCAGTGCCAGCTGAGTTTCCATCCCGCCTGGAAGGAGGATCTCGGCAGGGGAGGGGAGAGGACCCTGTTCTGCCGGCGGGGCGAGGGGGACCGGATCTTCATCCCGCCGGCCATCATCGCCGAGGGGGGCTCCTTCATGCCGACCGCCTCGCTCATGCTGACCCGCCGGTTCATGGACCAGCTCCTCGACCCGGCCGCCGACTTTCACCGCAGCTACCTGACCGGGTTCTTCATCCAGTTCTTCGGTGCCCTCGAAGGTGGTGCTCTCTACCTCGACCGGACCATGTCGGTGTACCGCCACATGAGCAAGGGGTCCTGGAGCGAAACCACCGCGGGGAGCGCCCGGCACTTCCTCGCCTGGGGAGATACCCATCTTGCCGCCATCGCCGAGGCCGACCGCCTGACCGGCGGGAGGTACCGCCGCGAGTTCGACGCGCTCGGTAAACGGTGCCTCCACGCGGTGCTCCGCAACTGCTCGGTCCCGGCGGCCGAGCGCGGGGCGTTCGGAAAACGGCATGGCTGGAGCTGGCGGGATCGCTTGGCCTGGATCCTCGTTTACCGCAACGACCGCCTCACCGGTTTCCTTCGCCGCCTGGCACGGGCCGGACGTCCCCACCGGGGCTAAATCGTAGAATAGTGCCCGGGCCTTGACCGCAGAGTCTGGGCCACCCGGGGGTAAGCCGCCGGCATCCACTCTCAGCCTCTATCCCGTTCTCTTTTAGCCTCGTCCTTTCCACTCTCAACGCCCCTTTACCCGGCCGCCCATCGACTCATTTCGCCCCGTTATCCTCATTGCGGTCCCCTCCCATTCTTTGTGAGCGCCCTCGTGCCGTGATCGATACCCCACCGCGGCCGCCTCAACCATTAAAAACTTGCAATTGACGGAATTTGATCTATCTAATATACATTGCATTCCGGAAGGAGCGCTCCCTTCCGCCGGATGTCCATCCTTCTTAGTCCGGGGGTGCGTGATGAACGGTTCCCGTTGCGATCTTTATCCCCGAGCCCGGGCGGTCACCAAGGAAGACCATCGCCTGCGCAATGGTCACAGCCCCGCCCTTCTCTGGTTCACCGGGCTCTCCGGATCGGGAAAATCGACCCTCGCCGAGGCGGTCGAGGCCGAGCTCCACCGGAAGGGGTGGCATACCTACCACCTGGACGGCGACCACTTAAGAAGCGGCCTGAACGCCGACCTCGGTTTCAGCGACCAGGACCGCCGCGAGAACATCCGCCGGGTGGGGGAGGTGGCCAGGCTCTTCACCGAGGCCGGCATGGTGGTGCTCGCCTCCTTCATCTCCCCCTTCCGCGAGGACCGGGAGCGGGTGCGCCGCCTGTTTCCCGGCGGCGAGTTCATCGAGATCTACCTCAAGTGCCCGCTTTCCGTCTGCGAGGCGCGCGACCCCAAAGGGCTCTACCGAAAGGCCCGCCAGGGTGCTCTCCCCAACTTCACCGGCCTCGACAGCCCCTACGAAGAGCCCCAGCACCCCGAGATCGTCATCGATACCGCCCTGACCGGCATCGATCTCTCCGTGCGGGCCATCCTCTCACACCTCGGAGTCGTCTGAATGATCCCCGCCAATTCCCCTCTCTCCCCGGCCCTGGAGGAGCGCATCCGGCTGGTACTCGCCGGTCACGTCGACCACGGCAAGTCCACCCTGTTAGGCAGGCTCTACGCGGACACCGACTCCCTTCCCGAGGGGCACCTGGAGAAGGTCCGCAACATCTGCCTTCGCCAGGGAAAGCAGCTCGAGTACGCCTTCCTGTTCGACGCCTTCCTCGAGGAACAAGAGCAGGGTATCACCATCGACACCGCCCGGACCTTCTTCACCTGGCGGGGACGCCACTACCTCATCCTGGACGCCCCCGGTCACAAGGAATTCCTCAAGAACATGGTGACCGGTGCCGCCGGCGCCGAGGCCGCCGTCCTCATCATCGACGCCGAGCAGGGCGAGCAGGAGCAGACCTGCCGTCACGCCTATCTGCTGGGGCTCCTCGGGGTCCGGCAGCTCCTCGTGGTGGTGAACAAGATGGATCTCGTATCCTTCGGCGAGGAGCGTTTTCGCCGGGTGGAGGAGCGTTTCAGGAGATTCCTCTCTCCGCTGGGGCTAGCACCCCGCGCCTTTCTGCCGGTGAGCGCCCGCGAGGGTGACAACGTGGTGCAGGCGAGCAGCCGGATGCCCTGGTATGACGGTCCCACCCTGCTGGAGAGCCTCGAGCGGCTGGAGAGGGTCCCGGCCCGCGACGACCTCCCCCTCCGCTTCCCGGTCCAAGACGTGTACAAGTTCGATGCCCGGCGGATCCTGGCCGGCCGGGTGGAGACCGGGCAACTGACGGTGGGAGACCAGCTCCTCTTCTCGCCGTCGGGAAAGAGCGCCCGGGTCAGGAGCATCGAGGCCTTCAACGCGGTGCCTCCGGCCGAGGTGGGGGCGGGGAGGTCCACCGGCTTCACCCTCAGCGAAGAGCTTTTCATCGAGCGCGGGGAGATCGCCTCCCTAATTGAGACCCCGCCGCTGGTATCCTCAATTTTTCGCGCTACAATCTTTTGGTTTGGCTGCGAACCCCTCACCAAAACCAGGCGCTACCGCATCCGGATAACCACCTGCGAGGTGGAGGCGGAGATCGTCTCCGTCCGGACGGTGATCGACGCCTCGACCCAGGCGGTGATTCCCGGCCGTGAGCAGGTCGGCCGCAACGAGGTGGCCGACGTGGTCATCAGGACCCGGCGGGCGGTCGCCCTGGACCGCTTCTCCTCCATCGAGGTCACCGGCCGCTTCGTCATCGTGGACCGGCTCGACATCGTGGGGGGAGGCCTCGTGGTCGAGCCCCTTGGCGATGGTGCCGTCGAGGTTACGGAAGGGGAGGGGAGGGAGCCGGCCGCAGCCGGCGGCGTCACCGCCGACGAGAGGGCGCTGCGAAACGGCCACCGCCCCGTTCTGGTGCTACTGCAGGGGAGGGAGATGGGCGGGTCCGGAGAGCTGGCCGCCAGGGTCGAGCGCGACCTTTTCGAAGCGGGGCGCCACGCGATCCTGCTGGACCGGGCCTATCGCGAGGCGAAAGGAGCGCCGCCACCGTCGGGGGCCACCGCCGAAGGGGAGGGGTTGGGCTACATCGGGACCGCCCGGGTGCTGCTCACCGCCGGCCACATCGTCATCGCCGAAGAGGCGCTGGTGCCGCCGGGGATGGCGGAGGCGGTGCTTCCATTTGAGACGGTGAGGGTGCCACCTGAGCATGGGCAACGGGAGGAGTTCGGTTCCGACGAAGTAGCGAGGCTGGTGCTGACCCTTTTGCAGGGATAATCATCATGGCGATTTTAGTCTGTTTCAGGGTACCGGTTTAATAAAGTCAGTATCAGTTTCATTACCTCAAAGATTGATAGTTTCATTCAGCTCTTTGCATGCCGAGTCATCCCGCCGTGTATGAAGCGGGTTGGCAGACCTCTCGATCTAATCAAGTTCGTTACTGGAACAGCGAAGAGCAATAATACTGTTCCCGGTCTAGTTAAACTTTTTACATATTGCTTGTTGCTTTTTAAAAAATCCCTGCTATAGTTTCACCCTTATCACCGGGCCGGTCCCGGTGTAGCTGTGTGATTCAATGGCGGTGTGAGTCTGGGGGCGAAATGTTCCGAACCAAGAGGTTGCTGGTTTTCTGTCTAGATTTCATCCTGATTGCTGCCTCGCTCGTTGTTTCTTTTCTCCTTCGTTTCGATTTTCAGATCCCGTCCGATCAGTGGGAGTCGCTCTACCGTGGCATAACGGTCGCCCTGATCGCCAAGCCGATCCTCTTCGCTGCATCCGGCATGTACCGCAGCATCTGGCGGTACGCCTCCATCCAGGACGCCTACCAGATCTTCAAAGTGGTCACCTTCTCGGCCATGGTCACCGCCTTCATCCTGATCTCCCTCCAGGGGCCGTTTGCCATGCCCCGCTCCATCTACTTCCTCGACTGGTTCGTGCTGTTCGGCATGGTGGCCGCCAGCAGGCTCGTCTGGAGGATCTATCGCGAGACCCGGGTGGTCCCTTCCGTCCGCAAGGGGAAGAGGACGCTGATCATCGGCGCGGGCGACGCCGGCAACCTCCTGCTCAAGGAGATCAGGAAGCAGTCCAACTCCCCCTACAACGTGGTCGGGTTCGTGGACGACGACAAGGACAAGCGCGGCCTGCGCCTTTCCGGGGTGCGGGTGCTCGGCGGTACCCACCGGCTGCGGGCCCTGATCCGGACCCACAACATCGAGGAAGTGATCTTCGCCATCCCTTCCGGCGACGGCGCCCTTATGCGCCGGGTCATCACCAATTGCGAGCGGGCCAAGGCCCGCTTCAAGACGCTCCCCGGGATCACCGCCATCATCGACGGCAAGGTTTCCGTCTCCCAGATCAAGTCGGTGGAGATCGAGGATCTCCTCGGGCGTGAGCCGGTGGTGCTGGACCAGACCGCAATCCGCAATTACCTCACCGACAAGAGGGTGCTGGTGACCGGCGCCGCCGGGAGCATCGGCAGCGAAATCTGCCGCCAGGTGGCCCGCTTCAATCCCGCCAAACTGGTCCTCTTCGACAATGCCGAGACTCCCCTTTTCTACGTGGAGAAGGAGCTCACCGCTGCCAACCCGGACCTGCGCATCATCCCCATCGTGGGGGACGTGAAGTGCCAGGACCGGGTGGAGGCCATCTTCGACGAGTTCGGCCCCGACGTCGTCTTCCACGCGGCCGCCTACAAGCACGTGGCCATGATGGAGTACAACCCGACCGAGGCGATCCTCAACAACGTGATGGGCTCCCGGATCGTCGCCGACGCCGCCCACAAGTTCAAGGTCCATAACTTCGTCATGGTCTCCACCGACAAGGCGGTCAACCCGACCAACATCATGGGGGCTACCAAGCGGAGTGCCGAGGTTTACGTCCAGGCACTCGCCCGCTCCAGCCGCACCAAGTTCACCACCGTCCGCTTCGGCAACGTCCTCGGCAGTAACGGCAGCGTCATCCCCCTCTTCAAGGAGCAGATCCGCAAGGGGGGGCCGGTCACCGTCACCGACAAGGACGTCGTCCGCTACTTCATGACCATCCCCGAGGCCTCCCAGCTCGTGCTGCAGGCCGGCTGCATCGGGAAGGGGGGGGAGATCTTCGTCCTCGACATGGGCGAACCGGTCCGCATCCTGTCGCTCGCTGAGGAGCTCATCAGGCTCTCCGGTCTGGTTCCCTACCGGGACATCGATATCGTCTTCACCGGCCTCAAACCGGGCGAGAAACTCTTCGAGGAACTCCTCATCGACGGCGAGGGGATCAAGCCGACCACCCACAGCAAGATCCGCGTCATGGCCCCGGTCGACACCGACCTCAGAAAGACCACCGAGGCACTCGAGGATCTCTTCAGCCTGGCCCGCGGCGCCGACATCTCCGGCGTCATGAAGGTCCTCAAGGAAGTGGTGCCGGAGTTCCACCCACGCTACAATTTCCAGGATTCGGCGCCTCCCCCGGCCTTCCAGAGTCTCCGCCCCGACCTCTTTCCGCAGCGCCCGAACGTGGTGAGGAACCTCAGGGTGGCGAGCCCCAACGAGGGGTCGGCTGCCTGAACCCGGATCCGTACTGCGTTTCCGCCCGGATCGCTCCCTTAAAAACTCCGTCTGTTGTCTGCGTCGGCTCATCCCGTTCCCCGGAACGGGACCCTGTTATGGTGTCACTTTAGATGAAGCTATACAAGTCGCTACTTTTATTGGCAATCTTTCTCTGCGTTCTTCCCCGTTCTTCCTGGGCCCTTTCTTCGGCCAACATCCCGCTCGACAGTCCGATCTATCTCTACCTGGAGAAGCTGGCCGGTTATGGGCTGGTGACCAGCGACATCAAAGGGATCCGCCCCTATTCGAAGAGCGAGGCCGCCCGGCTCCTTCTGGAGGCCGAGGGACGCCTGGAAGCCGGGGAGTATCCCCCCCTGGCCCGGGAGATCTGCAGCCGCCTCAGAACGCTCATCCCCCGCGAGGCCTTTCTCCACGACCGCCCCGACCCGGCGCCGTTATTCGACTTCAACCCGGTTTCCAACGCCCGCCTTCGCTACGTCCACCTGGACGGGGTTCCCCGCGACTACTTCCGTACCTTCAACGATCCCGGCAACGACGGTGTCTTCGGCATCGGCAGCGGCCTTCGCCCCCCCAATCCCTATCCATCCCCGTCCCAGCAGCGTGGCAGCGAAGGGACCCCGCTCATGGAAAACAACGAGGGGGTGATCTACCGAGAGGGGCATAACTTCGATATCCGCTTCGACACCGAGGGATACTTCGGCAGGATCGCCTCCTTCCTGGTCGAGCCGATGTACCTCTGGTCGGAGGCGGACCGCAAATCCACTCTCCGCCTCGACAAGGGATACCTGAAGATCGGGGGAGGGGGGATCGAGCTCGAGGCGGGGCGGGACGAAAACTGGCTGGGGCTCGGCTACCGGGGAGCGATCACCCTGACGGACAATCCGAAGAACTTCGACTTCGTCAAGCTCTCCAGCCCGGAGCCGGTGGTGAGCCGCTACCTGTGGGACCTCAAGTACACCCTGCTGGTGGCCCAGTCGGAACGCACGGTAACCGACGGGCAGGAGCGGCAGCCGATGTTTATGGCCGCCAAGGTTTCCTTCAAGCCGCTCGAGCAGCTCGAGTTCGGGATCAACCTCGGCCGGCAGGTCGGCGGGCCGGGAATCGACAACAGCACCCTGGAGACCCTGCGCGGCTTGATCGGCGGGTTCAACAACGACAACTCCAACTCGCTGGCGGGGATCGAACTCCGCTGGCGGATCCCTTCCCTGCGCAATACCGAGATCTTTGCCGAGTACTCCGGAGAGGATGCCGCCGCCTTCTGGCCCATCGTGGAGAGCTACGTGGCCGGGTTCTACATCCCGCGGCTGACCGCCGACGGGGCCGACGATCTCCGTTTCGAGTACTTCCTGGGGAACAACATCCTCTACGCCAACGGCACCTTCCCCGAGGGGTACCTCCGTTACGACCTCCCTATCGGCCACTCCCAGGGGGGCGCCAGCCAGGATTTCTTCCTGCGCTACAGCCACTGGTTCTCCCCGCGCAACAACCTGGCCATCGAGGGGATCCGGACCACCCGAGGCGACATGGGGCGTCTTCCCATCGACGCCACCGGCCGGTACGACGCGGCCGGGACCATGGAGGCCCTGGAGAAGAAGTATGCGGTCCGGGTCTTCTGGATGGTGCCGGTGAAAGGGGAGTGGAACGCGCTCCTGTCCTGGGGGCACGAACGGGTGGAAAACTTCAACCTGCAGCCGGGGGTGAACCGTACCAACGAACTGCTGCGGGCCGAACTCTCCTACCGATATTAGCCTCGCTTGCCTGCTAACTCTTTATTTCCTCCTCGATTCGCGCTATATTTCCTGATCACGTTTTCCGGCCCCCAAATCAGCGAAGGTATCCGCTATGTACTGTGAGTTTTTCGGCTTCCGGGAAAGTCCGTTCACCATCACCCCGAACCCCCGTTTTCTCTTCATGAGCGAGCGGCACCGGGAGGCGTTTGCCCACCTCCTCTACGCCATCGAAAGCCGGGCCGGGTTCGTGGAGCTTACCGGTGAGGTCGGGACCGGGAAGACCACCCTTTTGCGGACCTTCCTCAACCGGCTGGATTCCAAGGGGCACCGCACCGCGCTGATCTTCAACCCCTGCCTGTCGTCCTTGGAGCTTCTCCGGAGCATCAACCGGGAGTTCGGCATCCCCTGGGAGATGGAGAGCAGGATCGACCTCCTGCAGCAGCTCAACACCTTCCTCCTCGAGCAGAAAGAGGCCGGGCGGGCGGTGGTGCTGGTCATGGACGAGGCGCAGAACCTCTCGGCCGAGGTGCTGGAGCAGATACGCCTGATCTCCAACCTGGAGACCGAGACCGACAAGCTTATCCAGATCGTCCTCTCCGGGCAGCCCGAGCTTTTGGCCCTGCTGGCCAAGGACGAGCTGCGGCAGCTCAACCAGAGGATCACGGTCCGCTACCACTTGCTGCCGATGGACTTCGACTGCGTCGGCCGCTACATCGACCACCGGATGGAACTCGCCGGCCGGTTCCGTGCCGCCCAGTTCACCCCGGGCGCCCTCAAGAAGATCTACCGCTTCTCCGGGGGCGTCCCGCGGCTGGTGAACATCGTATGCGACCGCGCGCTCCTGATCGGCTATACCGACGAGACGCGGGTCATCACCGGACGGATCGCCTCCCAGGCGATTTCCGAGGTGACGGGACGAAGCCCCTACGCCAGGGGGGTGGCCTTCTTCAGCCGCCTGCTGCGGTTTCTGCCCCGCTGATATCTGACAGGACCGAGGAGAATACCCGATGAGTTCGATACTTAAGGCCCTTGAAAAGGCCGAACAGTCCACCTCCACCCGGCGAGGCGGTCCGGAGCGGATCGTCGCACCCCGCCAGCAGCGCCCCTCCTGGGTGCTCCCGGTCGGCGTCATCGGCGGGGCCGCGGTGGCGGCGTTTCTCACCTATGCCGCCATGGGCGGATTCAGCAAGCATAACGAGAAGGTCGCCGCTCCTGCTGCCACTTCTCCGGTTCAGGCCGTGAGGGCCGAACCGGCGCCGGCTGCGGTGGCAACGAAAGCAACCCCGGCTGTTGCACCGGCCGCTCCTGCGGCGGCACCCGCCCCCGTACCTGCTGCCGTCGCCCCGGCAACCGCAGTAGCCCCGGTAGCCGCCAAGCGAGCTCCGGCGCCTTCCGCCAAAAGCGCAGGCCCCGTCAAAGTCGCGGCCAAGCAGCCGGTGGCCAAGGTGGCGACAGCCGCTCAACCGGCGCCCCGTACGGCCGCGGCCACCAAGGCGGTGCGCCCCGGCACTTCCCGTTCCACGGCTGCCGTTCAACCGGCCGCGGTTCCTCTCCAGTTGGCGCCCGTAGCTCCGGTCCCGGCAGCCGCCGAGCCTCCCCGTCCCGAGTTGAGGGTGACCGGCATCGCCTGGCAAAACAACAGCGAATCGAGCGCTGCCATCGTCAACGGACGGATGCTGCAGCAGGGTGGAAGCGTCGACGGCTACCGGATCGAGAAGATCTTCGAGGACAAAGTCCGTTTGAGCGGAAAGGGCGGGACCGTCGAGGTACCGCTCACCGGGGGCGAATAGGAGAGACAGTGGCACCACGAGACAAATCGACGGAAAACTGGGAGGCCCTCTGTAATCAGTGTGGCCTCTGCTGTTTTGAAAAGCTGGAAGACGAGGACGGCAGGATCCTCTACACCTCGACACCGTGCCGGTATCTCGACATCTCGACCCGGCGGTGCAAGGTGTACAACAAGCGCTTCAAGGTGAACCCCGAGTGTGTCCAGCTCACCCCCGAGTTGGTCAAGGAGCTCAAGTGGCTTCACCGCACCTGCGGCTACAAGGTCGCGCTCAAAAAAGAGAGCGAGTAAAGATCCCCTCGCCCCTTCAGGCGAGAGGGTGGCCGAAGGCCGGGTGAGGGCAGGTTTGTAGGGTGGGCAGCCCCTGCCCACCATTACCATAAAGATACGCGTGGGCACCGAGTGCCCGCCTACAACAGGAGACAGCGAATTGGCAAAAGTGATTAAATTCGAAGCGAATGGCAGGCTTTCCGGCAAGGCTTTCCACGCATTGGATCTGGAGGAGAAGCGGAGGTACCTGGCAACGAGGGGCGCCAAGGAAAAGATGGAGCTGATCGTCTCCGACCCGGATGCCAAAAGGCTCGCCGCCTCCTTCGAGCCGCAGGAATTCTACTGGCTGGTGAAGGAGATCGGGGAGAGCGACGCGGTGGAGCTCCTGGAGCTTGCCTCGCCCGAGCAGTCGGTCTTTTTCTTCGACCTCGAGACCTGGGATGGCTACGATTTCTCCGAGGACAAGGCGTGCGAATGGCTGGCCCATTTCCTGGAAGGGGGCGAGGCGCGGGTCCACCAGCTGCTGAATCGGCTCGACTTCGAATTCCTGCAGCTCTTTTTGTCCCGCGAGCTGATCGTCGGGGGAGGGATCGGCGACCAGAGCAACGACGAGGAGCGTCTGGCGGAATATGACCACACCTTCGACGGCGTTTTCATGCTGACCTTCAAAAACCCCGAGCACAGCCAGCTGATCGGGGCCTTCGTCTCCATGCTCATCAAGCTGGACAACCCGCTCTACACCGCCCTCATGGAGGGGATCAAGGGGGATGTCGATCTCGAGCTCGAGGAGAGCTGCCTCCGCTTCAGGACCGGCCGCCTGGAAGATCTCGGCTTTCCTCCCTTCGAGGAAGCGATCTCCATCTACGCCCGTGTCAATCCGGCAAACTTCCAGCTCGAGGGGGACAAGGATCTCTCCCTGAGCGCCGAAGAGGGCGCCGTCATACCGCTTCCGCCGCAGGACGAAACCCTTTTCTTCCGTGCCTTGGGGATTGCCGAGCGTCCGGCCCTCGTGCAGGAGCTGAACTACCTGGTGAATAGCGCCCTGGTGGCCGAAGGGGAGGCGATGAGGGATCCCGAAGCGATGGGCGACATCGCCCGGCGCACCTGCGGCTATCTCAATATCGCGCTGGAAAGCCTCTGCGGCACCGATGAAACGAAAGCGGCCGGGATCCTCCGGAACGAGCACCTCAAGCACCTTTTTCAGCTGGGCTTCAGCATCGTGTACCAGCTGCACTTCGAGGCGGAGAAGATCAAGGCGACCGATCCCGCGACGGAAAAGCTCCTGGAAGGCATTTTGGCCAGGCGTCCCCGCTACTACCGCGCCCTCGACCCCGATGCCGTCGACGCCTACCGCGAGTTCCGCGACCTGGGCGACGTCAAGCGGGCCGCCGACCTCCTGGCCGAACTGGCCGGCTGACCGACAAGGGAATTTGGGCACGGCTGGAGAGTCGGGCCCAAATTCCCCCCTTTCAAAATCACCTCACGCCGCGACTTCTCACCCGGATTATTGATTAGCCCGTCTTTACTTTCCCCTACCTAATGATATAGGTGTCTCGGTTGTTCTCATCCTTGCGACGGGAGACCGGACATGATGCCTGCCAACGAACGCGTCATCATCGAGCTGGGTGGACTCCTCAACAAACCCACCGACCTCTGCATACTGCCCCGCTCGGCCCAGGGTACCATCAGCCCCGCCATCATAGAGCTTGCCAAGGGGTTTGATATTCCCCTGCGCCAGGATGCGTCGCCCTTAGGGGACCTCATCGTGGAGCCGGTCGTCTCGCCAAAGGCAATGTGCCGGAAGGTCGGCTGGGCCACCTCGGTCAGCCGGAACCTTTCCCACATCGAGGCGATACGCAGCATCTTCGCCTCGCTGGCGGTCTACCTCGACAAGGACGAGGAGGTAGGCGACGTCCAGACCCCGCTGCTGGGGACCGGTGCCGGAGGGCTGAAGGATTTCGACGTCTACCGTGCGGTCGTCGAGGAGATGAATAGCTCGAACTCGGCTGCCCGCATCAGGATCATGGTCAATGAGGAGTCCCGCTACGAGGATCTCATCAACACGATAAGCAGCAGCCAGGAGGGTGGCGCCCCGGCTCGGGAGGCGAGGGATACCTATCTCCTGGCGCTCCCGTCGTCGACGATTTCAGCCTCTGAAGAGTACTTCAGGACCTTCTTCGATCACTTCAGGGAGGGCGGGTACATCACGGCCAACTGGGACGTGGGAAGAGAGTTGAAGAAGGATGACCGTGTCTTTCTCATGCGTCGGGGTGACCTGGCCGGGCTCGTCGGGTCCGGTACCGTCGTCTCCACCGAGGCCGCCTCCCGCAAAAAAGGAGAGGCACGGACCCATGCCGACATCGACTGGGATTACCTGGCCCCCACGCCCCTCATCGACGTGCAGACCCTGGAGAAGCAGATCGACCCGAGGATAGCATGGCAAGAGGCCGAAAACGGTGAGGAACTTCCTGCCGAGACCGCACTGAGGCTGGAAAAGATGTGGGGAGAGTTACGCGAGGCCCCACAGTCAATGCCGCCCCTCCTTCCGCCCCATGCCTGGGTCGAGACCGATTCGATTTCCACGGAGGCTGCCAATTTCCTCGACCGGGACCGGCTCGACCTCAAGGATCAGGCGGGGATCTTCGCTGCCCTCCTGGTGGCACAGAGCATCCACCCCCCCTTGGCGCTCTGCCTGCTGGGAGATTGGGGCGTCGGGAAAACCTTCTTCATGCGGCTCATGCAGGAAAACATCCAGCTTATGACGGGGAAGGGGGGGGCATCCACCGCCGGCGAGGGGGCCGTGACCCGTGCGGTCCAGATCGAGTTCAACGCCTGGCACTACGTCGACTCCGATCTTTGGGCGAGCCTTGCCTCCCATATATTCAACGGCCTCACCGACAACCTGGCCGGGAAGGCCGAGAAGCCCGCCCAGGCGAGGCAGCAGCTCAGGAGCAAGATATCCTCGAGCGCCCTGGAAAAGGAGCAGGCGGAAGGGGCGATCGAGGTCGCCAAGGCAAAGCGGCAGGAGGCGGTGGCCGAGCTCCAGAAACATGAAAGAGACCGGGCAAAGGCGAAGGCTGATTACGAGGCGGATCGCCTGCAGAGGGTATGGGAGGCGGTGATGACGGTGAACGCCTCCGGGAAGGATGACAAGACTTTCCAATCCTTGAAGCAGGACGCGGAACGGACCGCCAAGGAGTTGGGGATCACCGACGTCATCGACAGCGCCACCGAAGCGAGAAGGGTTTACCTGCAACTGCGGCAGATTTACTCGAAGAGATCGGGGGTAAACTCCCTTCTGGCTACCCTTTTCTCCGGGAAGCAACTCTGGATGTCGCTTGGCGTCCTGGCGGCCTGTACGGGCTTGGCCGTTGCCATCCCCCTACTGCTTAGGCGATTCGCCGGTGACCAGGAGACGGTCAGGGCCTTCGTCGCACCGGTTCTCCAGCTCACCACCGTCCTGGGCGGAATCTCGGCGTGGGTGGGTAAGAAGCTATCCTCGGTTTCCGCAGCCATCACCTACCTCGACAAGGTCCAGACGGAAATGCATAACCGATCCCTGATAATGGACACGGTCAGCCGCGCCGAGACCCAAGCATCTAAGAATCTCAAGAAAGCCGATGCGGAAATTGCGACGCAGCAGAGGAAAATCGAGGAGGCGGACCGCCAGATCTCGGCGGCCCAGGCCGAGATCCAGCGCATCGACTCGGGCGGGCTGGTCTATGATTTTCTCCAGGGTAAGGCGGCCGACTCGCGCTATCTGGACCGCCTGGGCCTCATCTCGGTAATCAGGCAGGACTTCGAGAAGCTCAAGAAAACCCTGGTCGACTGGCAGGAAAACTACGCGCGGACGGCTACCAAGCGCAGCGACACCGACACCCGACCCGTGGAACGGATCATCCTCTATATCGACGACCTGGACCGCTGCCCCCCCAAGCGGGTCGTGGAGGTTCTGCAGGCGGTACACCTGCTCCTGGCCTTCGACCTTTTCGTGGTGGTGGTTGCGGTCGATTCACGCTGGCTCGAGCGCTCCCTCAACGAGGAATACAACCCCGACGGAGCGAAGGAGCGCCCAAACGAGCCGGTCCACCGGTTCAGCGCGCACAACTACCTCGAAAAGATCTTCCAGATCCCCTTCACCCTTCCTGCCATGACTGCCGAAACTTACGGGGCTCTGGTGCTAAGGATGATCAACGAGCCGCGGGAAGCCGCCTTGAAGCGGTCGGCCGAAGCATCCGGCGAAACAAAGCCTTTTCCTCCTCAGGATGCGGGAACCGGCGTTGAGAAGAAAACGGCCGCAAGTCAGGCTCAGAATACCTCGGGTGAGACGCCGGATGGCAAAGGGGAGGGGGGGCAACAGCCGCCACCGAAGGAGGTGACGAAGGCGGATGGCGTTGAGAAGGACGACGAGCTCGAGAAAAAGGCCCGTTTTGTGGCGGAACAACGGATCAAGGCGATGATCCTGCACGAGTACGAGCAGCAGTTCATCACCGGCCTTTTTCCCTTCATCGGGACTCCCCGCAAGACCAAGGCCTTTATCAACATCTACCGGCTGATCAGGGTGAACGCCTTCTCGATGAAGGAGCACCCGTCCTATCTCGACAAGGAGAACGGGCAGTACCGGATCGTGCTCACCCTGTTGGCCATCAGCCTGGGGGTCCCGGTGGCACCGCGGCTGCTGCCGGTTTTTCGAGTGGGATTGGAGATGGAGGCAGGCGGTGGAACTTTCACGGAAATCCTGAAAAACTGGTGCGACGCACTCGCGATTCCAGTCACCGATACCAACGACCTCCTTGAGAAAGTGGATCAAACAATATTCCTGCTGAAAGAAAAAAACGCGGGATCCATTGAGAACGACATGACCAGGTACAGAGATTTCGTCGACATCGTCTCAAGGTACACCTTCTACTGTGGGGAAGCCTCGTCGAGCAGGTAGACACCATTGTCCGCCAAAGGCACCGGTAGCTTTGCATCGCAAAATAGTTTAGACTCTCCCGGCTCACCCAGAGCAGCATCCCTTTTTCGTTTTCCGTGACACTCCGGGGTTTTTAAATCCGGGAAAGCCGGTAAACTTGAGAGGATCATTTAAGCTCCGGACTTCACAGGCCGGTAAAAAGGAGCGAACAGATGCCGGGTCACCGCCTAAAAACAATCAGGACTCCAGGACTTGAGGATCTTCCGCCGCTGCCGATGGACGCGGCGAGCCTGGTCAGGAACTTCGAACACCACTACGCACACCACCTGGGACGCGACAAGTACTGCCGCTCCCTTCGCTATCACTACCAGGCCCTCGCCTTCACCATCCGCGAGCGACTCCTGGAACGCTGGAACAAGACCCGCTACGCCTACATCGCCGCCAGTACCAAGAGCTGCTACTACCTCTCCCTGGAATTTCTCATGGGAAGGGCGCTGGGGAACTCCATGCTGAATCTCGGCATCACCGACGAGGTAGCCGCCGCCGTGCACCAGATCGGCGTCACCATGGAGGAGATCACCGACGAGGAGATCGACGCGGGGCTTGGCAACGGCGGCCTTGGGCGCCTCGCCGCCTGCTTCCTCGACAGTTGCGCGACCCTGCAGCTTCCGGTGATGGGATACGGCATCCGGTACGAGTACGGCATGTTCCGGCAGCGGATCGAGGACGGCCGCCAGGTGGAGGAACCGGACCACTGGCTGCGGGACGGCCACCCCTGGGAGCTCGAGCGTCAGGAGTACACCCAGATAGTCCGTTTCGGCGGGCGCAGCGAATTCATGCGCGACTACCAGGGGCGCGGTCACTTCCGCTGGGTCGACACCCACGACGTGCTGGCGGTCCCCTACGACATCCCGATCCCCGGGTACCGCAACGGGACGGTCAACACCCTGAGGCTTTGGAAGGCTGCGGCCACCGACGAGTTCGACCTCGACGAGTTCAACGCCGGCAGTTACACGGAATCGGTGGCCATGAAGAACGCCGCCGAGAACATCACCATGGTTCTCTACCCCAACGACGCCAGCGAGAGCGGCAAGGCGCTGAGGCTTCGTCAGCAGTACTTCCTCGCCTCGGCGAGCCTCCAGGACGTCATCGCCCGCTGGATATCCCGTAACGGCAGGGATTTCACCGAGTTCGGCGACAAGAACTGCTTCCAGTTGAACGATACCCACCCAAGCTGTGCGGTTCCCGAGCTGATGCGGCTTTTGATGGACGAGCAGGGGATGGGATGGGAAGAGGCGTGGAACATCACCAGCAGGTGCATGGCCTACACCAACCACACCCTGCTCCCCGAAGCGCTCGAGAAGTGGTCGCTGGACCTCTTCCGGCAGCTGCTCCCCCGCGTGCTGGAGATCATCTTCGAGATCAACGCCCGCTTCCTCTCGGAAGTCTCCAGCCGCTGGCCGGGCGACAACGACCGGCTGAGGAGGATGTCCATCATCGAGGAGGGGGCCGATCCGCAGGTCAGGATGGCCTACCTCGCCATCGTGGGGAGCTTCTCGGTGAACGGCGTCGCCGCCCTCCACTCGCAACTGCTGGTGGAGGGGCTTTTCCGCGACTTCTACGAGCTTTGGCCGGAAAAGTTCAACAACAAGACCAACGGGGTGACCCCGCGCCGCTGGCTCGCCTGGTGCAACCCGGGGGTGAGCAGGCTGATCGCCGACCGCATCGGGGAGGGGTTCGTGGCCGACCTCGCGCACATCCGGGAGATCGCCCCCCTGGCCGACGACCCCGAATTCCGGGAGCGCTGGTACCAGGTGAAGCAGATCAACAAGCAACGGCTGGCAGCCCTGGTCAAAGAGCAGTGCGGCGTCGAGTTCGACGCGCATGGGCTTTTCGACGTCCAGGTAAAAAGGATCCACGAGTACAAGCGGCAACTCCTCAACATCCTCCACGTCATCCACCTCTACGACCGGATCAAGCGCGGCGACACCGAAAACTGGACGGACCGCTGCGTGCTGATCGGCGGCAAGGCGGCTCCGGGCTACTACATGGCCAAGCTGATCATCAAGCTGATCTGCAACGTGGCCAAGGTCATCAACGACGACGCGGTGGTCAACGGCAGGCTGAAGGTCGCTTTCCTCCCCAACTACCGCGTCACCGCCATGGAGATCATCTGCCCGGGAACCGATCTCTCGGAGCAGATATCGACCGCCGGCAAGGAGGCCTCGGGGACCGGCAACATGAAGTTCATGATGAACGGCGCGGTCACCATCGGCACCCTGGACGGGGCCAACATCGAGATCCGCGAGGAGGTGGGAGACGACAACTTCTTCGTCTTCGGGCTGACCGCCTCCGAGGTTGAGGAAATGCGGCACAACTACCATCCCGCCTCGATCGTCGCCAACGATCCCGACCTGAGCCGGGTGATGCAGCTTTTGACCAGCGGGCATTTCAACATGTTCGAGACCGGCATCTTCGAACCCATCATCGCCTCGATCATGAACCCGCGCGACCTCTGGATGGTCGCCGCCGATTTCCGCAGCTTCGTCAACGCGCAGCAGCGCGTGTCGGAAGCCTACCGGGACAGGGAGCGCTGGACCAGGATGAGCATCATCAATACGGCTCACAGCGGCAAGTTCTCCACCGACAGGACGATCGGCGAGTACAACCGGGACATCTGGCATTTGAAACCGGTTCCGGCCGAGTAGCTATTGGATCTGGTTAACGCTCTTTTTCTCAAGGTTACTGGCGTCTTGCCGATAACTGATCCATGACGACACGCCTGCCCTTGAATCCCCGGGCCAGGTTCAGTGTCAAGACAGTTACCGTACCGTGAGTGCAGGCAACCAGGAGGAACAATGTCAGCCCAGAACCTACCCGTAAAGAAAAGTGAGACACAGCACGAGCTGATCCAGCTGGTCAGCTTCAACCTGGGTGCCGAGGAGTATGCGGTGGAGGTCCTGAAGGTCAGGGAAATCATCCGCATGACCGGCATTACCCATATACCGAACACCCCGCACTACATCGAGGGGATCATCAACCTGCGCGGCCAGGTGATACCGATCGTTTCCCTGAGGAAACGCTTCAGCATGGAGTTCAACGAGGTCGACCACCACACGAGGATCATGGTGATGGACATCGGCGGCAAGTTGATGGGATTCATCGTGGACGGCGTTTCCGAGGTGATCAGGATCTCCAGCGGCGAGATCCAGCCTCCTCCCGCCATGGTGGCCGGCGGGGTCGACCAGGACTTCATCTGCGGGGTGATCCAGCACTCCGACCACCTGCTGCTTATGCTGCAGTTGGACCGGATGTTCAGCTCCGAGGAGCAGGAAAGCCTGATGCTGATGAACGGCTAGGGAGCGGGAAGTCAGGATGGATCCAGCGGGGACCGGCGCAAGCGTCGGTCCCTTTTTTATTGGTAGCGTACGTGGGAAACTCACGGGCAAGCTAACCCAAAGGCATACGGCGCTCGACGAAAGCTATCCGTCCCCCCGTG
Organism: Geomonas sp. Red276; assembly: GCF_054784495.1. NCBI lineage: Bacteria > Pseudomonadati > Thermodesulfobacteriota > Desulfuromonadia > Geobacterales > Geobacteraceae > Geomonas > Geomonas sp. Red276. The sequence goes on from NZ_BLXW01000012.1 coordinate 92,634, forward strand.
AAATGCATTCTCTACGGAAGGAATGGCATTTCCCGCTCGGCGGATACCATACGGCACTCGACGAATGCTATCCGTCCCCCGCGAAATGGATTCCCTGAGGAAGGAATGGCATTTCCCGCTCGGCGGATACCATACGGCGCTCGACGAATGCTATCCGTCCCCCGTGAAATGGAGTCCCTGAGGAAGGAATGGCATTTCCCGCTCGGCGGATACCATACGGCGCTCGACGAATGCTATCCGTCCCCCGTGAAATGGATTCTCTACGGAAGGAATAGCATTTCCCGCTCGGCGGATACTACCTGGGGTTCGTCGATAGTCATCCTTTGCTCGCGGAATGCATTCTCTGCGGCAGCGAACGGGTCGTTGGGTCGGCAGATCTTATTCGAGAATTTAAAGTGAATGGGACCCCCCTTATTGAAAAGGGGGGCAGTGGGGATTTGCCTGGAAGGAGTTAAGAGCCCCGGTTGCCATCTGCCTCAACGGCCAGCTTCAGCCCGAAAGCCGCTTCGAAGAGATCCGCTTTCGCCATAGCGCCGTGCACCTCGACGGAGAGGTCACCCTGCCCGACCAGCTTGATCTTCAGGGATTTACCGTTGAGTGCGAACTCCAATCCTTCGACGACCGAATTGCGTCGCCTGTCGAGGCCGTCGCACAGGCGGAGGATGCCGCCGAGGCGGGAGACGAGGGTGCGGTCGCCGGGGGCGAGCCGGGTGTACTCGTCGTGCTTCTTCTTCGGGAGTGCCTTGCGGTGATAGCGGGCGATGTTGGCGATCAGTTCCCGCTCCCGCGGCGTGAAGCCGAAGACGTCGGCATGCCGGATCAGGTGGTAGGAGTGCTTGTGATGGCTTGAATAGCTGATGAAATAGCCGACGTCGTGGAGGAGGGCGGCCGCCTCCAGCAGCCGGGCGTTCTTCTCGGAGAGTTCGAACCGCTTGTTCAAGGCGTGGAAGATTTCCAGCGCGAGTTTTCCCACCTGCCGTGAGTGCTCAGGCTCGAAATGGCAGGCATTGGCGAACTCGAGGACCGAGTCCCGCCAGCTGCGGGGCCGCTTCCCGACGAAGAGCCCCTCCTTACGCAAGGTCTGCAGGATGAGCCCCTCCCGGATGCCGCGCTCATTGACCTTCAGGACGTTGACCTTGAAGAAGTCCATCAGCTCGTCGACCACCGCCACCCCGGCCACGATGATGTCGGAGCGGTCCGGGTTCAGCCCCGGCACGGCCCGGCGTTCGCGGTCGCTCTTGCGGGTGAGCATGGCCAAAAGGTGCACCACCTCGGAGCGAAGGAGCTCGTGGCCGTGCAGCGAGTCGTAGCGCTCCTTCTTGGCGGCGGTGATCATCGCCGCGATATTGGTAATGGCCCCGCCGGAGCCGATCAGGCACTGCATCCCCAACCGGTCCCCCGTATACTGGACCTTCAGCGTCTTCCTGACGTGCTTCCTCAGCCTCTGGAGTTCCTCCGGGTTGACCGGATCCTGCTTCAGGAAGGTTTCGGTCAAAAATACCGCCCCCAGTTCGAGCGAGATCAGTTTTTCCGTGTGGGTCCCTACCGCCGTGATCACCTCGAGACTGCCGCCGCCGATGTCGAAGATGAGGTAGCGAATCCCTTCGAGGTCGAAGTTGTGGAAGGCGCTCAAGGCCGCCAACTCCGCTTCGTCCTTGCCGCTGATGACGTTCACCTGGACCCCGACCTGCTCCTCGATCGCCCTCACCAGTTCGGCGCCGTTGGCGGCTTTGCGGACCGCGCTGGTGGCCACCGCCTGGATCGATCCCACGTGGTAGCCGTCGATGATCTTCTTCTGCCTGGTCAGCGCCTCGATGGCCCGGTCCCAGGCAGCCTCGGAGATCTTGCCGGACTGGTTCAACCCCTCGCCCAGACGGACAAGCACCCGCTCGTCGTCCAGGATACGGTATTTGCCGTTGGGGAGCGATTCGATGACGATGCTGCGAATGGAGTTGGTCCCGATGTCGATGGCGGCCAGCCGCGGCAATTGGACCGCTTTGGCCTCGGTGGCGGGTCGTTGTAGTTTATGCACCGGCGCTTTGGTCATCATGTTCCTCTGCGGTCAGATCGCCTTGTCGAGCGCTTTCCGGGCGCGCCTGATCCCTTTGCGTATCCTATCGAGGCCGCTCCCTTCCAGGCCGGTCAGCCGCTTCTCCGCTTTTTTCATGGCCTTTCCGGCTCTGTGCGAGCGGCGGCGCCCGTCGGGGAGAGCCCTCAACGCTTCCTCGATGCGAACGAGGTCGGCGGAGAGCTTCTTCCCGGCCTTGCCGCCGAGCTTGGCGGCGAAGCGGTCCTGGGCCTCCCGGGCCAGGTTGCGGGCGTGGTCCCTCACTCCGGCCGCCTGCTGCTCCAAGTCGACGTTGCGCTCCTCACCGTGATCGGGCGAGGCGGCTGAGTCGCCGGCAGGTTTCTTATTCGCCTTGGGTTCGTTTTGGACTCCCTCTCGGGACGCCTCTCCCGCTTGGGAGGAGGCGACGGGCCCACCGGCCGGCTTTTTCTTCACCTTGGGCTCGTACCTGACTCCCTCCCGGGACAGTTCCCCCGCCTGGGCCAGGATGATCCCGACCTTGCGGGCGCCCACGCCGGGAATGGCCTGCAGGCCTCCTTCGCCGGCCCTGACGATCTTGTCGATGCTGTCCAGGCCGCCATCACTCAACCGCTGGGCGAGTACCGTGCCCACGCCCTTCAGTTGCCGTAGTTCCGTTCGGGTCGTCTTCCTCATCCTCATGATCCCATCCCCCTTTCCGAAAAATCGCAAAGAACGTTATTCCTGCAAGCGGGCCAGCACGTCGTCACGCGAGTCGATGGTCTTTCCCCCTCCCGATATCATCTGCAGCAGCGTGGCCTCTCCCGGCCTGAAACCATCGACCTCGAGAGAAACAATGGCTCCCTTTTTCAATGAGCAAGGTCCGTGAACCTCGAGTAGATCATGAACGAGCATCCCCACGTCCGGTTCGTGCCCAACCAGGACCACCTCCTTGGCTTCGCGATGAGCGGCGAGGCATTTCTCAAGGAGAGAAAGTCGAAAGCCCGGGGCGAGCAGAGAGGCGATCTCACAGTCACCGGCAAAGTGCAGCGCCTCGGCGAGAATGTCCGCGGTCTGCACCGCCCGAACCAGCGGACTGGTAAGGATGACATCCGGCTGGAATCCACTCTTTTTGAAGGTCTTGGCGGCATCCCGAAAGCGCTCCCGGCCGCGCGTCGTCAGGTACCGGTGCTCTTCGCAAACTTGAGGGGAGCGTTCCACGGCTTCGGCGTGGCGTACGACGTGAATGATCATGGCGGGCCTTTCTTTCAGTAACCTGATTAGTCGCCAACTTCCGCTGCAGAGGACTTCCCCCGCTCTTCGAGGAGAGGGTCGGGGTGAGAATGGGGTAAAGTTGTCCTTCGCCTTGAAAGGGAAGGGACGTAGCGGAAAGATTCTCGTTAATCAGGTTCGGCAATGTCTCAACTTTAACGAAAGGGGATCGAAATGCAACTCATGGGAAAGGGGTGTTCATTAGAAACGCCGGTGTCGCCTGAGGAGGTAGGGGACGGGGGAGGGGGATGAAGGGATCGGAACCGACAGGACAAGCCGGTAAGAAGGTAAGGAGGTATGTCGACAACCGGCGAGCATGAACGCTGGCGGATTGGGTAGATACAGAGGTCCGGTAAAAGTGCTTGAGTAGCGTGTCGGGACGCGAAGGCCGGAGGGCTCCCCCCCTCACCGGAGGGGAGGAGAACCTGGGGAACCTGCTGACGGAAAGAGCCTAGGCGGTGGCGACGAGAAGCTTTTCGAGGTTTTCGCGGATGGCATCGGCGATGGCGTCGGAGGGGCGGGAGCCGCCGACGCCGCGCAGCCAGAAGCGGTCCACGGCGGTATTCCCGACGGTCTCGATGGTCATCTTCACCGGGAACAGGCAGCGCATGCTGAAGTAGTCGAGGAGGTCGCCCAGAAAGCCCAGCCTGTCGACCCCTTTGATCTCCATGAAGAGGCTGTCCTCTTCCCGGTAGCTCGAGAACTTCAGCAGCGAGATGCTGGCCACCGCACGGTCCGATGGGAGCTCTCTCGCTGCCAGTGCGGCGTAGTCCAGGCTCAAGGGATCGCTGGCAAACGGCGAGGCCTTGAGCTCGAAGCTGGAGTACCAGGCGCTCTGGCTGACCTTGGCGGCCTCGCCACGCTCGATGCTGATCCGGTGCTGGGCCAGTGCGGCAGTGAGCCTGCCGGTCCATCCCGGGGAGAGGAACCCCTTGATGACCAGGGTGTAGCAGTTCGGCTTTCCTGCGATGGGATCTATGGTGTATCCGATGGTGCTGGGTGAGTAAGCGGAGCTCTCGCTGGGGGCTCTGGTCTGGAAGGCTAATCTGTTCATGGCTCTCTCCTTTGAGTATATATTCACGTCACATCGTGATTGCTGGCCGTCGTCGGCGGTGGTTACCTGCCCCCGTCCTCGTCTACCGGGGTTCGATCCGGTGGTCCTCGATGAATTCTCGCGTGCTTCCGGCCAGGAAGCGGAACACTTCGCCGCGGCTTTTGACGAACCGCGGGAGATCTTCGTTGAGGATATCCTCGACCAGGTGGAGGGTCCGGCCGTCGTCGCGGCCCAGCTCGTCCATGACCGCCTCGAGCATCGGGATGATGTCGAAGAGGTCGTCCCGGTTAAAGGGCGCCGGGTCGTTCGGGCCGGTTAGCTTCGGCTCGTCCCGGGTCTCGAAAACCTTCGGGTACTTGTACTTGAGATCAGACGGCTTGATCATGAGCCCCATGGAGCACCTCCTCGCACCGTTCAGTGGGCGCCACACCCGCGGCAGCCCCCTCCACAACCGGTGGCCGGGTGCTCGGCCGGTGCCGATGGTTGGTAGGTGGCGAGCGAGTCGGAAGTCACGAACCAGCCCCCCTCGACCTGGGTCCCGCAGAGAGCGTTCTGCCTCACAAGCATCAGGACCTTCAGCTCGGTGGTCGCCAGCTGCACGGCGGCGTCCGCCACCGGCACATATTCGATTCCGTCCACCATCAGCGTCATGAGCCACCTCCTTGTCGGATGCCGGCACTTCTTCACGGACCATGCCAGCGCAAGTGAACCGGCTAAAAGCGCGGATTTTCAGGCAGTGGAGGCGCTGGCCGATCGTCTGCTGCGGTGATTTTGCTCATTTAATAGCCAACGCTGCCTTCAGCGTGGCAAAGAGCGCCATCCTCACCCCAACCTTCCCCTCGAAGGGGAGGGGGGCGTATGATCTCGATCACCCCTGTGATTCCGCCTGGTTCCAAGTGGAAGGCCTCGGTATGTGGTACAATACCTTCTCGGTTAATGGGAACGGCACTAGGGCGGCAATCATGGAGGGGGCTTGAAAGCGGAATTGGACGGCGCGATGAACGACAGCAGGGGGGCGCGATGAGCGACGGCACGCTATCCGGGCGGATGTCGGCCTCCGACGCGAAGACGGTGGAGAACGCGCTGAACGTCCTGGGGAGCCAGAAAAAGCGCAATATCTTCGCGCGCTTTCTCCCGTTCATGGGGCCGGCCTTCATCGCCTCGGTCGCCTACGTAGACCCCGGCAACTTTGCCACCAACATCCAGGGGGGCGCCCAGTTCGGCTACCTCCTCATCTGGGTCATCGTGGCGAGCAACCTGATGGCGATGCTGATCCAGGCGCTTTCCGCCAAGCTCGGGCTGGTCACCGGACGCAACCTCGCCGAGCACTGCCGCGACCGCTTCCCAAAACCGGTGGTCTGGGGGATGTGGGCCCTGATGGAGGTCGTCGCCATGTCGACCGACCTGGCGGAGTTCCTCGGGGCCGCCCTCGGTTTCCAGCTCCTGCTGGGGGTTCCCCTGCTGCTCGGGGCTGGCTTGACCGCCCTCGCCACCATGCTCATCCTCGGCATGGAGCGCTTCGGCTTCCGGCCGCTGGAGGCGCTGATCTCCTCCATGGTGGCCCTCATCGCGCTTTGCTACGTGGCCGAGACCGTCATCGTCCTCCCCGAGTGGGGCAAGGTCATCCACAGCACCTTCGTCCCCCGTTTCGCCGGGGCCGAAAGCGTCTTTCTCGCCTGCGGGATCCTCGGCGCCACCGTCATGCCCCATGCGATCTTCCTCCATTCGGCCCTCATGCAGGGGCGGATCGTGGTGCGGGACCGGGCCCGGCTCAAGAGCCTCTACCGGTTCGAGCTCGCCGACGTGGTGGTCGCCATGGGGGTGGCGAGCTCGGTCAACGCCGCCATGCTGATCATGGCCGCCGCCACCTTCCACCGCACCGGCCACACGTCCATCGCCTCCATCGAGGAAGCCTACCGGACCCTGGAGCCGCTCCTCGGGTCGGCGGCCAAGTGGATCTTCGGCCTGTCGCTGCTGGTCTCGGGGCTCTCCTCCTCCACGGTCGGGACCGGCGCCGGCCAGGTCATCATGCAGGGCTTCCTCGAGCGCCACATACCGGTCTGGCTCAGAAGGATCATCACCATGGCGCCCTCGGTGGCGGTGATCGGCGCCGGCTTCGATCCCACCAGGACGCTGGTGGTGAGCCAGGTGGTGTTGAGCTTCGGGCTCCCTTTCGCGGTCATTCCCCTGGTCCTCTTCACCAGCCGCAAGGATATAATGGGGGATCTCGTCAACCGGCCGTTGACGACGGCGATGGCGGTGTTGATCGCAGCCATCATCGTCCTTTTGAACTGCTACCTCATCTACAAGACCATAAGCGGGTGATGTCATGCTGAAGCACATTCTGGTACCGATAGATGGATCAATGATGGCCGAGGCGGCCCTGCCGGCCGCCTCGCTGCTGGCGGTGCGGTTGAAGGCCCGGGTTACCCTCATGCACGTGGTGGAGAAGGACGCTCCCGAAGAGGTCCACGGCCAGCCCCATCTCCAGCACCCCGCCGACGCGGAAAGCTACCTCCACGAAGCCGCCGAACGCTACTTCCCCGACTCCGTACCGGTCGAGTGCCACGTGCACACGAGCGAGGTGGTCGACGTGGCGGGGAGCATCGTCGCCCACGCCGAAGAGCTCGAACACGACCTGGTGATCATGTGTTCCCACGGCCGGGGAGCCGCCCGCCACCTCTTTCTCGGAAGCATCGCCCAGAGCGTGATCTCCCGCGGCTCGCTACCGGTGCTGATCACCCATCCCGACGCCGAAGGGCGCCCTCCCGCCTTCGCCTGCCGCCACATCCTGGTGCCCTTGGACGACGACCCGGAACATGCCGAGTCGCTCCCGGTATCCAAGAAGCTCGCCAAGGCCTGCGGAGCGACCCTCCATCTCGCCTATGTCATCCCGGACCTGGCGACCATTTCCGGGGAGACCGCGCTGGCCAGCCGGATGCTTCCGGGGACGACCCGGCGGGCGCTCGATCTCACCACCCAGGACGCGGAGAGGTACTTTGCGCAGCTGGAGGCCGCCTTGCGGAAGGAAGGATTTCAGGCGAGCGCGCACGTCATGCGCGGGGACCCGGCAAGCGTGATCCTGGATGCGGCCCAGCTTCCCGAGATCGACCTGGTGGTGCTGGGGACGCACGGCAAGACCGGCATGGAGGCGTTCTGGTCGGGGAGCGTGGCGCATCGGATCTGCAGCCAGTCGAAGGTCCCCCTCCTCCTCGTCCCGGTGGGGAAGGGGGGTGCGGGGGAGGAGGAGCCCTCCCCTTGAAGGGGAGGGAGAGCTTTTAAAAGGAGGGAAGGGTCGAAAGGGGAGCCGAGATAGTCACGGGGCGACCAGCTTCCAGCTCGGGTCGGGGTTGTAGGCGGTCATCTTCCGCGCTATTTCGGCGGTCTTCGCACCCAGGTTCTTCTGGTAGACCCGGCCGCTCTGGCTCACGATGAAGGTCATCACCCCCGAGACGCCCCAACGGCTCGGGTAGGCCACCAGTGCGTGGCCGGCCACCATGTTGCCGTTGATGACGTAGCTGAATTTCCCGCCCGGGGCGCTCTTCTCCTGCTTTTTAAGAATCCTGAAGTAATAGCCGTGGAAGGGGCGACGGCCGTGTTCGCCCGGCTTGCGCGGGGCCATATACCCTTCCTCCTTGGCCTTGGCCACCAGCGGCCCCAGCGGGCTCTGCTTCATCCCGGGGGCGGTCGGCCAATAGAGGCCGTCCCTGGTGCCGGGCCGGCTGATCAGATGCTGGGCGTATTTCGGGATCGGGGCGCCGTCCTGGTCCGGCATGTTGTAGTACTCCTTCTGGGCATCGACGTAGGAACGGCAGACGTTGATGGCCAAGAGCTCGTTGTGCCCGATCCGGCGGTTCAGGATCTCCTCCCGCCCCGCGGTGGTGTCGAAGACCCAGACGTCGTTCTTCTTGACGATAGGTATCGGGAAAGGCCACTTCTTGCTCCCTATCCGAAGGGTCGCCTTGGCATCCCCCTCCCTCACCAGTTGCGCCCCTTCCGCCACGTGGCCGGCGAAATGGTCGAACTCCGCGGCCTCCTCCACCGGGTCTCCCGGTTCAAGATCCTTGAAGGCGGGTCCGAAGATGCGGGACAGCCGCTGCCGGTCCTTCTCCTTGACCGCGTCCACCATGGCCTGGCCGGCGGCTTCCGGCGTGGGGAAGGTCAGTTGGGCGGTCTCGGTAGCGGCGGCTATCGGCTCCCCCTTGAGGGAGGGGACGACGGTCACCAGGGCAACGGCCACCAGCAATCCAAGGCATACCTTCACGATAAAGTCGGTCGTTCTCATATCTCGCGGTTCCTTTTTACTATCCGGATAAAAATTCGTGGTCATTCCGAAAGCTCCCTCCAAGGGGATTTCCGCATTCACCTAGCGCCGGTCGCGTCCTCCGGCGGCCGGCGGGGACTGCCGCGGCGCGCTCGTAGCCGGGCGCTGCACCGCGGGGGCCGAGCGTTGTACCGCAGGGGCGGAATGCTGCACGGGAGCGGAACGCTGGATGGCCGGAGCGGCCGGAGCCGGATGCGACTGCGGAGCGACCGGCCTGGGAACCACGGCCCGCGGCTGCACTGCCGGCGTCAGCCCGCGGCTTGCCTGCCCGCGCTGGCGGTAGACGTTGGCGTCCTGGCTGGTACCGTACCCGCCGTAGCCCGACTGGGAGGCGGGGAGCCGCTGCTGGACATCCCGGCCACGGTAGAGATCCCTCATTCCCGACTTGGTGGTCGACGGAGTGCCGGGGGCCTGCGGTTTCGGCGACGGCTGAACCGCGGGGGCGGGAGAGGGGGTACCCGGCTGTCTATGCTGGGGTTCCTGGCGCTGGCGCTCCGGCCGCTCTCCGGCAGGAGGACGCTCGCCCCCCCGAACCGGGGCCGGCGCAGGTGCCGACGGTGCCGCCGCACCCGGGCGTTCCCTGCGCGGTCTCTCGGCGTTGGGTCTTTGGCGGGGGTTGGCCACCACCGGCCTCCCTTCCCGGCGACGCGCGCTCTCCGTCCTCAGTTCCTGGCGGAAACGGGTGTCATGATGCTCGAGAACGCGGCGATTGACACGCACCTCGGAGTAGCGGGGATTGACGTAGATCCCCCGGCGGTCCCTGATGTGGGGCCTGACCCTCCCGACCCATCCGCCTCCCCGCCAGCCGTGGTAGTAGATCCGGTGGCTGTGCCAGTCGCAGTCGCGGCTGAGCCACGCCCCGATGAGCAAGCCGGCGCTGAAGGTGATGAAGGGATAGGCGGGGCTGTAGCTCTCGTAGTAGACGACGTTGGGATCGTAGACCGGGACGTAGATGTACTCGGGGGAGGCGGGGACGATGCTGATCGCCTCCGGTTCCACCACCACCTGCTGCTGCGGGGTCGAGTAGAGGTTCCCTGCCGCCTCCGCCTCCTGGCGCAGCCACTGAATGGCGTCCATCACGTCCTGGGGCTGCTCGATGTACGCCTGCCCGAGGGCGACGGTCCAGTCGTACTTCTGGTCCATCATGAAAAGCACATCCGGATAGTGGGCGATCGCCTTCACGCTCACGTCCCAGGGCTGATCGTCGATGCGGGCCGCCCGGCCGTACTCCCTGACGTAGCGTGCCGCCTCGTCCACCTGGTCCACGAAGGTCGCGGCCGGGAGTATCTGGGCGATGAGCGGGTCCGGGTAGAGGGCGATGGGGGCCAGGAGATCGTCGAGCTCATCCTGGCTCAAGAGGGGGGCGTCGGAGAGCGCGGAGTTGTCGTAGTACTCGACCTCGTCCATCGGGCCACTGTCCTGCGCCATGGCCGGCGAGCACATCCCGCAGGAGATGAAGAGCAGAAGCGCCGGCAAGGCAAAGAGTAATTTTTTCATGGGTGTCTCCATCTTGAGCTTTTCATCTTTCCAGTGTACCAGATGCCCGTGCCGAGGCAAAGAAAGCCGGCGTAGCTAACCCTCCGGAACCTCCGGGATCCCGGCCCTGCCCGCCGCACTTCCTTTACCCTTCGCTTCAGCATCTTGACGCCATATCGGCTCATGATATCGTTTTTCCTGTTTATTAATTCAGGCTAACGCGATCGCGAGGCGGGGATGAAGGCAGGGATGATTTTCGCACTGGTGGCCGTTCTCTTCGTTTGGCCGCCGGCCCGGGTAATGGCTACCCCCTCCAAGATAATCTGGATTCCGTCCGTGGACGTGCAACCGCTGCTGGTCGGCCACCTGGACGCCGACACCTATTTCCGCCGCGATTCGGCCTCGGCAGGGGGGAGGGAAGCGAACACCATCGACGTCGGTTTCACCATCGGCGTACTCCCCTATGACAAGGTCCGGCTCGAGGTCGGCTTCGACTACCTGACCAGGGCCCAGGACCCCAACGACCAGCATCCGTGGAGCGGCAACATCAAGCTCGGGACCCCGGAAGATTCGATGTTCACCTACTCCCCGGCCATCGCGGCCGGTCTCTACAACGCCCGCCCGGTCAAGGACGTGGAGGCGGGGGACGCCCCTCGCGTGGTTTCCGGGCAGAACATCGTGTACGGAGTGGTGGGGAAAACGGTCCCGGAGATCGGGAGCGTGCCGTCGCTTGGAAGGTTCGCGCTCGGCTACTACCGCGGGTCGAGGAGGGCGCTGGTGGATGTCACCGACGACGGTTCCAGCCGTTACGCCAATTCCGGGCTTCTCTTCTCGTGGGATCGGACCATGAAGGAACTGTCTGACCAACTCTGGCTGGGAGTCGACTACCAGGGGGGAGACAACGTCGATTCCAGTTGGAACGTGGCGTTCGCCTGGAAATTCTGCACGAACGTGTCCGTGCTCTTCGGCTTCGACATCTACACCAAGCGATCGCTCGCGGGACAAAACACCTTCACCATCCAGCTCGACCTCGATTTTCCGAGGTGAGGAAGCGGCTGGGGTAATCCGGTAAAGCGCCAATCACCTACTTACCCGCCAGCGCTAACTCTCGCGCACCTCGACGATTTTCGTGTGGAGCCCTTCCATGTTGAAAGGCTTTTGTATGTAGAACATCCCTTCCTCCAGCACCCCTTCCTTGGCGACCAGTTCCGTAGAGTAACCGGACATGAAGAGCACCTTGGTTTCCGGCCGCTGGTCGACCATCCGCCGCGCCATTTCCCGCCCGTTCATCCCCGGCATGACCACATCGGAGAGTACCAGGTCGATCCCGTCAGCGAGGGAGCCGAAGAGCTCCAGCGCCCCCTCCGGCGTTTCCGCCTGCAAAACCGCATACCCCATCTTCTTGAGCATGGCGGTGGTCATGGACCGGACGTCGGCATCGTCCTCGACCACCAGCACCCGGCCGGACCCGACCGGGATCCGTGACGTTTCCGCCGTCTCCGGGTGGTTTTTCTCCACCCAGCGCGGCAGATAGATCCTGAAGGTGGTGCCGGTTCCCGGCTCGCTCTCCACGTCGATGAACCCATGGTTCTGGGTGACGATACCGTAGACGGTGGCCAGGCCGAGGCCGGTCCCCTTGCCGACCTCCTTGGTGGTGAAGAAGGGCTCGAAGATCCGCTTGACGAGCTCCTGGTCCATCCCGACCCCGGTATCGGTCACCGTAAGGCAGACGAAGTCGCCGGGGCTCGCGTCCAGCCGGTACTCGCAGAACTCCCGGTCCACCGTCATGTTCTCGGTCCGGATGATGAGGGAGCCTCCCTGCGGCATGGCGTCGCGGGCGTTGACGGCCAGGTTGATGAGGATCTGGTCGGCCTGGCAGGGATCGATACGCACCGGCCAAAGCCCTTGGGAGGGACGGAAGCTCAGGATGACCTGCTCTCCGAGCAGGCGGCTCAGCGTCTTTTCCGTCTCCAGGTAGTGGGTGTTGAGGTTCACCTCCCTGGGGGAGACGATCTCCTTGCGGGAGAAGGCCAGCAACTGGCGGACGATCTCCTTGGAGCGCTCTCCGGCCCGGGTGATCTCCTGGATGTACGGGGAGAGGGGGCTGTCGGGGGGGACCTCCACCTGGCAGATCTGCGCGTACCCCAGGATGACACTCAGCATGTTGTTGAAGTCGTGGGCCACGCCACCCGCCAATTGCCCCACCGATTCCATCTTTTGGGACTGGGCCAGCAACCCCTCGGTCCTGCGGTGCTCGGTGACGTCGATCCCGAAGCAGAGGGTCCCCACCACGGCGTCCTCCTCGAGGATGGAGGAGTTGCGCCAGGAGATGGTGCGCAAGGCGCCGCTTCTGGTGACGATCTGGTTCTCGCAGGTACTCCTCATCTCGAGGCTTTCGCCGGGAACGATGCACATCTCTTCGAAGGCATCGCCGGTCATGACCACGTCGAACCAGCTTCTCCCGGTCAACTCCTCCGCCAGGTAGCCGAGCGCCTCCTCGGCCGTGCGGTTCATCAGGGTTACCACCCCCTCGGTGTCGAGTCCCACGATGATGACGTTGGCGGACTGGATCAGCTTCTCGGTATACCTCTTGGCATGGCGAAGCTGCTCGACGGCCGTGGTGCGTTCGGCGATATCCTCGATGCAGAGCACGGTGCCGGCGATCATGCTGTTTTGGAGGATGGGGGCGGCTCCGCAAGCGATGGGGAGGGTGGAGGCGTCTTTTTTGAGGAGCAGCGTCTCGAACTTGGCCATCTGAGTCTGGTCGCCGGTCAACCGGTCAAGCTCACCCTGCACCTCACGCGCAACATCCACGGGGAAGAGCGAGTCGAGGCGGGCTCCGCAGAGTTCGTCGCAGGTGTAGCCGCTCATTTCGTAGCAGCGGCCGTTCACCATCCGGATCACCCCGCCCAGGTCCACCGCCACGATGGCATTGGTGCTGCTCTCCATCACGCGGGCCAGGAAATCGTGGGAGTCCCGCAGTTTCACGTTGGCCAGGGCGATGGCGCGGAAGGGAAACAGGACGAAGGCCAGCAGGCTGAAGAGGAGCCCGACCAGCCCGGTAATCACCGTCCGCTTGAGGATGGGGCGCATGGAGCGGGTGATCTCGATGTAGGCGACCTTGCGGCCGGAGTCCCAAAGGGGCTGGGCGCGCCGCATGATCGGCCCTTCGGGCACCACGTTGTTGGAGGCGACTTCGCTCCCGTCGAGATCCAGGATGTGTCTTCCTACCGCTTCGTCGGAGGTGCTCTGCCGCCGCTCGAGAAGGGCTTCCAGGCGGTCATGCTCGAACTTCCAGAAGACCGGATTGGTCTGGACGATCCCGGAGATGATGGGAGCGGTGAGCTCGGCCTCGGCATCGAGTGTGCCGAGCGTGTACTGGTAACAGATGGCGAAGTAGCCGCAGGAAAAAGCCAGGGCGACCAGGAAGGCCACCAGCACGGTCAGCTCGGAACTCAGCCGCAGGTTACGGGTTATAGTAGTCATGCCTACCGCTCCTTCTGCCAAACCGGGAGGTTCCCGGACGAGCGAAGGATGCTTCGCCCCTTGGCGGAGGTGACGAATCGGGCGAACATCCTGGCGGGTGGGGAGGCCTTATCCGGGACGACGAGGTAGAAGCGTTTTTCCAGCGGGTAGGACCCTTCGGCGAGGTGGCGCAGGGTCGGCTTGATGCCTCCGAAGGAGAGTACCTTGAGGGGATACTTGAGGGACACCAGTTCCGTCAGGGTGCTGATGCCCAGGGCGCCGGGGGTCGCCGCCAGCGTGGACACCGTCTCCTCGTTGGTGGCGGTGATGGTCATCCCCGGTCGTGAGTAGGCCTTCTCCACGGACTGGGCCAATCCGCGGGAGATCGCCATGACGATGCCGGTGTCGACGTCGTTCAGGGGGCGGAGGACCAGGCGGAGAGGGGAGTTGTCCGACCATTGGCTCCTTTTCCCGCTGTAGATGAGCTCCAGGTCCGGAATCGTGAGGTCGGCCTCGTTGACCGAGGGATGGGCGACAAACAGGAAGGGAGATCGTGCGTACTCGATGGCGGTGACGCCCCGCGCCTCGCATTTCTTGAGCGGCCGGCCGGTTACCGCCAGGTCGATGGCTCCTTTTTGAACGGCGGCAAGCCCTCCGCCGCTCCCAAGACTGGGGAGTACCTGCACGGATATATCCGGATGAGCGGCGGAAAAGGCCTCGCCCAAGAGGCGCAGGGAGGGAAGGGCGGAGCCGGTACCGCCGATACGGACCACGGTGACGGCGTTCGCGGAGGAGAAGAGGGGGAGGACGACCAGCGACAGCAGCAAGTAGAGGGCTACCAGCAGTGGGATACGTGGCCTCGTCAGCAGCATTACCTACTCCCGATACTTGATAACAATATGCACATACCCTCCGGAGCCAGGGCAGAGGACCGGCAGGGGCACTCATTCAATGGAAATCACATTAAATAGCGGAAGCCGAAAAGCTGTGACGGACAGGATAGCGCATGCTGTCAACTCTTGGCGGCTGAAGTTAACACATTTTAAAATAAAAGAAAAGAGTGTTTTAACCTGGCGAGAGCCGGTCAGAAAGGACTCCCGGGGCACCACGGATTCATAACCGCACCGCCCTTGAGAGTGCGGAAGCCAACGTATACGCTATCGGGAGCCTTTCACCCAGGCAGCAAAATCACGGATTGCACCGCTTTTGACTAGGTTTTACCGGCCGTTACGCCTGCTATAGCAAGCATTACTTCAATAAAGCAGGCCCCGCAAAAAGATTTGACACCGCCAGCATCCCTCTTGTATATGTATCGCACCGTGTCACAATTATCACATTCGTGCTACCGCCCACCGATCGAGAGGAGATACCAACATGCACATGGCAGATGCTCTGCTCTCCCCGACAGTGGGCGCCACCATGTGGGGTGTCTCCGGCGTATCGGTCGCCTGGTGTGCCTCCCGGCTGGGTAGGGACCCGGATGACCGGAGCGTTCCGCTGATGGGGGTGCTGGGGGCCTTTCTGTTCGCCGCCCAGATGATCAACTTCTCGATCCCCGGCACCGGGTCGAGCGGGCACCTCGGTGGAGGGCTTCTGCTGGCGATTCTGCTGGGGCCTCAGGCGGCCTTTTTCACCATCGCCTCGGTTCTGGTGGTACAGGCGCTTTTCTTCGCCGACGGCGGCCTGTTGGCCCTCGGCTGCAACATCTTCAACATGGGCTTCATCCCCGCTTTTCTGGTCTACCCCTTCTGCTACCGGCGCCTCGCCGGGGAGGGGGGGGGCCGTCGACGTTCGGCGGCGATCATGATCTCTGCCGTGGTCGCCCTGCTGCTCGGGGCGCTGGCCGTGGTCATGGAAACCTCCTTTTCGGGGATCTCGGAGCTCCCGGCGGGAACCTTCGCCACCCTCATGGTTCCCATTCACCTCGCCATCGGCCTGGTGGAAGGGGTAGCCACCGTCGCTATCGTCTCTTTCCTCTCCAAGGCCCGCCCCGCGCTGGTTGACAGCCAGGCATCGGCCGCCACCCGCCCCTGGTATCGCACCGGCCCCGCCGTCATCCTCTTCTGCGCACTGGTGACCGCAGGGATACTCTCCTCCTTCGCATCCAAGGACCCGGACGGCCTGGAGTGGTCGGTTGCACGGGCCACCGGCAAGGGTGATCTGCAATCCGCCGCCCCCCTTCACCGCACCCTGGCCCGGATCCAGGCCAAGACCTCGTGGTTTCCCGAGTACCGCTTCCCCGCCGACCGGCAGGACCGGCCCGCCGCCCCTTCCGCCGCCGCGCATTCCACGACCCCCATCGGCGGCACCGGTGCCGCCGGCCTGGTCGGCACCGTCGTCACCCTTTCGCTGGTGCTTCTCACCGTTTTCGTTCTGAAAAGGCGAAAACAGGGGCATCTGTAGGCGCCGGGAATGGCATCACTCGACGGCGCACTCCTCGACCTCAAGAGGCTCGACCGCCTCGCCGCCGGCTCCACCACCCTTCACCGGCTCGATCCCCGGGTAAAGCTCCTCGCCACCGTCGTCTTCCTGGTCTGCGTGGTATCCTTCGGACGCTACGAACTCTCCGCGCTGGTACCGTTCCTCGTCTATCCCCTCCTGTTGGCGGCGCTGGGTGATCTCCCCATCGGCTACCTCGCCCACAAGGTCCTCCTCATGTGCCCCCTGGCGCTCTTCATCGGGATCGCCAATCCCTTTCTGGATCACCGGGTCATCCTGGAACTGGGGGGCGTCGGCGTCACCGGCGGGGTCATCTCCTGGCTTTCCATCGTGCTTCGCGCCGTATTGACCGTCAGTGCCGCCCTGGTCCTCGTGGCCCTGACCGGCTTCCCCGACCTCTGCCGGGCCATGGAGCGGCTCGGGATGCCCAGGGCCTTCGCCATGCAGCTCCTTTTCCTGTACCGCTACCTGTTCGTGCTGGTGGAAGAGGGGGAGAAGGCCTCCCGCAGCCGGGAACTGCGCTGCGTCGGCAACCGCGGCAGGGGGATCTCGAGCTACGCCTCGCTGGTCGGGCACCTCCTGATGCGGACCTGGCAGAAGGCGGAGAGGATTCACATGGCCATGCTGGCCCGCGGCTTTACGGGGTCGTTCCCGCGGCCGGAGGAATCGTCCCTCAAGGCGGTCGATCTCCTCTTCCTGGCCGGCTGCACCGTCGCCTTCATCACCTTCAGAACAACCAACCCGACGCGGGCCATCGGCTCGCTGGTCACCGGAATCCTGCCATGAGCCACCATATCGTCGAAGTCAAAAAGCTCCGCCACGTCTATCCCGACGGAACCCAGGCGCTCAGGGAGGTCTCCTTCAGGATCACCCACGGCGAATCGGTCGCCCTGATCGGCGCCAACGGGGCGGGGAAATCGACCCTCATCCAGCACCTGAACGGGTACCTGGCCCCGACCGCCGGCGAGATCAGGATCGGCGACTTCCCGCTCTCCAAGGGGACGCTTCCCGAGATCAGGCGGACGGTGGGGATGGTCTTCCAGGACCCCGACGACCAGCTCTTCATGCCGACCGTCTACGAGGACGTGGCGTTTGGCCCGCTCAACCTGGGGCTCGCCGGGGCGGAGCTGGAGTCCTGCGTCCAGGGAACGCTGGAAAGGGTAGGGGGGGCGCACCTGGCCCGCAAGGCGCCGTACCACCTTTCGGGGGGAGAGAAGAAGCGGGTGGCCATCGCCGCCGTCCTTTCCATGTCTCCCGACATCCTGGTCATGGACGAGCCCACGAGCGGTCTGGACCCGTACGCGCGGCGCCAATTGATCTCCCTACTGCGGGAGTTTCACCACACGAAGATATTCACCAGCCATGACCTCGACATGGTCCTCGAACTGTGTGAACGGGTGATCGTACTGAAGGATGGAGAGGTGAGGGCGGACGGTCCCGCACTGGAGATCTTCAGGGACGAACAACTGCTGGCCGAGTGCAGGCTTGAGCCGCCCTTTTCCATGCAGGGGTGCCCGGTTTGTGGTAGTGTTGGACGGGACAAGCGGTAGGAGAGCTCAAGCCTTGAGAGCAGCATAGCTCTCCAGATACTTGAGCTATGCCTTGGTATGCCGTGCAATAGCGTCACTATCTATTGAATAAACAGGTAAATACCTACGTCGGTAAGGAGCGTCGTCATGCTGATTGACAGGGCCGAAATTCTCATCGTCGGGGCCGGCATCATCGGCCTGACCATCGCCCGCGAGCTCGTCAAGCATGGTCACGGCGACATCGTGATCATCGAGAAGGAGACCGATCTCGGCCGCCACGCCTCCGGCCGTAACAGCGGCGTTCTCCATGCCGGGATCTATTACTCGCCCGACAGCCTCAAGGCCAAGTCCTGCCTGAACGGCAACTTCCAGATGCGGGCGTACTGCAAGGAGAAGGGGCTTCCCCTTCTGGAGAACGGGAAGGTGATCGTGACGAGGACCGCCGAGGAGTTGCCGGTCCTCGACGAGCTCTTCACCCGGGCGACCGCCAACGGCGCCAAGGTGGAGATGATCGACGAAAAGCAGCTTGCCGAACTGGAGCCCAACGCCCGGACGGTGGAGCGGGCGCTCTACTCGCACTATACGGCGGTGGTCGATCCGAAGGCGGTCCTGAAAAGCTTAAAGCATGACCTGGAAGCGAGCGGCAAGGTGAAGATCATCCTGGACTGCCGGCTCACCGGCATCAAGGGGAGCGGGACCGCGCAGACGAGCAAGGGGGAGATCGGATTCAACCGCTTCGTCAACGCGGCCGGTGCCCACTGCGACAAGGTGGCGGGGCATTTCGGCGTCGCCACCAACTACCGGCTGATCCCGTTCAAGGGGGTCTACCGGCTCTTGAGCAAGAGCGCCCCCTTCACGGTCAACTCCAGCATCTATCCGGTACCGGACATCAGAAACCCGTTCCTGGGCGTGCACTTCACCCGCAGCGTCCACGGGGACGTCTACGTGGGCCCGACGGCCATTCCCGCCTTCGGCCGGGAGAATTACGGGATCCTGGCGGGAATCGATGCGGAAGGGTTCGCCATCGCCTTCGAGGACCTCGTTCTCTTCATGGCCAACGCGAAGTTCAGGAGCGTGGCGCTCTCGGAGCCGGTAAAGTACCTCCCGTCCTGCTTCTTCAAGGATGCCGCCCGTCTGGTCAAGGAGATCGCCCCGGGCGACCTGGTGGCGGCCACCAAGGTCGGCATCCGCCCCCAGCTGGTCGACTGGAACACGAAGGAGATGGTGATGGACTTCATGGTCTTGGCCGACGGGCCGGCCCTCCACGTCCTCAACCCCATCTCCCCGGCCTTCACCTCCTCCATGGATCTCGCCCAGGGGATGGTCGCCAAATACTTCTGACGGTCTGCGTGCCGTGATTTCTAAGAGATGGCGCGCTAACACACTAACCAGCAGGGGCGGCACTGCCAGTGACAGAAGCGTGATCATCTCAACAGTTACTGCCTTGCCGCCGTCTCAACTGCTGCCATTCCTCCCTTCACCCCCCCCTTTGACAAGCTGCCACAAATTTTCTCTCTCACCGGTTGCAAATCCAGACGATCCCCTTAATATTAATCTTTATCAATTCCATTGGTTAATCTGTTTTAATTCGTTACTCTCCGGAAAGGTGGTGCCACTGACATGACCCAACTCGACGAGCTAGAGGCCCGCTCCATCTACATACTGAGGGAAGCCTACAAGAACTTCGGCAACCTCTGCATGCTCTGGTCGATGGGTAAAGACTCCACCGTCCTCCTTTGGCTGGTACGCAAGGCCTTCTTCGGGCACTGCCCGGTCCCCCTGGTCCACATCGACACCTCCTACAAGATCCCGGAGATGATCACCTACCGCGACGAGACCGTGAAAGAGTGGGGTCTCAACCTGGTGGTCGGCCAGAACCGCAGGGCGCTCGCCGAGGGGATGCACCCCTCCAACGGGACCCTCCAGTGCTGCAGCGCGCTCAAGACCGAGGCGCTTCGCGCGCTTTTGGAGGAAAAGGGGTACACCGGGGTGATCGTCGGGGTCCGTTCCGACGAGGAGGGGACCCGGGCCAAGGAGCGCTACTTCTCGCCGCGGGACCGGAACAACGACTGGGCCTTCCGTGAGCAGCCTCCCGAACTCTGGGACCACTTCAAGATCACCTTCCAACCGGGAACCCATCTCCGGATCCACCCCCTGCTGGACTGGTGCGAGATCAACATCTGGGAGTACATCGAAAGGGAGCGCATCCCGATCATTCCCCTCTACTTCGACCGCGGCGACGGGATGCGCTACCGCAGTCTCGGCTGCGCCCCCTGCACCTCGCCGATCGCCTCCCAGGCCAAGGACGTGGCCAGCATCGTCGAGGAGCTCCGCGGCACCCGGGTGGCGGAGCGCAGCGGCCGGGCCCAGGACGGCAACCGCGGCATGGAGAAGCTCCGCAAGGACGGCTACATGTGATGTCTCAATGAAACGTGAGGAAGGAGAGGACCGTGGAACAACTTGCCAGGGTGACGAGCGGCACGGGGGAGGGGAACTCCGGCACGAGGAAGGTGCTGACCGCGCTGGGGACCAACATGATCAAGGGGATGAACGGGTTCGGCAGGGTGGCGCTCAAGGACGGCCGTGCCTTCCTCAAGCTGGACCGCGAGTATCTCCTGGAGAAGAGCAGGCGCCTCACCGGCCTCGACGATTTCGGGGAGAGCGACTTCCTGGAACCGCTCGAGATCCTGCTGGAATCCTTCGAGCGCGACGCCAAACTCAACCTGATCGGCCGCATCACCGTCCACGCCGAGATGCTCCGCATGCTCTGCAACAAGCTCACCATGCACCACGACCGGAAGATGAATTCCGGCATCGCCGAGGAGCAGGTGGTGAAGCCGATCTTCATCACCGGCCTTCCCAGGAGCGGCACGACCTTTCTCCATGCGCTCCTCTCCTGCGATCCGGCCGCCCGCGCCCCCCAGGTCTGGGAGGTCATGCACCCGTCGCCCCCGCCGGAAAGCGCAAGCTACCTCTGCGACCCGCGCATCGCCAAGACCCGTCGTGAGCTGGCCTGGATCGACGTGCTGATGCCGGGTTTCGACAAGTGCCACACCATCGATGCCACGCTCCCCCAGGAATGCATCGCCATGACCGACCATTCCTTCCTGAGCTACGTCTTCGAATCGATGTACTACGTGACCGGCTACCGCGCCTGGCACGACAGCCAGGACAAGCTTCCGGCCTACCGCTGTCACCGGGGATTCCTGCAGCACCTGCAGTGGCGCTGCCCCGGCGGCCACTGGGTATTGAAGGCGCCCAGCCACCTCATGGCGCTCGATTCCCTCTTCAAGGTCTATCCCGACGCCCAGGTGGTGCTCACCCACCGCGATCCCCTGAAGATCCTCCCGTCCTGCGCGAGCTTCGCCCACGTGCTGCGCTCCCCCTTCACCGGCCCCATCGACCTCAAGGTGCTCGGGGCCGAGGTCAGCAAGCGGTGGGCCGACAGTGCCCGCCTGGTCACCCGGCTGCGCCGGGAAAGACCCGAGCTGGAGAACCGGTTCTGCGACGTGAGCTACCAGGACCTGATCCGCTACCCGATGGCCGTGGTCAGGAGGATCTACCGCCACTTCGGCCGGGAGCTCACCAGCCAGGCCCAGCGTGCCATGGAGCATTTCATCCGGGAGAATCCCAAGGACAAAAACGGTGTCCACCACTACTCGCTGGAACAGTTCGGGCTCGACCCCGACACCGAGAGCAGGGCGTTTGCCGAGTACGTAGACTACTTCAAGGTCGTCCCGGAGGGGCACCATTCCCGGTCAAGACACCCAAACCACCACCGGTGATCCGAGCCGCGTGACCATGCGCCGCCTCAACCTGGCGCTTTTGGTGATCGCCGCCGTCGCCCTGGCCGTGCTGTTACGGGGCCTCGACTGGCCCGCGCTCGCGGAAACCCTGGGGATGGCCCGGCACCACTGGCCGCTCCTGCTGATCCCCTACGCCCTGACCACCTTCCTGTGGACCCTTTCCTGGCGCCTGCTCCTGCCGGGAGCGCCGGGCACCCTCTCGCTGTGGCGGCTATACCTCCTCAGGCTGGCCGGGGAGTCGCTCAACCAGCTCACCCCCACGGCCTCGCTCGGTGGTGAGCCGTTCAAGACCGTGCGGCTCCAGGCGGCGGGGGTCCCCTGGCAGCAGGCGGCCACCTCGGTCATCATCCACAAGGCCGCCATGGTGCTCAGCCTGGTCCTCTACCTCCTGATCGGCCTGGCACTTCTCCCGGCGGTGCTCCCCGAGGTCCCCTCCCGGCTCGCCTGGTCCGGCTGGCTCGGGACCGGCGCACTCGCCCTGGCGGGAGGATGCTTCCTGGTCGTCCAGCGGGCGAGCCCCTGCACGTCGCTGCTCGGGACACTCAAACGGATCGGCATCTGTCCGGCCTTCCTCATATGCCGCGCGGAGGCGCTCGCCTCGCTGGATGCCACCCTGGCCGGCTTTTATCGCCGGCATCCGTGGCTCGCCCTCGGTTCCCTGCTGTTGTTCCTGCTAGGCTGGGCCGCCCACGCGGCGGAGGTCTACCTGATCTTCGCCTCCCTCGGCCACGGGATAGGCCCGGGCACCGCTCTTTGCCTGGACGCCCTTTCCCAGATGGTGGCGGCCCTCGGCTTCATGATACCCGCCTCCCTCGGGGTGCAGGACGGAGGAAACCTGCTGCTGGCCCTGGGCTTCAGGCTGGGTGCCACCCTGGGAGCCGGGTTCGGGCTCCTGAGGCGGTTCCGGGAGGCCTGCTGGCTGCTGCTCGGCCTGCTGGCGGTGACTAGCGAGAGGTGAAACAGATCGACACATGGTTTCCAGGGGATGCGATGCGGGGATTTCACATCATGGTCGTGGTGCTCCTGCTGGCGGGATGCACCCTCGGGCTTCCCCGCGATTACCTCCCGCCGCCGGTGGGGAGCAATTTCCCCGACCCCGTGAAGACGATCGCCATTCCGCTGCCGGTGGTGGCGACGAGCCCCAACGAGGGGATCACCTCCGGGGGGCTCGTCGCCTTCCTCCTCCACGACAGCCACGACCTGGTGAGCGCGCTGGCCGTCCCCCAGGAGAACTACAACCGGTACTTCGGCTTCACCACCTCGCTCTACGCCGCCTTCTATCCCGAGCCCGACCGCAGCTACAAGCTAAGCCTCGCCAAGGCCACCACCATCAACGAAGAGTTGAGGTTCCGCTACAGCGACGAACATTTCCTTTCTCCCCGCTTCTATTTCTCGGTCAATGCCTTTACCTATGCGGACGGGTCGGCCCGTTTCTTCGGGTTCCAGTCCACCTCCCAGAAAAGAAACGAGACGAACTACACCGACCACGAGACCGGGATCGCGCTGACCGGCGGCTACCGTCCGTTCCATCCCTTCGAAATCGCCTTCGGCGAGCGGTTCAAGGACGTCGACATCCGCCCTGGCGCCGTAAAGTCTCTGCCGTTCATCACCGGTGTCTTTCTTCCCGACTACGTTCCCGGGGTGGAGGGGTACCATCTTCATGCCCAGAAGCTTTCCTTTCTCTACAACACCCTGAACTCGCCCGGGATGCCCACCGAAGGCACCTACGCCCGCATTTCCATCGAGAACAGCTCCAAGCTCCTCGGCAGCGCCGCCCCCTTCCTCACCTACGAGGCCGAGGTGAAACTCTACCGCCCCCTCCGGGAGGAACGCTTCATTTCCGTGCTCCGTTTCGCCTTCAACCAGAACGAGGGAAACCGGATCCCTTTCCTCGAGCAGGCCGTCCTGGGAGGGGAGACCACCCTCCGCGGCTACGGGCAGAACCGTTTCGTCGACAAGAGCTGCATGCTTTTGAACCTGGAGGAGCGGATCCGGCTTTTTCGGTGGGAGGTGTTCAAGGTCAAGGCGGACTGGGAGCTCGCCCCCTTCGTCGACCTCGGCACGGTGATGAGATCGCTGGTGGAGGCCAAACAGCAGAGCTTCGAGTTCAACCCGGGGGTGGGCATCAGGGCGGTGGTGAGGCCCAACATCGTGGGAAGGATCGACGTCGGCTTCGGCAAGGACGGCCCGGCGGTCTTCGCGGGGCTCGGCTACCCGTTCTAGCGCAATCATGAAAAAAGCGGGACCCCGATCGGGATCCCGCTTCGATTTTCACGGCTGTCGCGAGCCTTTCAAGCTAGTTGATGGTGCTGCCGGTGGAGCCGGTGCCGGTGGTGGTCTGGCAGTTGATCGGGGACTGGATGGTCACCGCGGCCGAGCTGCCGGAGACGGCCATGGTCTTGGCACCCCAGGTCTTGTTGGTCCGGTCGTAGGCGAAGAAGCTGTAGTTGCCCGGCAGCAGGTTGAAGGTGTAGGTACCGTCGGTGCCGGTCGCGCCGGAGACGTTCGCGTAGCTCGCGGTGTTCATCGCCATGACCTGGCCGGAGGGGACCGCGCGGGTCACGCTCGGATCCTGGGTGCAGTACTCGAGGACGGTGATGGTGGTCGGGATCGGCTTCAGGGCGGCGGGAGCCACGTAGTCGAGCGAGATGGCGTGGTTGGGCTGTGCGCACCAGTCGATCCCGTTGGGGGAGTTGGCGGTGGTGGAGGCCACCACGTTGTTGGCGCTGTCGATCAGGTAGAGGTCGAGCTTCTGGCCGGCCGGGATCCGGAAGGCGGTGACGGAGCCGTCGCCGGAGGGCTTGGAGCCGCGGTAGAGGAACCCGGCGCCGTTGTGGAAGGCGGCCTTGACGGTGAGGGCCAGCTTCTGGGCGTCGTTGGTCAGGTTAAGAACGCCGGTGCAGGTGTTGGAGTACATCCAGTCGAGGTTCCAGTAGGAGAAGTGGTTGGTGGTGTAGTTGACGAAGAGCTTGCCGCTCTGGTCCTGCAGCACGGTGCCGAGCACCTGGTTCCCCTGGCTGTCCACCTCGGCTTTCCAGGTAGCGGTGGTCTCGTTGTAGGTCCAGATGGGCACCTGGTCGCCGGCGGCGACGGCAGCGCCGGTCTCGGGGTTGATGGTGCCGGCCGGGATGTCCATCCTGATGGTGAAGGGGGTGTTGGCGGAACGGGCGACCTTGCCGGTCGAGTCGGTGACGTTGACCGCCACGAAACCGGCGGTGGCGAAGGAGCCGGCGGTTGCCCCGGTGTTCTGGTTGGCGGCGACGCTCACGTTGGTCAACCCGCCCGGGAAGTTCTCCATCGGGGTGGAGTTGGCGATGTTGGAGCTGCTGAGCGCAGCGGTCGGCGGAGCGAAGGTGGTCACCGTGGCGGTGACGGTGCCGGAAAGCGCGTTGCCGCTGGCGTCCCGGAGGATGGTGCTGGCCGGGATGGTCACCTGGGCGGCGGACCTGGTGGCGGTGTCGGTCGGGGCCACGTTGGCGGTGATGGGAGCGGCCAGGCCGGTAGTGGCCGAGGCGGCCACCGGGGCGCTGGTAGCGGCGGCCAGGCCCGGGGTGGCCGAGGCGTTGTTCGGATCGACCAGCTTCACGACGAAGCTGTAGGAACCGACGCTGGTGATGGTGACCTGGGCGGAGCTGGAAACGCGGCCGGTTGCGTTGCCGATCGCGGTCACGGTGACCGGGAGGGTGGCGTTGGAGGAGACGTAGAAGCTCACCAGGCCGTTGGCCCCGACGGTGGCGTTGGTCAGTACGGTGCCGCCGGTGCGGTCGGAGTAGACGTTGACGTGGTTGCCGTTGGGGTCGGTGGCGGAGAGAGTCACGGTGCCGGAGATCGGTGCGCCGCTGGCGTCGGCCAGCACGCCGGAGACGGCGTACTTCTCGGTGCTGAGAGCCGTCACCTGGTTCATGTTTACCCCTTCGGGGTGGTTGCTGCAGGCCGGGAGGGCGAGCAGTGCTGCGCCAAGACAAAGATAGACACGTTTCATGATAAGGCCTCCTGTATTAACTCGATGGAATAGTGGCATTACAATTGATTCATCGCCGTTGATGCAATCAACCATGACGAAGAACTGTACCAGTGGATGCAACCATGCTGAAAAGGCGAGACCGCAGAGGGTGAGAAGACGCGGAGGGAAAGGTATAGCGATTAGAAATATCTATATCACTGACAAATCCCGTTTTATTTTGCCCTGTTGTGAGATGGAGGCGACCAGATGATACTGCTAAGCTATAAAAATAGCGACACTTTATCTTTCTATGAGCGCCATGTCAAGATCCAAATAGGTTAAATCAACCGTTTTCCCCTGTGACGGACAAACAGCCGCCAAGCCTCCGCTGTCCCTTCTGGTCACAGGTCCACCCCCGCAATTGTTCGTTTCGATGACATTTCAGCGACTTTCGGCTGAACCAAGGTCGCCGGAGCGATATTGGGATCTTCCGCGGATATGCGGGCCGGGAGGCGGCGTCCCGCCCACCTGGCCAAGGTACCGGTCGTGCGTGATATTGCCCCGGCTCGGAGAGATATAATTAAATTACCGGCGAGAGCCCCCTCCATCCCCTTGCCCACTCTCATGTGCCGCTCCCCATCCTCCTCGACCCGACGCCCCCGCCCCGGTTGCGTTCCCCCTCCGCACCGCTATACTTTCCAGGTCCCCGGCATACTCATAAACACCCGGCCCCGGCCGGATTAACCTTCCAACCGCCGCCCGAACCGGCACCGGCCCGGCCAGCGTCGCGGTCAACGAGAGCGCACGGCAATGACCCAGAAAATCTGTCTGATCCTGATGCCTTTCGACAAGCGCAAGGACGCCTCGGGGCGGGTGATCGATTTCCAGGCGGTCTACGAACGGCTGGTGGTCCCCGCGGTGGAGGCGGCGGGGCTCTACCCGGTGCGGGGCGGCCAGGGACGCACCGGGATCGATGGGCACCTCCTGGAGCGCCTTACCCTCTGTGACCACGCGGTGGTGGACCTCACCGCCGCCGATCCCGCCGTCTTCTATCAACTTGGGGTCCGCCACGCCCTCAAGCGGCGCTCGACGCTCCTCATCTACGCCCTGGAAAGGGGCCAGCTCCCCCTCGACGTCCAGCGGCTCGAAGCCGTCCCCTACCGGCTCTCTCCCCAGGGGCAGCCTGAATACGAGGCCAAATTCCGCACCCTCATCACCGGCCGTTTAAAAAACCACGAGGATGCCGCCAGCGAAAGCCCGCTCTTCCCCTTCATGGAGCGGGTACCGAAGCGGGGAGGGGAGTCGCTGGCGAAACTCGGCGAGCAGGTCCGGCAGGAAGCGGCCCTCTGGGACCGACTGGAGCGTGCGCGGCAGGAAGGTGGGGAGGCGGTCCGCGGGGTCGACCTACAGGTAGGGAACACGGCGCAGGCGGAACCGGGACTGGTGCTCGAGCTCTTCTTCGCCTACCGGCAGGTCCACTGGTGGTCGGAGATGGTCGAACTGGTGAAACGGATGCCATCGGAACTGGCGGATTCCATCCTCGTGCAGGAACAGCTCTCCCTGGCCCTCAACAGGATGGGGAAGGGGGTAGAGGCCGAGCAGACCATGCGTGACCTGATCGCCCGCCGCGGGCTGAGCAGCGTAAGTTACGGGAAACTGGGAAGGATCCTGAAGTACCAGTGGGAAAAGACGCTCGAGCAGGGAAACCGGCAGCAAGCCAAGGAACTCCTCGAGAAGGCTGCCACCGCGTACCTCAAAGGGTTCGAGGCCGACTGGCGGGACACCTACGCGGGGGTCAACGCGGTCACCCTGATGGAGCTCAAGCAGCCTGCCGACCCGCGCCGGCGCGAGATCCTCCCGGTGGTGTACTACGCGGTGGAGCAGAGCATCAGGTCGGGGGCGGCCGATTACTGGGACTTCGCCACTCTGCTCGAGTTGGCGGTGCTGTCCTGCGATGAGGCGAAGGGGATCGATGCCTTGGGGAGAAGCCTCGCCCGGGTCCGCGAGGCGTGGGAGCCGCAGACCACGGCCAAGAAGCTCAAACTGATCAGGGACGCCCGCATGGGGCGCGGTGCGGAGTGCCCAAGCTGGGCGGACGCCGCCATGGAAAAACTCCTGGAGGCGGCCGCCCGCTGGGGTGGAAACGGGTAACTCAGGTGCGGGCGAATTTCCCGAAGGCCTGCAAGAACTGCGGGAGGAGCAAGGGAGCGCTCGCCTGGATCTTGCCGCTCAGAAAGTCCATGATCCCCGGCTGGTAGCCGTCGAACCAGATCTTCTTGAACATCTGCTGGCTGGTCTTGCAGCTGCAGTCCGCGTCGCCGCCGGCGTTTCCTCTCTCGACCGAATAGCAATCCGCGTCGACCGTGACGGTGAAGGTCTCCTCGTCCATGGAGAAGCGGAAAACGGTCTTCCTGGTGAACACCCCCTTGGTGAACAAAGACCCCATCTGATTTATCAGGTCATCAACTACTGCGTTGGACATCCGGTACTCCCCTTTATAGATAGTCGGTGGCCCCGCCGCCTAAACTCCGGCAAAGGCTGGGCCGCCCCTGACGGGAACCGGTCGGTCCCGAAGGAAGGGAGATCATAGTTATCCTTTCCCCGGCTGTCAATCGGTAGCTTCACCCCCGGCAGTCCGCTCCCCCAAAATTGACGGCGGACGCGCTCCCGTATATCATTAAAATCAGAGGGAGTTCTCGGGATCGATGTCTGCACGGCACCCCGGTCCCGCATCCTACCACTGATTCGGGTGACCTGATGGAAACTGTTCCCTACCGATCGATACCGGACATGCTGAGGCAGAGCGCCCTTCGCCTTGGCGAGCGCCCCGCGCTCCGTTTCAGAAAGCTCGGCAACTGGGTCACCCTGAGCTATGCCCAGTTCTACCAGCGGGCCCTCATGGTGGCCCGCGGCCTGAGAAAGCTCGGCATAGCACCGGGCCAACCGGTGGCCATCCTCTCGGAGAACCGCGCGGGATGGGTCATCGCGGACATGGGGATCCTGGCGGCGGGCGGGATCACCGTCCCGATCTACGCCACCAACACCCCCGAGCAGGTCGCCTACGTCCTCGGCCACTGCGGCGCCACCCTGGTCTTCATCTCCGGCCGGGAACAGTACCGCAAGCTTCTATCGACACGCGACGAGATTCCCGCGGTCCGCATGGTAGTCTCCTTCGAGCGCTTCCTGGGCGAGCCGGAACTTCCCCTGACCACCTTCTACCAGCTCTCCGAGATCGACGACCCGATCCTCCCCGAGGAACAGGGGGCCCTGGAGCGGGTAATCGATACCCTCGAGCCCGAGGACCTGATGACCATCATCTACACCTCGGGCACCACCGGCATCCCCAAGGGGGTCATGCTCTCCCATCGCAACGTCCTCTTCGACGTCTCCTCCACCATCGTGAAGGCCGGGGTCCTGGACGACCGCGAAACCTTCCTGAGTTTTCTCCCCCTGACCCACGTCCTGGAGCGGAGCGTCGGCTACTACCTCTGCCTGATGCTCGGGGGGCTCATGGTCTTCGCCGACAGCGTTGAGAAGATCGCCGAGAACATGATCGAGGTCGAGCCGACCATCATGGTCTGCGTCCCGCGCCTCTTCGAGAAGATTCATTCGCGCATCTTCGAGTACGTCCACCAGCTTCCCCTTTTCAAGCGGCGGCTGTTCCGGACCGCGCTGGCCATCGGCAGCCGGTACATCGACGCCAAGTACCAGCAGCAAACCGTTCCCCTCCTCCTCAGACTCGAATATTCCCTGGCCGACCGGATCATCTTCACCAAGCTGCGCCGGCGCTTCGGGGGGAGGCTCAAGCTCTGCTGCTGCGGCGGCGCCCCGCTCGATCCCCACATCAACGAGTTCTTCTGGATCATCGGCGTCCCCATCCTGGAAGGGTACGGGCTCACCGAGACCAGCCCGGTCATCGCCAACAACAACTTCCAAGAGCTCCGCTTCGGCTCGGTGGGGACCCCGCTGCGGCAGACCGAGGTGGCGCTCGCCGAGGACGGCGAGCTCATGGTCAAGGGGCCGCAGGTGATGATCGGCTACTACAAGGACCGGGAGGGGACCCGGGAAGTGCTGAAGGACGGCTGGTTCAAGACCGGCGACATCGCCCGGCTGGAGGACGGCTTCATCTTCATCACCGACCGCAAGAAGGAGCTGATCATCACGGCGGGAGGGAAGAACATCGCACCGCAGCCGATCGAGAACCTCCTCAAACGGGACAAGTACATCTCCCAGGCCGTCATCGTCGGCGACCGCAGGCCGTACCTGACGGCCCTGTTGGTCCCCACCATCGAGCGCCTTTTGGAGTTCGCGCGCGAGAAGGGGATCCCCTACAACGACCTCGACGACCTGGTGGTCCACGAGCCGGTCCAGGAGATCTACCGGGAGCGGGTGGCCGAGATCAACAGCCAGCTCGCCCACTACGAAACCATCAAGAAGTTCGACCTGCTCCCCCACGATTTCACCCTGGCCGCCGACGAGCTGACCCCGACCCTGAAGCTCAAGCGGAAGGTGATCGCCGAGCACTACCGCGAGCGGATCGAGCGGATGTACGCGGGTGAGAGCTGATTCAGGGAACACTCCGTGGTGCTCCCGGCAGCGGGGCACCATCGGCAAACATGAACGAGTTGGGGGAGTTATGAGAACGATTGAAAGGGGAGCCGTGCTGGGTGCCGGGGTAATGGGTTCCGCCATCGCCGCCCACCTGGCCAATGCCGGGATCAGCGTGCTCCTTCTGGACGTGGCAGGGGAGGGGAGCAGCCCGGAGGAGCGGAGCGCCGTGGCCTTGAAGGCACTCGATGCCTTAACCAGGGCGAAGCCCGCCCCCCTCTACCTCGCCGGCTACCGCGACCTCATCGAGGGAGGGAATTTCGAGGACGACGCGGCAAGGCTTCGTGAGTGCGACTGGGTCATCGAGGCGGTGGTCGAGGATCCGGAGATCAAGAAGCGCATCTTCATTGACCGGGTGGTCCCGAACCTCAAGGAGGGCGCCATCCTCTCCACCAACACGAGCGGGCTGTCGGTCAACGAGCTGGCCCAGTCGCTCCCCGAGGAGCTCCGCCGCCGTTTCCTGGTCACCCACTTCTTCAACCCTCCGCGCTACATGCGGCTCATGGAGATGGTCCCCTGCCGCGAAACCGATCCGGAGCTCTACTCCTTCATGGCGGAATTCATCCGGGTCCGGGTCGGCAAGGGGATCGTCCACGCCAAGGACACCCCCAACTTCATCGCCAACCGGATCGGCACCTACGCGGGGGCGGTCACCTTCCAGCACCTCATGGAGGCCGGGCTCACCGTGGAGGAAGGGGACCTGGCGACCGGCCAGGCGATGGGGCGCCCCCGGACCGGGACCTTCGCCCTCTGGGATCTGGTAGGGATCGATACCGTGGTGCGGGTGTTGGAAAACAGCCGGCGGCTTCTCACCGGGGACGACGAGGCCGCGGTCTTCGAGGTCCCCGAAAGTGTGCGGAAGATGGTGGCCGCCGGCCAGATCGGCAACAAGGGTGGGAAGGGATTCTACCGCAAGGAGAAAGGGGAGGGGGGAACCGCCCGTTTCTTCTGGGACTTTGCGACCGAAAGCTATCTTCCGGCCGCCTCTCCCAAACCTCCGACGGTGGCCGCCGCCAAGCAGCAGGACGACCCCGCCGTGAGGGTGAGGACGCTCATCGACGGTGAGGACCCGGTCGCCCGTTTCGCCTGGGTCACCCTGCGCGACACCCTCATCTATGCGGTGAAGAGGCTTCCCGAGATCGCCGACGACGTGGTCAACGTCGACAACGCCATGAAGTGGGGATACAACTGGGAGCTCGGCCCCTTCGAGACCCTCGACGCCCTCGGGGTCGCCTCCTTCGTGGCCCGGTCGGAGCGGGACGGGGTCGCCATCCCCGAGCTTCTCAGGAAGGTCGATACCTTCTACCGGGTGGAAAACGGCCGCCGCCTCTACTACAGTTTCCGTGACGAAGGGTACCGGGAAGTCCCCGCCCCGCCCGACCGCTACTCGCTCGCCCTCCTCAAGAGTGCCGGGAAGGTGGTGGAGAAAAACGGCGCCGCCTCCCTCATCGACCTGGATGACGGCGTATTCTGCCTCGAGTTCCACTCCAAGATGAACACCATGGGGCCGGAGACCCTCTCCATGATCCAGAAGGGGGTGCGAAGGACTGAACGCGACGGGATCGGCATGGTCATCGCCAACGAGGGACCGATCTTCTCGGCCGGGGCCAACCTCATGCTGGTGGCGATGGCGATCGCCGAGGGAGCCTTCGACGAGATCGAGCTGACGGTCCGCTCCTTCCAGAAGGCGATGATGGCCATCAAGTACGCCCGGGTCCCGGTGGTGGCCGCCCCCCACAACCTCGCCATGGGAGGAAGCTGCGAGACCTGCCTCCATTCCGATGCCATCGTGGCCCATGCGGAGACCTACATGGGGC
Source organism: Geomonas sp. Red276 (assembly GCF_054784495.1). Lineage (NCBI taxonomy): Bacteria > Pseudomonadati > Thermodesulfobacteriota > Desulfuromonadia > Geobacterales > Geobacteraceae > Geomonas > Geomonas sp. Red276. The sequence goes on from NZ_BLXW01000012.1 coordinate 124,393, forward strand.
TCGTGGAGATCGGAGTGGGGCTCCTGCCGGCGGGCGGGGGGACCAAGGAGATGGCGATCCGCGCCATCAGGCTTGCCGAGGAGTACGACGCCGAGGTGATGCCGCTGTTACTCCGCAACTACCGGAACATCGCCATGGCCAAGGTGAGCATGTCGGGCGCCGAGCTCTTCACCATGGGGCTCATGCGGCGGGGCGATTCCATCACCATGGACCCGGACCGCCGGATCCACGACGCCAAGGAGAAGGTCGTCTCCCTGGCGGTGAACTACCGCCCCGGCCAGCCGGAGTCCTCGTTAAAAGCCCCCGGACGCGGCATCGCCGCCGCCATCAAGGCCCAGCTCTGGAACCTGGAGCAGGGGGAGTACATCTCCGCCTACGACCGCCATCTCGCCTCGGGGATCGCCGAGGTCATCACCGGCGGCGACCTCCCGGCGGGGACGCTCATCTCCGAGCAGTACCTCCTGGACCTCGAGCGGGAGAAATTTCTCCGCTTCTGCGGCGAAAAGAAGACGGCTGAGCGGATCCAGCACATGCTTAAGAAGGGGAAGCCCCTCAGGAACTAGCCCCATCGATGGGAGGAACCATGTCGAACGCGTACGTACTCGCCGCCTACCGCACCGCCGCCACCAAGGCGTACAAGGGGCATTTCAGGGACACCCGGCCCGACGACCTGGCCGCGGCCGCCATCAAGGGGCTCCTCGAGAGGACCGGTGTCGATCCGGCCCAGGTCGAAGACGTCATCCTCGGCTGCGCCTTCCCCGAAGCGGAGCAGGGGATGAACATGGCCAGGATCGCCTCCTTCAAGGCGGGGCTTCCCTACCAGGTCCCCGCCCAGACCGTGAACCGATTCTGCTCCTCCGGGCTCCAGACCATCGCCTCGGCCGCCGAACGGATCATGGCCGGCTTCGCCGACTGCATCGTGGCGGGAGGGGCGGAAAGCATGAGCATGATCCCCATGGGAGGGGAGAAATTCGCCCCCAACCCCGGCCTTATCGCCGGCTGGCCCGAGACCTACGCCGCCATGGGGGTCACCGCCGAGATCCTGGTCTCCCGCTACGGCATCGCCCGCGAGGAGCAGGACCGCTTTGCCCTGGAGAGTCACCGCAAGGCCGCCGACGCCATCGCCTCGGGCCGCTTCGACGAGGAGATCATCCCGGTGGAGGCCGAGCGGTGCGCCGTCGAGGGGGGGAAGCCCCGCTGCCGCAAGGAGCTCGTGACCGCCGACGACGGGGTCCGTAGCGACACCACCCTGGAGGCGCTCGCCAAGCTCAAGCCCGCCTTCAAGGCAAGCGGCACGGTGACCGCCGGCAACTCCTCCCAGATGACCGACGGCGCCGCCGCGGCCCTGGTGGTGTCCGAGGAGTTTCTTAAGAGGATCGGGAAGAAGCCGATGGCCCGCTTCCTGGGGTACAGCGTGAAGGGGGTCCCTCCCGAAGTGATGGGGATCGGCCCGATCGAGGCCATTCCGGCCCTCCTCGCGCGTAGCGGCGTGCAACAGGAGGAGGTGGGGCTGATCGAGCTCAACGAGGCCTTCGCCGTCCAATCGCTCATCTGCATCCGCGAGTTGGGGCTTGACCCGGCCAAGATCAACGTGAACGGCGGGGCCATCGCCCTCGGCCATCCGCTGGGCTGCACCGGGACCAAACTGACCGCCACCATCCTTCACGAGATGCGCCGCCGCGGCACCCGTTACGGAGTGGTCTCCATGTGTGTCGGCGGAGGGATGGGCGCCGCCGGCCTTTTCGAGCTGGTCAAGTAGACGCTTGAGAAGAACAACCTAGAACCTTTCATCGAGGTACGCCATGGCCAAGATCTTCAAGGGTGGAGAATTCCTGATCACCGAGACGTCCAGCGCCGATATCTTCACTCCGGAGGACTTCAGCGACGAGCAGCGCCAGATTGCCGCCACCACCGAGCAGTTCGTCAAGAACGAGGTGCAACCGGTTCGCGAGGAGATCGAGCACCAGCAGTTCGACCACGTGGTGAAGCTGATGAGGCGCTGCGGGGAGCTGGGGCTCCTGATGATGGACGCCCCGGAGGAGTACGGGGGGCTCGAACTGGACAAGGCGACCAGCATGCTGGCCGCGGAAAAGATCGCCTCGGCCGGCTCCTTCTCGGTCGTCTACGCGGCCCATACCGGCATCGGCACCCTCCCGCTCGTCTACTACGGGACGAAGGAGCAGAAACGGCGCTACCTGGAGAAGCTCATCTCGGGGGAATGGATCGCCGCCTACTGCCTGACCGAGCCCGACTCCGGCTCCGACGCCTTGGGGGCCAAGGCGAGCGCCACCCTTTCCGAGGACGGCCGCTACTACCTCCTCAACGGCACCAAGCAGTTCACCACCAACGGCGCCATCGCGGATCTCTACACCGTGTTCGCCAAGGTTGACCGGCAGCACTTCACCGCCTTCCTGGTGGAGCGGGGAACCGAGGGGTTGAGCGTCGGCCCGGAGGAAAAGAAGCTCGGGATCAAAGGCTCCTCCACCACCCAGGTGATCCTCGATAACGCGAAGGTGCCGGTGGAAAACGTGCTCGGCGAGATCGGCAAGGGGCACAAGATCGCCTTCAACGTCCTGAACGTCGGGAGGTTCAAGCTGGGGGCCGCGGTCACCGGGGCGGCCAAGGCGGCCCTGGAGGAAGGGCTCCGCTACGCGAACCTGAGAAAGCAGTTCGGGCACCCCATATCCTCCTTCGGCGCCATCCGGGAAAAGATCGCCGACCTTTCCGCAGCCATCTTCGCCTCCGAGGCCCTGGTCTACCGGCTGGCCGGTCTGCTGGACGACCGCCTGGCCACCATCCCGAAGGAAACTCCCAACTACTACGAGGTCTACCAGCGCGGGATCGAGGAGTACGCCCTCGAGTGCGCCATCGCCAAGGTCTTCTGCAGCGAGGTCCTGGCCGACGTGGTGGACGAGGTGGTGCAGATCCACGGCGGCTATGGCTTCGTCCAGGAGTACCCCGCCGAGCGCTTCTACCGCGACGAACGGATCAACCGGATCTTCGAGGGGACCAACGAGATCAACCGGATGCTTATCCCCGGTATCCTGCTGACCCGGGCCATGAAAGGGGAGATCCCGCTGCAGGGTGAGGTCGTCAAGGCCTTCGAGGCCCTGACGACGCCGAGTTTCGAGGAACTTGACGAAAGCGTCCCGCTGGCCGCCGAGAAGGCCCTGGTCTCCAGCCTTAAACAGACTTTCCTGGTAGTGGCAGGAACCGCCGTCCAGAAGTACCGCGACGCAATCCGGGAAGAACAGGAGATCCTTCTGGCTCTCGCCGACCAGGCCATCAACGTCTTCGCCTTGGAAAGTGCCGTGCTGCGTGCCGTCAAGATGCTCCCCAAGCTGAGCGAGGAGAGGAGACAGTCGGTCGAGGCGGCGGTCAAGACCATCGCCTTCGCCACCTCCGAGCGGACCGCCACCGCCGCACGCAAGGCGGCCTTTTACTGCGCCGAGGGTGATACCCTGACTCTCCTGCTGGCGGGAATCCGCAGGCTCACCAAGTACCGGGCCGCCGGGCTTCTCGAGGCCAAGCGGACCCTGGCTGCGGCGGCCACCGGCGCCGAGCGCTACCCCTTCTAGCACCCAGGCTGGGATCTGGTCTCTCATGTCAGGGGAGGACATGTCCGTCCGGCCGTCCACTCTCATCGCCAGGGTGGACGGCTGCCATCCAGCCTCCCGGCCTGGGCCGGGAAACATCACTCATGGGCCCTCTGCATTATACCCCCTAATTATTTTTGGGGATAACCTGCTTTAATTCTTGGTACTCTCACGATAATGTGGCAAAATCTTTTGGTACCAAGATTAGCACCTGCACATGTACATGTGGTGAGACCGCCAGGTCCCGTTAAGGAGGTAGCGACATGGGTGGCATATCCGGAGGAGACTGCGGGGAGATTTCCATGACTGATTCCAAGCTAGCATCCGCCCTGAGACAGGCGCAGGCCGAGATTGCCCAGCACGAAGCGGTCGAGGAGCAGCTGTACATCCTGGTGGACACCCTCGAAAAAGCCTTGGGCGACCGCCAAAACGAAATGGCGGCCTATAACCAGAAGCTCCGCCTGGAAAACCACACCCGGGTACAGGACCAGCGTGAGATACGCGCCCTCCGGGAGAATCTCGTTCGCAGGGAAGAGGCGTACGCCAACCTCTCCAAGGAGCTTGAGGCCTTAACCTATGGCATTTCCCACGACTTGAGGGCTCCCCTCCGGCACTTGGTCGGTTTCAGCGGGGCCCTGCTGGAAGACTACGCCGGAAATCTTGACGATACCGCCCGCGGCTACCTCGACTGCATGGTACGGGCAGGTGAGAAGATGGAAGGGTACATCGAGGCCTTGGTGAAACTCTCCCGGGTGACCAACCAGCGGGTAGCCATTAAGACGGTAGACCTCGGTAAACTGGTCCGCGACTACGCCGAGGTACTCATTCGCCAATCCCCCGACCGGCAGGCCATGCTCAACATCCAGGAAGGGATCTCGGTCAACGCCGATCAAGAGCTGATGACCAGCGCGATCAACAACCTGGTGGACAACGCGTGGAAGTTCACCTCGCACGAGGAGACCGCCACCATCGAATTCGGGTGCAAACGGCAGGGGGGCGAGACGGTGTATTACCTGAGGGACAACGGGGTAGGGTTTGACATGAGATACGCCGAGCGGCTCTTTGGCCCGTTTCAGAGGATGCACGGAGGCAGCGAGTGGCAGGGGGGCGGTGTCGGGCTGGCCTTGGCCCAGCGTGTTATCCATCGCCACGGAGGGAGAATCTGGGCCGAGGCCGAACCGGGCGATGGCGCCACCTTCTTCTTCACCCTCGCCGACCCCAATGTCCCCGAAGGGGCCACCTACTAAACATAAGGCAACTTTCCCGCCTAACCCCGTTGGTAACTTTCCAGCCTGAGTTTCATGGCCTTCCTGGTCACCTGCTCCGCCAGCAGGGGATCCCCCGCCTGGGCCGCCACGAGCAGTTCCTCATAGTACTTCCTCGCCAGGGAACGATGCTCCTGGGTCGAGAAGAACTCCCCCTTGATACGCTGGTAGAGGTCGGTGAAGCTGTTCATGATCAACGGATAGAGCTTGTTGCCGGACAAGACGGCCATGGTCAGGTGAAGCTGTGAATCGAATTTGACCAGGGAGCCGGGGGTGTTGCGGAGCTTGCCGGCACGGGTGAGGAGCTCGACCAGCTTGGAGGCCTCGTTTTCGACCGCCCGGCGGGCGTAATCGGGGGCGAACTGGACCCGGAGTTCCATGAGGTGCAGGGCCAATTCCTTCGGAAAGGCCTCGCTGTTACGGTTGATCGAGGAAAGGAGCTGCAGGTCTCCCTGCGACCAGAAGTCGTTCACGATGGTCGAGCGTCGCTGGTGGACCGAGATCCATCCCGACTCCTGCAACTTGAGCAGCGCCTCTCTCACCGTCGCCCGGCTGACGGCAAAGCGCGCTGCCAGGTCACGCTCGCTCTGGAGGGTGCCGCCAGGGCGAACCTCCCCGTTCAACAATCCAGCAACCAAAGCCCGTTCCACCATCTGGTACGTCTTCCTCATGCCCAACTCTCCCAGTACTCAAGCGAAATCCGACGGCTCCTCCGCTGTTTTAGAAAGAGCCGTTTCAACCGGTTGCCAATTACTATAGAACATAGTTTTGTATTTTGGTAGCGTTATTTTGTGATTACCGTGAAATTTCCAGTGGAGCTGGGGATTTTACCGTTTGATCCGGTGTGATGAAGGGAAGCTAAGGAAAACATTAAGATCTTTTCGCGGCCAGAAAACATAAGTTTGACGGGAGAAATTGAACAGAGTTCTACGCGTTTACGGGGCCAACGCTCGACGCTCGACGCTCGACCCTCGACGCTCGACACGAGCGCGAGCGAAAGGGAGCCATGGGAGCCGAGGGGCCATGGAGCGGGCTGGGTGAGGATGAGGAAGGAACGCGTAACGGAAGATCATCGCTGATCGGCAACGGGAAGTGGAGGGCGCGGCCTCGGGAGGGCCGCGCCGTTTTCAGTTTTCCGGAGAACGGGGAAGGGTGAAGTAGAAGGTGGCTCCCTCCTGGTCCAAGCCGTGCGCCCAGACGGTGCCGCCGTGACGGTCGATGATCCGTTTGACCGTGGCGAGACCGATCCCGGTCCCCTCGAACTCGGAGCCGTGAAGCCTCTGAAAAGGCTGGAATAACAGGTTTGCGAACGCCATGTCGAAACCGACGCCGTTATCCCTGACGTAGAAGGCGGACTTGCCACCGGTCACCGTCCGGCCGAACTCGATGCGTGCCTCTCCGCTGCCGGAATACTTCAAGGCATTGCCGATCAGGTTTTCCAGCACCAGCCTGACGAGGATGCTGTCGCCGAAGGCCCTCAGCCCCTTCTGGACCACGAACTCCGCCGACGTGTTCCCCTCGGCCTCGCTCAGCATGCTGGCGACCTCCTCGGCCATCTTGCTGATGTCGAAGCGGTTCTTCTTCATCTCGGTCCGGCCGACCCGGGTCAGAGTCAACAGGTCGTCGATCAGCTTCCCCATCCTCGAACTGGCGGTACTTATCCGCTCGAGGTACTGGCGGGGTTCCTCGCTCAGTTGATCGGCGTATTCCGCGAGGAGGATGGTGCTGTAACTGTTGATGTGACGAAGCGGTGCGCGCAGGTCATGGGAGACCGAGTAACTGAAGGATTCGATCTCCTTTTTGGCCGCCGCCAGCTGCGACGTCCGTTCGATGACCCGCCGGTCCAGCTCGTCGTTGAGGTCGCGGATAGCCTGCTCGGCGTCCTTTCGCTCGGTGATGTCCTGGATGGTACCGACCATCCGGCAGAGCTTGCCCGACTCGTCCGGTTTGAGCTCGCAGCACTCCGCCACCCATCGGTCAACGTGGTCGCTTTGCCGGGTGATCTTGTATTCCATCTGGAACTGCTTGGCGTTGACGATGGAAGCGAAGTAGGCCTCGATGAACTGCTGGCGGAAGTCGGGATGGACGATCTCGTAATGCCCGAGGAGGGTCATCGGGGTTTCCTCCCCGAGCCCGAGGATTTCACCCAGGGTGGCCGAACAGCTCCAACGGTCCTTGGCCAGATCGAGCACATAGCTCCCCAACTGGGCGATCCGCTGGGTCTCGCTCAACAGCCGGTCGCTATCGGCGAGGACCTGCTCGTAATGTCTTTGCTCGGTGACGTCCTGCAGCACGAGCACGGTGCCGCCCGGCTCCCCGTCGGCCCCGGCGAAGGGGGAGGCGTTGACGGAAAGAAGCACCCGCTCGCCGTCGGGACGTTTGATCGCAAAACAGGTGGTCGGCATCACGCTGCCGCCGGCCAGTACTTCACGCAAGGGGAGTTCCTCCTCGTGGGAGGACTTGCCGCCGCGGGTGACCAGATGGCAGACCGGAAGCCGGTAGCGGGAGAGATTCATCTCTTCGCGGGAGGTCCCGAGGATCTGTTCGGCGCAGGGATTGGCGAAGATGAGGTTTCCTTCCAGGTCGATGACCACGAGCCCAACCGGGATGTTGCCGGTGACCACCTCCAGGAGGGAATGCTCCACCTGGTTGAGCTGCTCGACCCGTTTTTGCTCCTCGATATCGACCAGGGTTCCCACCACCCGCACCAGGCGGCCATCGAGGTCGTGTTGGGCTTTGCCCTGGCAGAGGAACCACCCCCATTTCCGGGTGCCGGTTTTAAGCCGGAGTTCGACCCGGAACCCGCGGTCCCCGGCCAGACAGCTGGACCGGATGGTCAGGAGGGACTCCTGCTCCTCGGGATGGACCAGGTTTTTCAGCCTCTCGATGCTCGAGGGGAGAGCACCCTCTTCGTAGCCGAGGATTTCGTGACAGCGCGGGCTCACGTGGCATCTGCCGGCGACCAGGTCGATATCCCACAGTCCCGCGCGGGCCGCGTCCAGGGCCAGGCGATGCCGCTCCTCGCTCAGGGCGACCTCCTCACCGACCGCCACCCTGGCCGTGAGGTCGACGTTGCACCCGAGGTAGCCAGTGACCTCGCCGGCCGCGTTTCGGGTCTGGACGATGGATACGTGCACGATCATCGTCCCGCCGTCAGCGGCACGATAGGTCAATTCCGAAGACCACTCGAGGCCGGCATCCATTGTGGTCACCCAGGCGGCAACCAGGTACGGACGATCATCGGACACCAGAAGAGGGGCACCTTCCGTCTCCGGGGCGCCGGGAACCCGGTAATCGGTGCCCTCATCGTTCACGTGGCTGAGGTACCCCCCGCCAGGGTCGCACCTGAAAAGGCCGACGTGGAGCGTGCCGAAGATGTTGTTGAAGACAGCGTACTGATCCCCCGGGTGGGCGGTTTCCTCCCACGGGAAATCGGCGGGTAGGATAAGTGAAAACGGGTCAGCTTTTCCGCAGCCTTTGTTTTCCAGTTGATACCTCGCTGTCATAAATGGCCTCGCTGAGTCACTAACTTCGTTTTTCACCAACATGGAAGGGGAACCTGCAGTGAAAGGTAGGTGGCATTGTGGCCCTGGTAGTTAGGGCCACTCTCAGTAGGGCCTCGGCAGTTCGCGCTGTGACTACGGTATATAAAATTTACTATCAAGAATAATTTTTTGCAATTAAATTTATCAAATTTTTTTCCTGTCTGCACACGTTTTTATTGCCTCCATCGCGGATTTGTTTAATCTTTAATCAGGGCTGCGAGGAGCAGGTCGTGTCACGACACCCCGCTCTGCCAGCGGCACCCCAAATTTAACCCAACAGGAGATACCATGAGCACCGAAACCACTTGCAGTTGCGGAGCGAAGCACACCGGCCATATCTGCATGCTTAAGAGCAAAGGGCTTGTCCAGGAAATCGCCCACATCACCGACCATCCCACCGTCGTATGCTTCACCTGCGGCGCCGAGGCCAATGCAGCCGACAACGTCTGCGCACCGATGCCGATCGAGAAATGAGGTGCGCGCATTGAATCAGGATCACGGGGCCGGAAGACACGGACAGGGGAGAGGAGCGCATGCCTGAACTCCCCGAGGTAGAGGTAACGAGACTTGGTATCACCGATCACCTGGTAGGCCGGGCGGTCGCCGGTTTCTTTGTCCATGGACAGAAACTCGGCGCCACCATACCTGCCGAGCTGGCCGCCCAGTTGACCGGCCAGCGGATCCAGGCGGTTGAGCGCAGAGGGAAATACCTGATCCTCCGCTTTGCGACCGGTTCGCTGCTGGTGCATTTGGGAATGACCGGCCATCTGCGAGTGGTACCCGGCCAGCGCAACGCCGGTCCCCATGACACCCTCGACATCCTGCTGAATTCGGGACAGATGCTTCGGCTAAACGACCCGCGCCGTTTCGGGTCGCTGCACTGGACGGCGGCGGACCCGTTCCAGCACAAGCTCTTGGCGAGTATCGGCCCCGAGCCGCTCACGAGCGAATTCACCGGAGCGTACCTGTTCCGCAGAAGCCGCGGCAAGAAGGTTGCCGTGCAGCCCTTCATCATGGACAGCTCCGTCGTCGCCGGGGTCGGTAACATTTACGCGGCCGAGTCCCTCTTTCGCTGCGGGATACTCCCGACGACGCCGGCAGGAAACCTCCCTGAATCCCATTGCGAGGAACTGGCAGCCTCCATCAGGCAAACCCTCACCGACTCCATCGCGGCGGGACGCTCGACCATGAAGTTCGACAAGGAAGAGGACAAGCTCGTCTATTTCCCCCAGACACTCTACGTCTATGGTCGGGAAGGGCAGCCCTGCCGCAGGTGCGGAGATCCTGTCGTGCGAGGCCGCTTCGGGAAGCGCTCCACCTTCTTCTGCCCCAACTGCCAAAGGTAGAGTTCCCATACCCTCGCAGGTGGCCGAAGGCTCTCTTATCCATACCCTCGCCCCTTCATGGGGTGGCCGAAGGCTCACTTCCTGATACCCTCGCCCCTTCAGGGGAGAGGGTGGCCGAAGGCCGGGTGAGGGAGGTTTGCACCGCCGTGAACCGCCCCCTCACCCTGGCCCTCTCCCCCGATGGGGGCGAGGGGATACACGGATTAGAGGCGAGGAAGGTGGAAGGCCGGTCGAGGGGATAGATAGATGGGTCGAGGGGAGATGGATCAGTTCCGGTGGAGACACGAGGGAAATGGGCGCTTTTCATAGGGGTAAGCTGAAGGTATGGTAACCTCTTTACTGTTCCACATTTAGCTTTTCCATGGAGGCTTCCCATGAGTCGACTGTTCTCCCCCATCACCTTTCGGGAGGTGACCGTCCGTAACCGCATCTTCGTCTCACCAATGTGCCAGTACTCGAGCAAGGACGGGCTCCCCACCGACTGGCACCTGGTCCATCTCGGCAGCCGCGCGGTGGGAGGCGCCGGTCTCGTCATGGTGGAGGCGACCGCCGTCACCCCGCAGGGGCGCATCAGCCCGGACGACAGCGGCATCTGGAGTGCCGAACACGCGGCCGCCTTTGCCCCGATCACCCGCTTCATCCGGGAGCAGGGAGCGGTCGCCGGCATCCAACTGGCCCACGCCGGCCGCAAGGCTTCCACCGAGCTTCCCTGGAGGGGTGGGGGACCGCTCGACGCCAAGAACCGCGGCTGGCAGACCATCGCCCCCAGCGCGATCCCCTTCGCCCCGGGACACCTGGTCCCTCGCGAAGCGACCAGCCACGATCTGGAGAACATCCTCGGCCAGTTCACCCTGGCCACCCGTCGCTGCGTCGAGGCCGGTTTCCAAGTCGTGGAACTGCACATGGCCCACGGCTACCTGCTGCACGAGTTCCTCTCCCCGCTCTCCAACCAGCGCACCGACGAATTCGGCGGTTCACTGGAAAACCGGCTCCGCTTTCCCCTGAGGGTGGCCAAGGCGGTGAGGGAGATCTGGCCCGAGCATCTGCCGCTCTTCGTGCGGGTCTCGGCGACCGACTGGATCGAAGGTGGGTGGGAGATCAGCCAGACGGTGGAGTTGGCCAAACGGCTCAAGGAGATTGGCGTCGACCTGATCGACTGCTCCAGCGGCGGGCTCGTTCCCGAGGCGGCGCCACCGTTTGGCCCCGGCTTCCAGGTCCCCTTCGCGACCGCCGTCAGGCAACAGGCGGGAATCGCCACCGGTGCGGTCGGCTTCGTGAGCGACCCCGCCCAGGCCGAGCAGGTGGTTGCCACCGGGCTGGCCGACGTGGTCTTCCTGGCCCGGGGCATGCTGAAGGATCCGTACTGGCCTCTCAGCGCGGCAAGGGCGCTGGGTGTGGATCTGACCTGGCCCGTCCAGTACGAACGGGCGAAGAATTTCTGAGCAGGGTAGGGGAGGTTCAAGGTGGCTGGAGGCGCTGCTGGAGGGGCTTCCCCCGCCCCCCATCCCGGGAAGCGGGGGAGGGGGGATCAATCCTTGCCGAAGGCGAAGACATGGAGGGCGACGAGGACACCGGCTGCGCCGACCCAGTAGATCCAGCGGTACTCGCCGAAATGGACATCCACAAAGTCGCGGAAGGTCATGCCGCTATGACTGTGGCGGGATTCTTTGACCTCGGTGGCCCCGGTGGCCGGATCGGTGCATTCGTTGGCCGCCACCTGGGCGGCAGCCTTCTCGGGCGACGGGACGGAGCTGGTCCGGGGAGCCGCTGCCGCCGCCGTCTGCGCTCCTGGCTGCTGGCTCGCCAACCGGCCCAATTCCTGCGCACCTGCCGCGGCCGGGATGAAGGTGATGAGACAGATGACTACCATGAGTTTCCTGAACATGGGTTCCTCCTTAGGCGCAGACCGGTACCAGTGGTGGAACTGGCAGGACATGCAATTAGTGGTGACAAGTCGGGTACGGTGAGGTAAATTATACCAGCCTTTCCCGGGACGAAACCTCTACCCGGCCAATATCATTGATTGAAAAGGAGTACCCATGGAAAGATATCAGACCCAGGCTGCCGCCAGAACCGTCCCCATCGCCCAAGGAGGCGTGATGCGGGGGGTGTACGGCTGGATGGGCACCGGGCTGGCCCTGACCGCCCTTGTCTCGCTGATGACGGTCTCTTCGCCCTTACTGCTGCAGGCGATCCTCGGTAACCGCATCCTTCTCTACGCACTGCTGTTCGGCGAAGTCGGCCTCGTCCTCGCGATCAGCGGCGCCATCAACAGGATCAGCTCCACCACGGCCGGCATGCTTTTCCTGGCTTACGCCGCCTTGAACGGCCTCACCATGGCCACCATCTTCGTGGTTTTCACGGCATCCTCCATCGCCTCGACCTTCATGGTCACCGCGGGGATGTTCGGGGCCATGAGCATCTACGGCTACGTCACCCGTAGCGACCTCACCACGTGGGGAAGCTTCCTCTTCATGGGCCTGATCGGCGTCGTCATAGCCTCCGTGGTCAACATCTTCCTGCACAGCCCGATGATCTCCTGGGTGACCAGCATCTGCGCCGTCATCGTCTTCACCGGCCTCACCGCCTACGACACGCAGAAGATCAAGTACCAGGCGGCCGGCCGCAAGGGTGCCATCATGGGTGCCCTGACCCTCTACCTGGACTTCATCAACATGTTCCTCGCCATGCTCCGGCTGCTGGGAGACAGGAGGTAACGAGCCACGGCGGCAACTTCTGAACATGAAACGAAAAACGGGATGGCACCTTCGGGAGCCATCCCGTTTTATTTTCTAGAACCTGGACCCAGAACGGGTCTCGCTTCATTTCAGCTTGAGCCCGTCTTTGGAGATCTCGATGACCCCCTGCTTATAGAGGTTGCCGATGATGGTTTTGAAGCTTTTCTTGCTCATGCGGAAAAGCTCGTAGATCACCTCCGGCGTGCTCTTGTCCCCCACCGGCAGAAAACCGCCCCGCTCCTCGAGCACCCTGATGACGGTATCCCTGCTGCCGGCCACCCCCTGGAATCCGCTCTTTCTCAAGGTCACATCGATCTTGCCGTCTTCACGGACCTTCTTCACGAACCCCTGGGTACGATCGCCGACCCGGTACCGCCCAAAGAGATCGTTCTTGAAAAGAAGGCCGGGATAGCGGCCGCCCACCACGACCTTGGCACCCAGGGCGGTGAACTCGTAGAAGACGAGCTCGACCTCCGCACCGTTTTTCAGCTCGGCCGACGCCCGCTCCAGGAACCGGTCGATGCGGGAGGAGGCCGCGATTCTCCCCGAACGATCGAGGTAGAGCCTGACCAGGTGCTTCTCTCCCTTCTTCATGGGGAGAGCCTGTTCCGCGAACGGGACCAGCAGGTCCTTCTCCAGCCCCCAATCGAGAAAGGCTCCCACCGTGGCGGTCTCCTTGACCTGCAGCAGCGCGAACTCTCCCACCTGTGCCTTCGGGTGCAACGTGGTCGCCACCAAGCGGTCTTCCGAATCGAGGTACACGAAGACCGCGACCCTGGCCCCCGCGGCCAGCCCCTCGGGGAGGTACTTGGCCGGAAGGAGGATATCCCCCTCGGACGAGGATAGGTAGGCTCCGATGGAGGTTAGTCTGCTGACCGGCAGAACGTTGAATCTTCCCAGTTCCAGGACAGTGCCTGCTGATCGTTCCTTCATGTAACCTCGCTCCGCAATAATAAAATTAGACATCATTCACTCACTGGCAAAAATTTAACTCTGGCAAAAAATGGTCGATACCTATCAGCAGATATGCCATAATTTGACCTCTATTGCCACCTGTCTAAAAAGATCCAGTATCTTTTTAACATCAACCTATCATAACACCAGACTTCAGTGGCTGCCAGGACACGCGCAGAGGCTCGACAGTATCCCTGCAGTGTGTCCCCCTATGGAGATCCACCCTTGAGCCTGAAAACCAAGCTTACCTGGGCCATTTCCCTCCTTATCGCTGTCCTGCTTACCATACTCACCCTTTCCGCCGGCATCTACTTCGTCGATCAGATAAAGCAGTTGGTGTTCACCCAGCAGTTCGCCATGGTCACCGCGCTTTCGGAACAGTTGGACGACAAGCTCCTCGCCCTGCAGACCGAGCTGGTTACCACGGCCGGCACCATCACCAGCGGCACCATAAACGATCGCTCCACCCTGGAAAACTTCTTCCAAAGGCGTCCCGACACCCGGGCGGCCTTCGACAACGGACTCTTTCTTTTCTCGCCCCGGGGGCGGTTAATCTTCGAAACCCCGCGCGAGCAGGAGATGATGGTCCGCGATTTCTCCGGAAGCGAGTTCCTCAAAGCGACCCTTGCCACCGGGGCTCCCCAGATCTCCGAGCCGTTCGTCTCCCCCCAGACCCACCACCACCCGGTGGTCATGTTCACCGCCCCCGTCTTCGATTCTCAAGGGGGAATAATGGCGGTACTGGCAGGCGCCCTCGATCTCACCAAGAGCAACTTCCTCGGAAAGATCGCCTCGACCAAGATCGGCGACCAGGGATACCTCTATCTCTTCACCCCGCGGAAGACCGTCGTTTCCCATCCTGTCCGCGACCGGATCCTCAAGCCCTACGACGCCACCGGGATCAACACCCTGGCGGACCGGGCCGTGGGAGGGTACGAGGGGACCGGAGTGCGGGCCAACGCCCGGGGCACCCGGATCATCAGCGCCTACCGGAAACTCTCCACCTCCGGATGGATCCTGGCCATCGACTATCCCGAGTCGGAAGCCCTCGCCTCGGTACAGCGCGCGCACCAGTTCCTGTTGGCGGCCCTTGTCTGCGTCTTCCCGATTTCCTTTCTGGCCGCCTGGATCCTGATGCACTACCTGACGGCTCCCCTCTTGGGAATGACCGACCAGATCAAGTCACTTCTCAAGGCCGGCGACGGGGAAAGGAAGCGGATCTCCGTAGAGAGCGGCGACGAGATCGCCACCCTGGCCGACGCCTTCAACACGCTGCTGGACGAGTTGGAGCACCGCCGGGAGGAGATCCACAAGCAGCTCGCCTTCTCCCAGCGGGTGATCGACACCACGCCGATTCCGATCTTCTACAAGGACTCCCGTGGCTACTACCTCGGGTGCAACCGCGCCCTGGAGGAGTTCATAGGGCTCGACCGCTCCCAGGTGATCGGGAAGTCGCTCAGCGACCTTTTCCCGGACGACACCGCCGAGGTGAACCGGCTGGCCGACGTCAAAGTGGCCCGTGACGGCGAGTTGCAGGTCTACCGGTCCAGGATTCCCCGCGCCGACGGCAGCAGCAGGGATGTCATCATCTACAAGGACCTCTTCCCTGACTCGGAGGGGACCGTCGGGGTGATCGGCGTCATCCACGACGTCACCGATCTCAACCGGGCCCAGGAGGACCTGGAGGGTCAGAAGGAATTCGCCGAGAGCCTCGTGCAGAATTCCATCCTCCCCACCTTCGTGGTCAACAGCGACCACGAGGTCGTGATCTGGAACCACGCCTGCGAAACCCTGACCGGCTACCAGGCCACCGAGGTCCTCGGGGTCACCGACCTCTGGAAGATCTTCCACGAGACCGAGCACCCGCTTTTGGCCGACCTGATCGTGAGGGGAGGGGGGAAACTGACCACCGCCTGCCACACCGTGGAGTCCATCGACGACCAGATCCCCGATGGGGTCCAGACCGAAAGCTGGTACCGGGACCGTAACGACGTTCTCCACTACCTGGTGGTCACCGCGGCCCCCATCCGCGACCGCGACGGCAAACTGCTCGGGGCCATCCAGACCCTCGAGGACATCACCGCCCGAAAGCACGCCCAGGACGCCCACGAGAAGACCAGGCGGCAACTCCAGCTGATCCTGGACGCGGCAGGGGAGGGGATCTACGGGGTAGACATGAAGGGGATGGTGACCTTCGTGAACCCGGCGGGGGCGCAGATGATGGGGTGGGAGCCGCAGGAGATGCTCGGCAAGCACCACCATTCGCTGGGGCACCACACCAAGCCGGACGGCAGCCGTTACCCCCAGGAGGAGTGCCCGATCTCCCAGGCGCTGCGCGACGGCCGTCCGCACCACGGCGAGGAGCTCTTCTGGCGCAAGGACGGCAGCAGCTTCACCGTCGAGTTCATCAGCACCCCGATCAGGGAGGAGGGAGAGCTGGTCGGCTGCGTGGTGGTCTACCGGGACACCACCGAGCGGAACCTGGTCGAGGAGCAGCTGTTGAAACTCTCCCAGGCGGTCGTGCAGAGCCCGATCTCCATCATGATCACCGACACCACCGGCAAGATCGAGTACGTGAACCCGAAGTTCATCCAGACCACCGGCTTCCAGTCGGGCGAGGTCCTCGGGGAGAATCCCCGCCTCCTCAAATCGGACAAGACCGCCCCCGAGCTCTACCGCGATCTGTGGGACACCATCACGGCGGGGAAGGTCTGGTCGGGCGACATCTTCAACCGCCGCAAGGACGGTGAGACCTACTGGGAGCACGCCACCATCTTCCCGATCAGGAACTCGGCGGGGATCATCAGCCATTACATGGCCTTCAAGGAGAACATGACCGAGCGCAAGCGGCTCGAAGAACAGCTGCGCCAGGCACAGAAAATGGAGGCGATCGGCCAGCTGGCGGGGGGAGTCGCCCACGATTTCAACAACATACTGACCGTCATCACCGGTTTCGGTCAGCTTCTCCACTACACGCTCGATCCCGAGGACCCGAAGCGAAGCCACATGGAACAGATCCTGGATGCCGCCGACCGGGCGACCCACCTGACCAGGAGCCTGCTGGCCTTCAGCCGCAAACAGGTCATGCTCCTGCAGCAGCTGGAGCTAAACGGCCTGGCCCGCAACCACATCAAGTTCCTCACGAGGATCATAGGCGAAGACATCGCGCTGAAGACCGACCTGACCGACGAGCGCCTGGTGGTGATGGCCGACAGCGGGCAGATAGAGCAGGTGCTCATGAACCTCGCCACCAACGCCCGGGACGCCATGCCGGGCGGGGGCGAGCTCACCATCCGGACCGAGATCGTCGCGCTGGGGAAGGAATTCCAGCAGGAACACGGCTTCGGCGCACCCGGCCGTTTCGCCCTGATCACCATCTCGGACACCGGCACCGGCATGGACATAAAGACCCAGCAGAAGATCTTCGAGCCTTTCTTCACCACCAAGGCCAACGGCCGCGGTACCGGCCTCGGGCTTTCCATCGTGTACGGAATCGTCAAGCAGCATAACGGCTTCATCACCATGAAGAGCCAGTTGGGGGCCGGAACCACCTTCTTCGTTTATCTCCCGCTCGTCCCGGGTCTGGAGGCGGAAGAGAAACGGGCCTCGCTGGTGATGCCCAACGGCGGCAGCGAAACCATTCTTGTGGTGGAGGACGACCCGGCGGTCCGCCATCTGGTAGACTCGGTATTGACCCGTTTCGGTTATTCGGTGCTCCTTGCGGAAAGCGGCGAACAGGCGCTCGAACTCTTCGAGCGGAACCCCAACGACATCGAGCTCGCGCTTTTGGACGTCATCATGCCCAAGATGAACGGCAAACAGGTCTGTGAGGAGCTCAGGGCCCGCGACCCCCAGCTAAAGGTACTGTTTTTAAGCGGTTACACCTCAGACGTCATCGAGGACAAGGGGATCGAAATGGACGGGATCGACATCATCATGAAGCCGGCCAAGCCGTCGGAACTGGCCAAGAAGATCCGCGATCTCTTGGACGCGGATTGAGGAGGCTATAGATGCTGCTGGAAGAGATGACCATGAACGAGTTTGCGGAGGGGCTCGAGACCTGCCGCACCGTCTACATCCCGTTTGGCTCGGTCGAGGAGCACGGAAGCCATCTCCCGCTCTCCACCGACACCATCGAGGCCTACGAGGTCGGGAAGAGGGCGGCCGAGCGGACCCCGCTCTTCGTCGCCCCGCCGATCCATTACGGTTGCTGCCGCTCTACCTCGCTGCATCCCGGTACGGTCTCCATCACCACGGCCACGTTGAAGGCGCTCTTCAAGGACATCGTCCGCTCGCTTCATGCACACGGTCTAATGAATTTCATCGCCTTGACCGGACATGCCGGAGGGAGCCACCGGATGGCGCTGCAGGACGCCGGGGAGGAGTTGCTGCTGGAGATCGGCGACATCAACATGGCCGTGGTGACCGAATACGACCTGGCCAAAGAAACGGCGGCGCAGCTTTTGGAGACGCCGGGCGACGCCCATGCCGGTGAGATCGAAACCTCGCGCATCATGCACTCGCATCCGCAGCTGGTCAAAGGGAGTTCGCCCAAGGAATGGCCGACGTTCCCGCCGGGAATCCTGGTCCGGGACAAGCGGAGTTTCTGGCCCGGCGGCGTCTGGGGCGATCCCTCCAAGGCCAGCGCCGAAAAAGGACGGATCCTGGAGTCCCTGGTGGCCGACAAGGTGGTTGAGCTGGTAAAGGCGCTGGAAAGCCGCCGCTGGTAAGGGCTTCCGGCACCCCTCAAGAATCGCCTAAAAAAGCAGCTTCTAAATTTGCGTTTTAAGCGGCTTTTTCCGTATGGTCCAGGGGTGGGTATGGGTCTGATTTCGGTCGGCATGGACTAGAGGGGAGAAAAGGCGGTCTCGCACACTCAAAGGTCGGTATGAAGCCGAGACAACTCCTTTTAGTCGGTGACAACTGTGACGAAACCTGGTTCAGGTGAGACCGTCCAGGCGGAAGACGCATTCAGACGACAAGGATACGGGAGTCGGCGTACGCGCGACTTGTTTGAGAAGTAACAGCAGGTTGGTCTGTCACGACTACATTGATCTAGTAATTCTCGAAGTTCTCCTGACACTCCTGAGATACCATCTCCGCTGCCTGAGAAGCCCACTCCACGACGCCCCTCCGAATTACGCTCCAAGATAGAGACATCATACTTTACATAATATATCTTATGGGACGTAATAGATATCTGAAGGGGAGTGGAGCAAAGGGATCTCCCTCATTTGCCTCGGGATATCTAAATTGGATGACTAACTCAAACTAAATGTGATGACTAACAGATGGCGGCCGAAATCCGCCAAGCACTTTTTAAAACAGCATGTTCGACGTTCTTCTGAGTCCTCAAACGCCCTTTGCCTAAGAAACAAGGGCTGTTTCCAAACAACAACTATCAGCAACTGAATCAGATGACTATCCGGCGTACGGTGGAGATAAAGACCACGACGTCCAACTTCGTCTCAACCAGACGTAACCCACAGAAACATTCAAATCTCCCCGAGGCCACCTTCCCTCGGTCCGCACTCAGTTTTCCTTGTATCTTGCCTGCCATTCCTCCGTACTTCGTAAAACTTTCCTTAAAAACCAAGGTAGACAACCATAGCCAAAAACGATAGTATGCAAACGCCGCAAATTCGACGTTTTAGTGGCATTTACTGAACTGCGGCACCAAAATACTTATGTACCGGACACCTATGAACCAACAAGCTCTCTCCTCCTTTATCTGGTCTGTCGCGGACCTTCTGCGCGGCGATTATAAACAATCTGAATATGGCAAGATCATCCTACCTTTTACCGTTCTTCGACGTCTTGACTGTGTGCTGGAGGGAACTAAGGATGCCGTGCTCGCCGAATTGGCGGAGAAGCAGAAGTCGGGGCTCAATCCCGAGCCCTTCCTGCTCCGCAAGGCCGGCCTTAGCTTTTGCAACACCTCCCCTATGGACATGAAAAAGCTCATGGGGGACCAGGACCACATCCGGGAAAACCTCGACAGCTACGTGCAGTCCTTCTCCCCTGCCGTCCGCGACATCTTCGAACGGTTTGATTTCCACTCCCAGGTAATGCGTCTCCATAAATGCGGACTGCTCTATCAGGTTGCCGAGAAATTCTCGCAGGTCGACCTGCACCCCGAGGCGGTGGATAACCACCAGATGGGGCTCGTGTTCGAGGAGTTGATCCGTAAATTCGCCGAGATATCCAACGAAACGGCCGGTGAGCACTTCACCCCTCGTGAGGTTATCCGCTTGATGGTCAACCTGATCTTCATCGAGGATGACGAGGTGCTGTCCAAGCCGGGTGTGGTGCGGACCATCTATGATCCGACCGCAGGCACCGGAGGCATGCTGTCGGTTGCCGGCGAATACCTGGAGGAACACAACCCCCAGGCCCGCTTGACGGTCTACGGCCAGGAACTGAACGGCGAGTCCTACGCCATCTGCAAGGCAGACATGCTCATCAAGGGGCAGGACGTAGGCAACATCACCTACGGCAACACCCTTTCCGAAGACGGACATCCTCACCGGAAGTTCGACTACATGCTTTCCAACCCTCCCTTTGGTGTGGAATGGAAAAAGGTGGAGAAGGAGGTTCGCAAGGAACATGAGCAACTGGGCTTTACCGGCCGCTTCGGTCCCGGGCTTCCGCGTGTCTCCGACGGTTCCATGCTTTTCCTTCTGCACCTGATCTCGAAGATGCGCCCGTCGGCCGAGGGTGGTAGCCGCTTCGGCATCGTCCTGAACGGCTCTCCCCTCTTCACCGGCGGCGCAGGAAGCGGCGAAAGTGAGATACGCCGCTATGTGCTGGAGAACGACCTGCTGGAGGCGATTGTTGGCCTGCCGACCGACATGTTCTACAACACCGGCATCTCCACTTACGTCTGGATCATCAGTAACCGGAAACCCGAAGCTCGCAAGGGCAAGGTGCAACTGATCGATGCCTCCTCGTTCTGGCAGAAGATGCGCAAAAGTCTAGGAAGCAAGCGCAAGGAAATGTCAGAAGACCATATTGCCGAGGTCACCCGCCTTTTCGGGAATTTTATTGAGGCGAAAAAGGACGGCAAGCCGATCAGTCGGATCTTCAAGAACTGTGACTTCGGCTATCGCACCATTACTGTGGAGCGTCCTCTGAAGGATGAAAAGGGACAGGTGATCCTGGGGAGCAAGGGAAAGCAGAAAGGGAAGCCGCAACCGGACAGCAGCCTGCGCGATACCGAGAACGTCCCGTTCAATGAGGATGTGAACGCCTACTTCAGGCGCGAGGTACTCCCCCACGCTAAGGACGCCTGGATCGACCACGAGAAGACCAAGGTGGGTTATGAGATCCCCTTCAACCGGCACTTTTACGTCTTCCAGCCGCCACGTGAGCTCTCGGTTATCGATGCGGAACTGAAGCAGTGCACCGACCGGATTCTGGAGATGATCAAGGGACTATCGGCATGACTTTAGCGCGTTATGAGAGCTATAAGGACAGCGGGGTTGAGTGGCTGGGAGAGGTGCCGCAAGGATGGACGGTAGCTCGTCTGAAGTTTATCGCGTCAGTCCAAACAGGTGTAGCCAAGGGCAAGGACAATGTGGGAAAGGACACCGTGGAAGTGCCTTATTTGCGGGTAGCAAATGTCCAAGACGGCTACCTGTCATTGGATGACGTAGCGACAATCCAAATACCTGCTGAAAATTTACAGCGCTATGCCCTTAAAGCCGGTGATGTGCTGATGAACGAGGGTGGAGATTTCGATAAGCTTGGGCGAGGCCATGTCTGGCAGGGTGAAATAGAGCCGTGCATTCATCAAAATCACGTCTTCGCCGTACGGCCAGCTACTGTTGGTTCTGATTGGCTGAATACTGTCACGGGCTCAGACTACGCGCAGTTCTATTTTATGAGCCGGTCAAAACAAAGCACCAACCTGGCGTCCATTTCATCGACGAATGTCATGGAACTCCCGGTGATCGTTCCACCCGCTGATCAACAGAAAGCAATCCTCACCTTCCTTAGCATCGAAACGGGCAAGATTGACGCGCTCGTAGCCGAACAGGAACGACTGATTACGATATTGAAGGAAAAGCGCCAGGCGGTGATCTCTCACGCCGTTACCAAGGGACTGAACCCGGATGCACCGATGAAGGATTCGGGGATTGAGTGGCTTGGTGAGGTGCCGGAAAGTTGGGAGGTTTTACAGTTTACAAGAGTGATAGGAAGGATTGAGCAGGGTTGGAGCCCGGTTGCATCAAGTGAGTCTTGTGAACCTGACAATTGGGGAGTGCTTAAACTAGGTGCCATAAAAAATGGTGAGTTCATCGCAGGTGAGAATAAGATGCTTCTCGCCGGAATAGATCCTGACCCTGCGCTTGAGGTTAAACCTGGAGATTTGCTTCTAACTCGCGGTAATACACCAGAGCTTGTTGGCGATGCATGTGTTGTTACGGAATTCGTGGGTTACAGGTTAATGCTGTCTGATTTGGTATACAGGATACTGCTCAAGCCAAATAATGAGCCGAACTTTTTCTGCAACCTACTCATCAGTAAATACGGGCGCTCCTTAATAGAAACAGATGCTCGTGGCTCTAGTATGTCGATGGCAAAAATATCACAAGGGCATATTGGCTCATGGATTATTCCGGTGCCGCCTCCAGAAGAGCAGTCTGCCATTGTCGCCTTCATCAATGCAGAAACCGCTAGAATCGACGCACTTCTGGCTGAAGCTCAACGGGCGATAGACCTCCTCAAGGAACGCCGTATCGCCCTCATCTCAACTGCGGTTACTGGAAAGATTGATGTGAGAGGTTTGGTGGTCACAAAGTCAGAGTAAGTGGGGAATCCATGGACCTGCACAGGGAAATCAACTTCGAAAACGACATCTGCACTTACCTCGCCGCCAACGGATGGTCGTATTGCGAGACTGACGCGGCGCAGTACGACCGGAGTCGCGCCCTCTTCACCGCTGATACCATCTCCTGGATTCAGGCTAGCCAACCCAAAGCCTGGGATTCGTTGACGAAGAGCCACGGTGCCGCCACAGAAGCTGTTCTGCTGGACCGGTTGCGCAAACAGTTGGACGATCGAGGCACACTGGACGTGCTGCGTCACGGCGTCGAACTCCTAGGGCTGCGCCAACCGCTACAACTGGCCCAGTTCAAGCCGGCATTGGCGATGAACCCTGACCTGCAAGCCAAGTACGCAGCAAACCGGCTTCGGGTCGTGCGGCAGGTACGCTATTCCCTCCACAATGAAAACTCTCTCGACCTTGTGCTGTTCCTGAACGGCATCCCGGTTACGACGGTTGAGGTGAAGAGCGATTTCACCCAGTCTGTGCAGGATGCCGTGGATCAATACCGCTTCGACCGTGCTCCCAAGCCCAAAGGTCAATCGACCGCGGATACGCTTCTGGACTTTCCCCGTGGGGCTCTGGTTCATTTCGCCGTGAGTAATTCCGGTGTGATGATGACCACAAGGCTGCAGGGCGCTAGTACCACCTTCCTCCCTTTCAACCAAGGGGACCATGGCGCGGCGGGCAACCCGCCAAGTGAATCGGGCCACAGCACCGCTTATCTCTGGGAGCAGGTATGGGAGCGGGAAAGCTGGCTGGAGATCATCGGCCGTTACCTGGTCACCCGGCGTGACGATAAAAAGCAGATCGCCTCGGTCATCTTCCCCCGTTACCACCAACTGGACGCAACGCGAAAACTGCTGAAGACTGTTCTGGCCGAGGGGGCTGGCAGCAAGTACCTCATCCAGCATTCCGCCGGATCGGGAAAGACCAACTCAATCGCCTGGACCGCACACTTCCTGGCCGATCTGCACGACGCCGACAATAGAAAGATCTTCGACTCAGTGCTGGTGGTATCGGACCGGAACGTCCTCGATGCCCAATTGCAGGAAGCGATTTTCGACTTCGAACGCACCGCCGGTGTGGTCGCGACCATCACCGGCACCAGCTCCAGCAAGAGCGGCGAACTCGCCAAGGCGCTTTCCGGAGGCAAGAAGATCGTCGTCTGCACAATCCAAACCTTCCCCTTCGCCCTCAAAGAAGTACAGGAACTGGCCGCAACACAAGGGAAGCGTTTTGCCGTGATCGCCGACGAAGCTCACAGCTCCCAAACCGGTTCGGCAGCTGCCAAACTGAAAGCGGTGCTGTCGGCCGAGGAGTTGCGGGAACTCGAAGACGGCGGCGAAGTAAGCACCGAAGACATCCTCGCCGCTCAAATGGCAGCTCGTGCCGACAGCACCGGAATTACCTACGTCGCCTTTACCGCGACACCCAAGGCAAAGACCCTGGAGCTTTTCGGCCGTCGCCCCCATCCAGAACTGCCCGCCGGACCGGACAACCTCCCCTCCCCTTTCCATGTCTACTCCATGCGCCAGGCAATTGAAGAAGGGTTCATCCTCGACGTGCTGAAGAACTACACCCCCTATAAGCTAGCTTTCCGGTTGGCGTCCGGCGGCAAGGAGTGGGATGAAAAGGAGGTGGAGCGAAACGAGGCGATGAAGGGGATCATGCGCTGGGTACGGCTGCACCCTTACAACATCAGCCAGAAGGTGCAGGTGGTGGTGGAGCATTTCCGCGAGAACGTGGCCCCGCTCCTCTCCGGCCAGGCCAAGGCGATGGTCGTCGTCGGCAGCCGCCTGGAAGCGGTGCGCTGGCAGCTGGCGGTTCAGAAGTACATCAAGGACAACAACTACCGCATCGGCACCCTGGTCGCCTTTTCCGGCGAAGTGAACGACAAGGAATCCGGCTCCGAGCCCCTAACTGAGGACAGCAAAAGCCTGAATCCGAATCTGCGCGGACGCGACATGCGCAAGGCATTCGCTACCGAGGAGTACCAGATCCTACTGGTCGCCAACAAGTTCCAGACCGGCTTTGATCAGCCCCTTCTCTGCGGCATGTACGTGGACAAACGACTGGCCGGTATTCAGGCGGTGCAGACCTTGTCCAGGTTGAACCGTGCCTACCGGGGCAAGTTCGGCACCAAGGACACCACCTACATCCTCGACTTCGTGAACGATCCGCAGGAAGTGCTGGCCTCCTTCAAGACCTATTTCGAAACCGCCGAACTGGCAGGAGTGACCGATCCGAACCTGGTCTATGACCTACGGACAAAACTGGACGCGACCGGTTGTTACGACGAGAATGAGGTGGCGCGGGTAGTCGGTGTGGAAATGGACCCGAAGGCAACACAGGGGCAGCTATATGCAGCCCTGGAACCGGTTGCCGACCGCCTGCTGAAGCGTTACAAGTTCGCTCAGGAAAAACTGGAAGCCGCAGAGGCGAGAAAGGACAGCGTCGCCGAGCAGGCTGCCAATAATGAAATCAACACTCTGATCCTGTTCAAGCGCAACCTGGGAACTTTCCTGCGGGTGTACGCGTTCCTGTCTCAAATCTTCGACTACGGCAACACGGACATCGAGAAAAGAAAGATTTTTTTCAGGCGACTGCTCCCGCTACTGGATTTCGGACGTGAGCGCAGTGGTGTCGATCTCTCCAAGGTCGTGCTGACGCATCATAAGCTAAAAGACTTGGGGAAAACCACTTTGCCGCTCAGCGATGGCGAAGCGAACAAACTCACCCCGCTCACCGATACCGGCAGTGGCGAGGTGCGAGAAAAGGATGTCGTCTGGCTGAACGAGATCATCACCAAGGTGAATGAGCTTTTCGAGGGAGAGTTGACCGACGACGACAAGCTGGTGTACGTCAATAGCGTATTGAAGGGAAAACTGCTGGAATCCGAAACGCTTATTCAGCAGGCGACCAACAACACCAAGGAGCAGTTCGCCAACTCCCCTGACCTATCTGCTGAGATCATGATTGCAATCATGGACGCCTTGGCCGCCCACCAGACCATGAGCAGGCAGGCTCTGGATTCAGAGAAAGTCCGTCATGGCCTCAAAGACATCTTGCTCGGACCAGCCAGACTATGGGAGTCGCTGCGATCTCAGGTTCAGACATAATTGTCGCCTTGCAGGAATGATAGTGTGATCCTTTGTGATTGTAAAGAGAGGTTATTTCCTGTAGTGTAACTAAGTTGTAGCTAATTTAGCAAGGTGCTAGAGAGGGCAGAGAGGACGGAAATGCCTTTATCCGAGACAAAAGAAGCTCAAGAGTGGCTGTCACTTTTTTCTGGGGGAGATAGACTTCTTGCCAAGGCCTTCTTGAATCGTTTAGTGTTGGTTTCAGCTTCGGACTTTGAAACAAAACTCACCCAATTAATTGAGACTGTTGGCGATAAGCTTAATGGAAAGGTTGCTCTATTTCCGGTGAAACCAGTTAGAAAAATCTATATTGGTGAACCTATTCGCATTAGAAGGGAGAGGTACAATAGCTCAGGCAAGATAGGCTATATTTTAACAAACCTCGAAAGAACTAAACCGCGAAAATACGTTGTCGCGCCAACTGTTGAAAGTATGCGTGCGGAGCGAATTCCAAATATTTTTCTGATAGATGACGTCCTAGCATCAGGAGATAGTGTTTACAAATATTGGCGGGATAAGGTAAGCAAGAGTATTAAAAGCTGGATTTCCCATAAGAAATGTAACATCTGGGTTATCACCTACGCGGCTCATACGGCTGCTATTTTGGTTCTCGCAAAAAAAATTGGTCCTCTGAGCGAAGATCGAATTCATTACAAGATGGAGGTCACCTCACCTCCTGGGGGATGGAATCAAGGTTTTGAAGGTTTGTGTTTAAAGTATGGAAGGCGAACAAACAAACCTAAAGCTGCCCTTGGTTATGGCTCATCTCGTTCTAATTTGATCTTCCAGCATGGGTGTCCAAACAACGCTCCATCCATACTGTGGGCGCAGGGGCCATCCTGGAAACCACTCTTTCCTAATAGGGGTATTCCTGCTTCATTACAACCCTTGTTTGGAAAAGATGTGACTGATGCAGCCGTTGACAGGCTTTTCGATGCTGGGCAGTCCAGATTGGCCTTAATGATACTAGATCAAATTGAATCCCAGTCGCTATCAAGGCGATTGATGAATTTGCTGATGATCCTTGGGTTTCTTGCGAAAGGCATCAAAGCTCCAAATTTGTCGAAGGTTACCCTCTTAACTGAGACTGAAATTGGGCAAGTTCTACGAAGGTGTAGAAGAGCTGGATTTATAGACGACAATGGACGGATCTCTAATTTTGGTTTAGACCTTCTCAAAAGATACAAAACGAATGGCCGGCCCAAGAGTATGGAGCCTTTGGTTATTGCAAAAAATTGTGATATGTATTATCCTTCCTCCTTCTTTGGGTGCCAGAGAAAGTTTAGCGGATTCTCTGATGAAAATACATCAGAGAGCAATTAGGGAGCAGGGTCTGTTTCCCGATGGAAAAGCTGAAGCTTGAGCCAAAGGCTGGTGAAGCGCCTTATGACCTCGAACGCCTGTGCCAGACGCTCCACCAACCCTCGCAATGCGAGTCAAAGTAAATGAGTACCTGGCACCCAAACTTATTTGAAAACGAGGGCCGGAAAAACGGCTATGCTGAAGAGTACCTTCTGGCCATTACTGATTACGGTAGGGCACTCCATGCGAAGGGACTTCCGGTTATTTTTTCTCTCGGCCACCTCGCATGCATTACAGATACACCTTATAATGAGTTACGAAGCATCGTCTCTCGTAATAGAGACCCCTATAAGCAGTTTATGATTCGTAAGCGCAGTGGTGGGTATAGACAAATTGTTGTTCCCGACTATCTGCTTCTGAAAGCCCAAAGATGGATTCATCAAAACATTCTCCAGAACTTCTCTTCTCACCCGTCCTCTTTTGCCTACAATAAAGGAAGCTCCATAAAGAAAAATGCTGATGTCCATTGTAACGCAAAATGGTTAGTCAAAATTGACATCAGCCGCTTCTTTGAATCTATATCCGAGAGGCAGGTCTTCCATGTTTTTCATGGAATGGGATATACAAAGCTTCTTTCTCTGGAACTAACACGTCTTTGCACTCGTGTGAATGCAAACCCCATATCGAATAAATCCTCTCGTATTTCCTCCAACTCACGAATGAACAAGTCTGGTCGGTGGAAAAGTATAAACGGTCATTACCACTTCTATGAAGCCTGTACCTTAGGACACTTGCCACAGGGCGCCCCAACAAGCCCACTTTTATCAAATCTAGTTTTCATACCTCTAGATATTCAAATTTCTGATGTTGCCAGAAAATATAAATGTTCCTATTCCAGGTACTCAGATGATCTCACTTTTTCCTCTAATTCTTTAGACCGAGAAAAGGCAACTGCCTTAATCACCGAAGTATCAACTTTGTTGTCGAGATTCGGTTTTCGTCGGCACTCCCGCAAGACCCACATCATCCCTCCAGGCGCTCGAAAAATTGTCACTGGTCTGGTTGTTAATGGCGACACGCCAAAGGTGACAAAGGAATTACGCGAATCAATTGAAAATCATCTTTATTATGCCACTAGGTTTTCCCTCCATGAACACTGCGCTAGACGTGGCTTTAACTCCCTCGTGGGATTCAAAAATCATCTAAAGGGTAAAATCCAATTTGTCGCATCTATTGATCCATGCCTCGGTTCTGAGTTTCTGGCTCAATTTGGGAAGATTGACTGGCCAGAGGGCGTCTAAGACCTTCTAGTAGTCCGTTCCGGTATTTAGATATCTTTCCAACGGGGTTCACTTTGCCTGCCGACGGGTTGAGCGCAGTCATGGTCTGAGCGCTGGGTAGACGCTGTCGCAGCAAATTACGGGATTTGCCATACTGGGGCAGATTCGGCACTGAAAAAGTCGAGGGTAAGTCCTGGCTGTGCCAAAAAGGTACGGGCATTTGCAATGGTTCTTTGATTAGATGGCAAACGTTCGTCGCCATAAATGCTGACGAAAGCTCTATCGCAACGACTTAAGCAGATCTGTTCCCCCTGTGTCAGGATAGTTGTCGCCTCTGAGGGGCCGTTTGGTTTTGGTTTTGTGACGATGTGAGGCGGTGAGCGAAGCGAGCTCGCCGGCGCCTCACGGAAATCGCGAACTGAAGATCCTGCCGCCCG